>CACXFT010000066.1 GCA_902767045.1 uncultured Prevotellaceae bacterium | reverse complement strand
TCTTTCTGCCAGTCGAGCGTAGAATGAACATAGATCCTCTGCTTCTGATGCAGAAAACTATAGGCTGTCTCTATACTGTCTTTCGTTATCATTGACTGAGTCTTCCTCACTCACAACTCGGCAATTCATGCAAGCATGATTGCTCTCGCTGTTCGTTCGTTTCTTTCTTGTCATATCCAATCGGACGGAACTGTTTCTGCTTGTCGCTATAAACGAATCCATGTCCGTGTAGGTAGTTCTTTATATCCTTTGGTTCTGTTCCGAAGTTATAGCACAAGGATTCCAGTGTGTCAAACTCTTCATCCCTCAGAAGCATGTTGACGCTCGAAACCAGTATTGCAGGGTCTTTCGGTAAGTAGTCCATCAGTTCTTATCTAAGTAGTCAAACAGGTTAATGGTTCCTGATTCTTCCTCTACGCCAAGGTTGGGAACTTTCTCCACCATTTTGGTGGTGCCACTTGTCTTATCGACATAGAAATACATAAATGCACCAGTATAGCTACGGAACACCACTTCATACTCAGTTTCCGTCTCTTCACCCATCTGTATATACATGATGTTGGGATTGTCCTTCGCTACACTCCAGTCATACTCTTTATGACAGTAGTTGTTGACTCCCTCGTATGCCATTTCCGCTGTTATCTTACTTACAGAAGGCTTAGCACTCAGAGAATCTTGCATTTCCGTTTGCATATCAGACTCTGGGCCATGATTTGTTTTGCTATTATTGCATGAGCATAATAACAAGGCTATAAATACGAATGGAAAGATCAACCCCAAGGCAGCAGGGAGCAGTTCGGTTAGCCTGGTGTCCATACATGAAAGTACAGCCAACTTCTTGTCGGGATACTTATCAGTCAAGTATTTCTCGTAGCCTTTACGAGCCACAAAGTCCTTGTTAAAGTCTATAATCTGGTCTATCATATAGCATGAATCTTAAATTGGGGACAAAATTACTCAATTTTCATTAGAAGAAAGTGGTGAGTACCAACTTTCTTTACGCGGTTTACTTGCTGCGAATATAGAGGAATCCCGTCCGAACAACTTCTGCAAGTCGTTCGGGCGGGTGTATATCCGATGTAAGTGGACATCGGCTTAATCGTCGCCACCACCACTCGAATCTGGCGTGGGAGTGGGCGTGGGAGTGGGCTCTGACTCTGGTTCGGGAGTCGGCTCACCGCTGGTCGTGGTCTTCGACATGGTGTGGATTCCTACTTCATGTTCTCGGCGAAAAAAGCTGCGAGTTTATCCCAGGGAATGAGATTCTTTGGTTCGCCTTTACCCACAAGCTCGGTATAGCCGCCGTCGTAGAGGTCGCAGTGTGTAGCTCCCGGAATGATGAGCAGCTGTTTGTTTTCGGGATTGGGATTGGGCTTGCCCACCACATTGTAGCCCTCGGCCTTACCTTCCACCATATATTTATAGGCAGCCTCGCCAAAGTAGCGCGAATGGGCTTTTTCGCCATGCATCACGAGAACGGCCGAACGAATTTCGTTGATGTAATAGAGGAAACGGCTGTTGCTGAAAGCCTGCGTGCCAATGGTTCGCCAGCCATCGTTAGAGTTGCCGCTGCGCTTGTGGTAGCCACGCGGGGTGATGTAGTAGTCGTAGTAGTCTTTCACGAACTGCGGAGCGTCGGTGGGCAGCGGATTCACCACGCCTCCAGCCATTGCCATGGGGTTGGTGAGTCGCTGACGGGCCATTGCCTCCCGTGCTGCATGGCGCGAAGCCTCATTGTCGTCGCTGTCGAAATAGCCGTTGCCGCTCACGCGGGTCATGTCGTACATGGTTGAGGCTACGGTTGCCTTGATGCGGGTGTCGGCGGCAGCAGCATTCAGTGCAATGCCTCCCCATCCGCAGATGCCGATGATGCCAATCTTGTCGGAATCCACATTCTGCTGCTTCGAAAGAAAGTCGACAGCCGCCATGAAGTCTTCGGTGTTGATGTCGGGCGATGCCGTGCGGCGCGGTTCGCCACTGCTCTCACCGGTGTAGGAAGGGTCGAAGGCCAGCGCCACGAAGCCCCGTTCGGCCATGCGCATGGCATAGAGTCCGCTCGACTGCTCCTTAACGGCACCAAACGGACCGCTCACAGCAATGGCAGCCAGCTTGCCCTGCGCATTCTTCGGTGTGTAGAGGTCGGCAGCCAGTGTCAAGCCATACTGGGTTTCAAACGTCACCTTGCGGTGGTCTACTTTCTCACTCAGCGGGAACACTTTGTCCCACTCTTGCGTTAATTCTAAACTCTGCATTTTTTCTTCTGTTTTAGTTTGTTCTTTTTGTGCGCAAGCCAACAGCATTCCAGCCATCAGCATGCCGGCAGTTAGGTGGCCAACCAAGTAGTGTCTCATGTTTAGTATTCGTTTTATTTACAATTGCTTCATCTGAATATCTCATGCAGTTCGCTGTTGCTCAATTTGCCAATCCAGCTCTCGCCAGCAGCAACCGTCATGTCGGCCAGATGCCGCTTGTCATGAATCATCCGGTCAATGCGCTCCTCAAAGGAAATGTGCTTCCTGCCATATCTGTGTTCATGTAATGGTTTCACATAAGTTTTATTCGAACGCAAAAATAGTGTAAATAATTGAATAAGCTAACTGCTTCCATTATTTTTTTATTTTTTTATAACAGAAAAGTAAGGAGTTTCTCGCAAACTCAACGATAATGTCACACCCTAATGACCGATTGGGGTTTATAATATTTTAGCAGAATATTATCAAACTGGAATAAAAAAAGCTCTTCTTTGCTCATTGAATGATGCTGTTTCAGGAATTATGCTTAACTTTGCAGGCTCGACCCTACAGATACCATTCTTTTGGGCGTTCGTAAACAGAAAGTATAACATGAAAACAATCGTTTCATTTCTATTATTCAGCAGCTATACAGGGGCATTTGTTTTATTCTATGTGGATAAAGCAAGCGGCACGACAAAAATGGAGGAAAAGGTTCCCGACCTTGGCATAGAAGAAGAGACGGGAACCATGAACCTGTTTGAATACATAGAGAAAAAACAATGAAAGGCGTGAGTGTTATGAAGCAAATCATCGTGGCCATCGACTCCTTCAAGGGGTGTCTTTCGTCGCAAGAGGCGAATGAGGCCGCTGCCGAAGGCATTCGTGTTGCCATGCCGGATGCCGAGGTGGTGAAGATTCCCGTCAGCGATGGCGGCGAAGGTTTCTTAGATGCTTTCCACCATGCCATTGGCGGAGAGTTGGTTGAAACGAAAGTGAAAGACCCGCTCATGCGCAACATCACGGCTCAGTATCTGCTTAAAGATGATACTGCGGTGATAGAGATGGCCAAGGTTGGCGGACTTATGTTGCTTTCACCTGAAGAACGAAATCCCATGCGAGCCACCAGCTACGGAACAGGACAAGTTGTGGCAGATGCCGTAGGCCGAGGGGCAAAACACATCATCGTAGGTCTTGGCGGCAGTGCCACAAGCGATTGCGGCACAGGCATGCTGAAAGCTATCATCAACAAGTTCGGCAACGGTGGAACTTGGGACAATATCGGTCACTTGTGGGATGTTAGCTTCACCATTGCTACCGACGTAACTAATCCGCTATGCGGAGAGCATGGGGCTGCCCATGTTTTTGCGCCGCAAAAGGGCGCCTCGCCACAAATGGTTGCCGAACTTGATGCCCGTGCCAAAAGGTTTGCCGAGAAGTCGGCCCTTCACTTCGGCTTCGACCGCCAGAACATGCCGGGCGCAGGGGCTGCGGGCGGGCTGGGCTATGCCTTCTTGCAATATCTGAATGCAGAAAGACAGAGCGGCATCGACTTGCTGCTCAACACCATCGGTTTCAACGCCATGCTCAACAACTGTTCACTTGTAATAACAGGTGAAGGTTCGGCCGACCGACAAACACTCATGGGAAAGCTTCCTTTTGGCATTCTTCAGAGAGCCAAACGAAAGGGCATTCCAACCATACTCATAGCCGGCCAAGTTAGCGACAAGGAGCAACTGCTCTGTGAAGGTTTCTCTCGTGCAGAGTGCATTCATCCCCAAGCACTCCCCTTGGAAGAAGCCATGAAGCCCGAAACCGCCAAAACCAATATCAAGCAAACACTTGCTCTTTTATTAAAGAAATAACCTGACTGAGTTCACTTTAGAAAGTGGACTCAGAAATACATCTTCATAGTTTAATTCTCCTCCAAATCCATCGTGGGGTTCTTCGCCAAAGGGCAGTGAGAATGCGGTATTTCCAATCGATAACCCGAACATGCCGACGGTGGTTGATGGCACTTACAATCTCCCGTGCCACTTTCTCAGGACGCAGCATCAGCGGATAGTGGAAATCGCCTGCAAGTAAGGCTGTGTCAACAAATCCAGGCCGGATGTCGGTGAAGCAGATGTCGAGCCCGCGGCTTCGGGCCTGTTGCTCCAGAGCCTGCAGATACACGTTCTGCATGGCTTTCGTGGCCGAATAAGAAGGCGCAGGGCCAAGTCCCTTCGTTCCGGCTATAGACGTGATGGCAGCGATATGCCCGCCCCCCTGCTTGGCAAAGTATCGGTATGCCTCGCCAATCATTCTTGTAAAGCCCATGCCGTTCGTTTCGAGTGTTGCCAGTTCTATATCAGCTGCCAGACAGCGGTTCTGTTTGCCAATGCCGGAAGCATGGAAGTAGAGATTCATGCCGCCCAATTTCTTGATGAGCCGTTGCAGGCTTTCTGTGGCATCACTTTTCGTAACGTCGATGCACTCAATGGCCGCTGCACCTAAGTCCTGCAGCAGTTCCACCCGTCTGGCAGCAACGCCCACCGTCCACCCTTGGCTCATCAGCAACTTTGCCACCTCCAATCCGATGCCCGACGAGGCACCTACCACTATTGCTTTCTTTCCTTGCTTCATATATATATATCAGTTTTTTCGGAAGATTGTTCAGTACCAGTTCGTGCGACTGGCGAATCCATACCATAAATATTTTTGGCGAAGATACGAAAAAATTCTCATTCGCGCTTATTTTTTCATGTACAAATTGTTAGGATTGACATCTGTTTTCCCTCTTCATTGTTCTTCATGCCCTATATCCGTGTCGGGCGAACTTCTAATTATTTGCTTAAGTTTCCCACCTTTAGCCCTTTTGGTTACCTATTCCTCCGTCATTTCTGCCAGTTCTTTTCTGAATATTGTTCTTATCACGCCCAGCATGTGAAGCGACTTCCGGAGGTTCTGCTCTAACGCATCTTCATTGGCATAGTAGAACTCACAGGTAGATGTTACGTTCTCGAAGGTTTGGTCAATATAAACCTTTACCAACTTCAACTCGCGAGTCATCTTGTTGCAGATGGCAAGCACAAGTGTTTCTTGGCCTTCTTCAAACTCATGGAACTGGGGCAGCATCATGGCGACATAGGGATCTTCATCTTCACCCGTCAGCACATAGATAATCTTCATCTGGAAACGGAACATGATGTCACCATCTTTATCTATTTCCGGACTGTAACCCATCTTTTCGAGGGTTCTCATAATTAGTTCTTTCTTGTTCATATCGTTGTTCCTCCTGCTTTTGGTTAATCTATATGCTCGTTGCCATCAGAGTCGGTGTCATTGTCTGTCACTTCTGATGCACTGTCTGTGCTCACTTCCAAACTAGCCATTGTCCTGCGCATGAACATATCAGTTCATCGATGCGTCCTGTTCTCAGCACGGCCTTGTCGATGCGCTCAGGATGATTCGTTGCAGCAAGTACATAGATGCCCTTTTCGGCAGCGTTGTTCAGCATACACAGAAACTCGTTGGTCTCTCCGTTTTGGTAGTTGCGGTCGTCATTGGTGCGCTGGGGCACCATCGCATCGAACTCATCGAAGAAGATGAGGGTTGGAGCCTTGCGTTCTGCCTTGCGGAACACTTCGCCAATCTTTTCCTGTGTACCATGCACGAGGGTTGAAGCCAGGTCATCAGGCACAATCTTCATGAAGTTGATGCCCACCTCCTCGGCAATTTTCTCTGCAAAAAAGGTCTTGCCGCATCCTGTAGGCCCGTAGAACAACAGGCTCGGCGGTGTGATGCCGAATGCCTTGGCACACTCCTGGTTGTTCAGAACGTTGATGAACCCTTCCGTCACCAGTTGCTTCAGTTCGTCCATGCCCGCTACGTCGCAGAAGCCGTGAACGTTCTTACGCTCTGGGCGTTTGTTTTCTTTCTCAGCTGCAGCCTTTACCGGTGCGGTCTGCTCTTTTTTCTCCACAGGCTTTCCCGTGGTCAGTTTGCGAAGCCATTCCTTTTCTGCATTTGTCTTTACGTTCATATTGACCTCCTTGGTTTATCTGTTCATGATAAGAGAGTGGTTGAAGTAACCATTTTCTATCATAACATCGAAAATTTAATCAAAAAATTCTGTCCTCTCTTACATGGAAAGAAAGGGGTATGAAACCGAGAGTTATCATGTAGCCGGTAATGATATGCTGTGCGATTTCTATAACGAGTTCATACAGGATCCAAATTTTCAGAGGCGAATGAAATGTTATGTGGAAACAGTTGACAGCCATCCTGACTCGAAATCCCAGATAGATGCAATGGCTGAAATACCACTGAAATACAAATTCTACTACAACACGCTTGGGACTGCTAAAATTAGGTCTCCCAATTATAAAGAAGCATATTTGGAGCGAAAAGTCCATTCTATGCAGTCAAGAGATAGTGTAATAGAGAAGTTAAGAGAATATGTCATACAGGCTGGTATTCCACAAGACAAAGCTATTGCGATATGCCCTTTGAGATTACTACGAGAAGTTATAAAAGTATCTCGAATACAAAAATGGGAAAATTACATAGGAACAATCCTCAGTTCCTCGCTAACATTGAAGTCATCGTGGAAGTTATCGTCATACATGTAAACTAAACGCAAGCCCCTATATACCGATGGAACCTTCAGCACGTCGAGCAGATGCCACTTAGGTTTGCCAAAATCGCATGAAGAACGGTTGAGAATAATGCGGTTTGATGTATAGTCAAAATGATAGTAGCCTCCACCAATGCACTGGTCGCATAGTTTTAGCAAGTCCTTATGCTGATTCACCATGCCAAGACGAAAGAAGCCGTCCATTGTGATTATGAATTTGGGTAGTGTCATTGGTCGAGCAGTTCAATATATCGGTTTATGTTATACCTCAATTCTTCCAGATCTATGAACTGTGAGCCTCGATAGACCTCTTTCCCATCCATCAGCAATAATACAGTTGGCCCCGAATATACGAGAAAACGACCTGCAATTAAAGGTTCCTCAATTATGTCAGTATAGAATGAACAGAGAGAAGAAAACCTATCTGCTAACTGGCCCACCTTATCAAGCATGATATTACAAACTCCGCAATCTGGAGCTTTTATATAGAAAAGACAGAGACGATTATCTGAAATGGTCTGTTCTATGACCTGTATGTTTTTAAGATGATT
>CACXFT010000065.1 GCA_902767045.1 uncultured Prevotellaceae bacterium | reverse complement strand
TCACCGAGCATATCACACTCCTTTCCAGCGACCAAAAGTTTCCATTCTACCGCAATCAGGGTCTTGAACTGATAGAATACTAATCCCTATGCCACGCAGAGAGTTAAATAATCACACCACAGCGGAAAAGAATGGCTATTTTCTTGCCGTCGGCGAATTTTGGCGGGCCTCAGCCATTTAGGCAAGTTTAACACTTGCCAATGGCATTCGGCTTGCACAAAATTTGGTCATTCCTATAATTTGATTACTCTCTCAGGCGCTCGCCTACAAGAGAGGTATTGATCAAATAGTCCTGATTTTTATTACTACGAACAAGAAAAGATGAAAGTCTTCTCTACCCAATAGCACAGGATGCCGGCAATATAACCCACGAAGGCAATCCACGAGATGTGGCGCATGTACCAGCCGAAGGTAATCTTCTCCAACCCCATGACCACCACACCTGCAGCAGAGCCAATGATGAGCATCGAACCGCCCACACCGGCACAATAGGCCAACAACTGCCAGAAGATGCCGTCGACGGCCATATCACCAGTAGGAGCCACTGGATACATACCCATGCATCCAGCCACCAGGGGCACATTGTCTACAATCGAGGATAGCACACCTATGATGCCCGTGATGAGATAGTGATTGCCATCGAATGTCTCGTTCAGTCCTTGTCCCAGCATGGTAAGCACGCCGATGGTCTCCAGACAGGCCACAGCCATTAGTATGCCCAAAAAGAAGAGAATGGTAGACATATCGATGCGCGACAGCATCTGAGAGACACGCTTCTGCATGGCTCCTTTCTCTTCAGGATTCTTCAGGTGGGCATAGAACACTTCCGTTACCGTCCAGAGCACGCCAAGCACAAGCAGGATGCCCACAAACGGCGGCAGATGAGTGATGCTCTTGAAGATGGGCACAAAGATGAGTCCACCCACGCCCAGAAAGAAGATAACTTTGCGCTGCATGGCTGTAAGGTTGCTGGCTTGTACGGCCTGTGACTGTTCGGCCGTGAAGACCAGGCTGCCCTTTAGCGAGAAAGAGAGCACATAGGCGGGTATAACCATTGAAACGATGGAGGGGACGAGCAGTTCGCTGATGACACCCAGTGCCGTGATAACGCCCTTGTTCCAGAGCATGATGGTTGTAACGTCGCCAATAGGCGAGAATGCTCCGCCCGAATTGGCAGCTATGATAACCAGCGAGGCATAGATGATGCGGTCCTTGTGGTCGCTTACCAGCTTGCGCAGAATCATAATCATTACAATAGAGGTGGTTAGGTTGTCGAGGATGGCAGAAAGGAAGAAGGTCATGAAAGCAATGCGCCAGAGCAGGGCGCGCTTGCTGTGGGTGTGCATCACGTCGCGCACAAAGTTGAAGCCGCCGTTCTGGTCTACCAGCTCCACAATGGTCATGGCACCCATCAGAAAGAACAAGGTGGTCGACGTAGAACCCAGGTGTTGCTCAATGGCCTCGCTTACAACAGTGGCCAACTGTTCGCCGGTGGCCATTGGCAGATAGCTGTCTGGAGAAATCATGAACAATGTCCAGGTTGCCACAAGCATCAACAAGGCAATGGCTGCCTTGTTGATTTTTGTAACGCTCTCAATGGCTATGAAGAGATAGCCAATGCAGAACACGATGACAATCGCTAAAGTTAGTGTGCTCATGGCTTACAGCAGTTTGGTGAAGGGTTCCACATCCTTACCCTCATAAAAGCGGGGTTCGCAAACGGGGTTGTATTTAAAGTCGCCAAAACGGAACAGCTGAACAGCGCAGAACTCATGGTCGTTGCTCAGGCAGAGCTCCAGGCGGAAGTTGCCGTTGGCACCTGCCACAGGCTTGCCATTCTGCTCAATTTCGGTTGCCATCTTGTTGAGCGGCATGTTTAAAAGACGCTGAACACGCTCACCCTCCGTGGGGGTGTATTCTAATACAACAGCCTTTGCCTGGCTCTGCGTGGGCGTGTAGATGGCCTTGGTGGAAAACAGTGATTTCTTAATCTCGATATGCTGATAGGCGGAGAGGGCAGCAGCCATCTCCAAGTTTTTAATACTTGACATAGTTATATAAGCCCCCAAAGTGAGGGGGAAAATTGATGGGGGCCAGAACGGCCACCCTTATAATTGATTATAAGTGTTGTGAATTGTTGAAACTCTTTCGGGGCTTGCTTATTCAGCCCCTGTGGTTCCCAAACTTAGGGAACAAAAGACAGGTTCAACGAATAATGTGCCTCAGTGCGATAACATAATAGTCGCACGAGGCCGACAGGCAGAAGGGAGCCGTTTCGCGGCGGCATCTGCGGTCGTAGTAGGAATAAAGGGGTTTAACATGGTGTTGCCGGATGGCAAAACTCTCAAACGGTGTAACGGTTCTTTCGGTCTTCGCACCCTGAGTGGGAAGAACTCGCTGAGGCCGTGAGCTGCAAATACGATAAAGCTGCGAAGCATCAGACAGTGTGGCTTCCTGGTGATGCTGAGGTTGCTGAGCCTGAACTGACGATTCGCTATGCTGAAAGGATTCTGTAACAGTTGCATCATCACGGTTCTGCCAGTTTAGCAAAACCGTCAGGCACACGGCGCAAAGAGCCGTTAGTATTTTTGCAGTTGTCAGAATCCGTCTCATTCTGGCTGCAAAGGTAATATATAAATATCTGCAATACAAAATAAATGTGATTTATTTTGTATTGCTCTCAACTTTTCGTAACTTTGCGTCATCATCAAAACTATGAACGCTATGCCTAAATATGCCGACTATATCAAGCAGATTGAGATTGATTCGCTTTGGAGCGGAAAGCATCACATTGTGTGGAATCTGGACCGGCAGGTGAACATCCTGAGCGGTGTGAACGGGATGGGGAAGAGCACTATATTAAATAAGGTGGTGAAGGGACTTAGCATGGGCGGGGAGTTTTCGAGCCATCTGCTCAAAGGGGTGAGACTGAAAGTGGAGCCGGAGGATGCCACACGGATCCGCTACGACATCATTCGCTCGGTGGATGCACCGCTGCTCAACCTGGAGGCGGTGGCACGCATGGACCTCTCGCTGGCTACCGAACTCGACTGGCAACTGTTTCAGCTGCAGCGAAAGTTTCTCGACTATCAGGTGAATGTGGGCAATCGCATGATTGAGGCTTTGCAAAGCGGAAAGCCCGATGCGGCGCAGCAGGCGCAGCGCATCAGCATGCCCAAGAAGAAATTCCAGGATATCGTAGACCGACTCTTTGCCGACACGGGGAAACAGATTATACGCACCGAAAACGAAATACGATTCATGCAGATGGGCGAGAAACTGGTGCCTTATCAGCTTTCGAGCGGCGAGAAGCAAATGCTCGTGATTCTGCTTACCGTGCTGGTGGAAGACGAACAGAACTATGTGCTCTTCATGGATGAACCGGAGGTGTCGCTGCACATCGAATGGCAAAAACAACTCATCGACATCATTCGTGAACTGAACCCACATGTGCAGATTATTCTTACCACACACTCGCCGGCGGTGGTGATGAACGGGTGGTTCGACTGTGTTACCGAAGTGAGCGACATCTTGGTGTGAAAGCAGAAAGCAGAAAGTAGAAAGTAGAAAGCAGAAAGCAGAGATGAGCAAACGTCTGAACGATAACTTGAATTCGGCCTATATAGAAGCTGCCAACCGGCTGAAACCCAAAACGGCGCGACGCAGAATTGTGGCTTATGTGGAGAGCTACGACGATGTTTTCTTTTGGCGGTCGGTGTTCAGCCGGTTCGAAGACGAGACACGCTACTTCGAGGTGATGCTGCCTTCGCGCATGGAAAGGCTCGACCGAGGCAAGAAGGCGGTGCTCATGCGGCTGCTCACCGACAAGGTGGGGCGCAACATGCTGGCCTGTGTAGATGCCGACTACGACTACCTCATTCAGGGCAGAACTCCCACGTCAAAAGAAATTCTGAACAACCCCTATATTCTTCACACCTACGCATACGCCATTGAGAACCTGCAGTGCTATGCTCCGTCGCTGCGGGATGTGTGTGTGGCGGTGACGCTCAACGACCACCTGGTGTTCGACTTCGCCGAGTTCATGACTGCCTACTCTCAGGCCATCTTCCCCCTCTTTGTGTGGAGCATCTGGTATTACCGCACGCCGCGCTATGCCGAGTTCAGCATCACCGACTTCTCGCGCGTTATTGAAACGGGCAACTTCAGCATTGAGCATGCCCCGCAACAGCTGCTGAACCTGCGGCGGAAGGTGAATGCCAAGATTCGGCAGCTGCAACGCGACAACCCCGATGCCAAAGAAAGCTATCTGGCATTGAAAGAAGAACTGTTCAGCCTTGGCGTTACCCCGCAAACAACCTATCTTTATGTGCAGGGGCATCATCTCTTCGACAAGCTTGTGGTGCCCATGCTGAAGAAGATTTGCGCCATGCTGGTGCGCGAGCGTGAACAGGAAATATCGCGGCAGAGCAAACACAATGCGCAACGGCGCAACGAACTCTCGTGCTATACAAAAAGCATCGAGGATATACCCTCGATGCTTCGCAAGAATATCAGCTATGTGCGCTCAGAGCCGTTCCGCCGGATTCTTGCCGACGTGGAGGCGATTCTCTGAACCTTTTTACTTGTTACTTATTACTTCACAAAGACTTTCTTTCCGTTCACGATGTAGAGACCGCGAGTGGGATTCTCTACACGGCGACCCTGCAGGTCGAACATCTGCTTGCCGTTTGCTGCTTGCTGGCTTAGGTGCGCAGCATCGCTGATGCCATTGGAACCGCCGAACCAAGTGATGGGGCTGGAGTGGGTTTCGCCACCACCCGTGTAGATGGCCATCACACCAAAGCGGTCGTAGTCGGCAGTGGGGAAGTTCAGGTAAATAAGCTTCGTTCCATACTGTTCCAAGAAGTTCATGCCATCGGTGTAGGTGTAGGGAATCATGGTCATCTCTTCAGTGAAATTCAAATAGTCCTCGGGCTTGAAGGTGAACACTGCTTGCTCACCGTCCTTTTCAGTGTAAAGCTGATAGAAGAGGTATTCGGCCACGAGAATTTTCCCCTCTTCGCCTGTCATGGAAAGCTTGAAACCAAGTGAGCCATAGCCCTCTGCGGGGTCGTAGGGCGAGAAGCCGTTGGCAATGGGAGCCAAGGGCACACCCGTTTCGTCAATGAAGGGTTCCAGTGTGGAAGATCTGATGCGTTGCGACCAGCCGATGGTGGAGTTGGCTTTCTCGGTAACCCAGTATTCGTTCGTTGTGGTAAGCACTTCTGTTTCATCATCATAAGAGAACACCAGGTTACTGAAACCGCTATCATCAGCACCCGAAAGGAAGAGGTTTACTTCCTGGCCGGTCAAGTTGTTGATGCGAGATCCAAGATACTGTCCGGAGGGGATGATGGCGTTTTCACCGTCGAAGGTTCCCTTCACCCATGCTTCGGGGAACTGCGAGCTGAGTCCTTGAATGTAGATTTCGCCTGTGCCGAAAGCCACGTTGGCAGTTGTTGCGTATGTGCTCCAGACCAGATCCTGTGTTTCGGGGTCGAGGTTATAAGCCTCTCCTTTCAGCACATATTCTTCGGGAATAAGGCCCAAAGGCAGCTCCACTGCTTCGTAGGTCACCTCGCCGGGAGTGAGCACGATGCCAGAGAAATATTCTGCCAACGTGGCTTCCTGCTTTACTAAGTAGTAAGTGCCGATAAGACCATTGGCAGTCAGCACTCCCGTTTCTTCATCGCATGTGAATGAGGGTGTGGTCAAGTAAAGGTTTGTTCCTTCTGCTCTGACGCCTGTAAGGTAGAAGTCGTAAGTTCCGGCAAAGTTGCCAAAGTACTGACCGTTTTCAAAGATATAGGTATTACTGTCGTCTTCGCTCACAGTACCCTTCACCCAAGCGTTGGGCAGCCACGAACACAGACCGTTGATGTAGAGTGTGGTATCGGTCTTCACCACCTGCACCTCGGCTTTGTAGTCAGTGCCGTTATGTGTTTTGGCAGTCATCTCGTAGGTGGCGGGTTCGGCATTTTCTGGAATCTGTACCAGTTCGGGAGTCTGGGCAAAAGCCAGAGTAGACACCAAGAGTGTCAGTAACATGAGTGTAAATTTTCTCATACGCTTCTTTTTTTTAATGATTGAATATTCTTTTTAATGATAGTTCAGCGAGAGTAAGCAGTGAAAATGCTAACACGATGTGACAAAATGTTTCTTTCTGCCTGCAAAGTTACGCTTTTTTTTGCATACTCCATTCATTTCAAAGATAAATTATTGTTTTTAGAAAGTTAAAGCCCAAAATCTTTGTAACTTTGCACCTGCGTTCTATATATAATATAAAAAGGTGTAGGAAGGTAAGAAGAAAATAACAATCATTTATAAAGCATTATGTCTACATTAACATTAACAATTGTGGCGGTGTTCGTTGCCGGCTATGTGTGCATAGCTCTCGAAAGCCTGACCAAAGTGAACAAGGCAGCCATTGCGCTGCTCATGTGCGTACTCTGTTGGACGGTTTACATGCTAAGCCCTTCGCCCGAGATTGGCGAGGTGCTCAAGCTTAACCTGGGTGAAACGGCAGAAACTCTCTTCTTTCTGATGGGTGCCATGACCATTGTGGAGATTGTGGATGCCAACGGTGGTTTCAATTTCGTGCGCGACATGCTCAAAACGCGCAACAAACGCAAACTGCTCTGGCGCATGGCGTTTATGACGTTTATCCTCTCTGCCATTCTCGACAACCTCACCACTTCCATCGTGATGATTATGGTGCTGCGCAAACTGGTTAGCGACGATACAGAGCGCATGATCTATGCCTCGCTCGTGATTATTGCTGCCAACTCGGGTGGGGCCTTCTCGCCCATTGGCGATGTAACCACCATCATGCTCTGGATTAAGGGAATGATTACCACACAGGGAGTAATCACCGAAATCTTCTTGCCTTCGCTGGTGTCGATGGTTGTGCCGGCGTTCATCATCCAATATATGCTCAAGGGCCGGTTCGATAAGTCGCAAAACGTGGTGGAGGGGCATGTGAGTGCCTACACCAAAACGCAGCGACGCATCATCTTCCTCTTTGGCGTGGGCGGACTGTGCTTTGTGCCCATCTTCCGCTACCTCACCGACCTGCCTCCCTACATGGGCATTCTGCTGGTGCTGGGTGTGCTGTGGACCACAACCGAGATCTTCAGCCGGCAGTATGAAGAAGATGACCCCATGGCCAAGCGTGTGAGCGATCTGCTCTCGCGCATCGACATCACCACCATCATGTTCTTCTTGGGCATTCTGATGGCTGTGTCGTGCCTGGCCGAAGTGGGCGTGCTCACCATGCTCGGTAAAACCCTCGATGAAACCTTCCAAGGCAACCACTATCTTGTTACGGGCATCATTGGTGTGCTCTCGAGCATTGTAGATAATGTGCCCCTTGTGGCCGGCTGCATGGGCATGTATCCCATTACACCCACCGGCGACATGGCCGTCGACGGCATCTTCTGGCAGCTGCTGGCCTACTGTGCCGGTGTGGGCGGTTCGATGCTCATCATCGGGTCGGCTGCAGGCGTGGTGGTGATGGGATTAGAGAAGATCACCTTCGGCTGGTATCTGAAACGCATCACATGGATTGCCTTCGTGGGATACCTGGCAGGTATGGCCTCTTACTGGGTTATCCGCACGTTTATCTTCCCCACCGTGTAGATTAGACAAAGTAACATACTAACGTTTATTAGACAAAGTAACATACTAACGTTTATTAGACAAAGTAACATACTAACGTTTATTAGACAAAGTAACATACTAACTAACATTAACTATAATGCCCTGAAAGTGCTTACTGCTCTTTCAGGGCATTGTTATTATGTTACTCTGTCTTCAACAGCTGTTGGTATGTCAATCATCCCAGACGCTGTGGCTGCCGTCGGGAACGGCATCGCGCGAGAGCACTTCGCTGTTGTCGGCGGATTTGGTTGATACGGGGGTGTTGGGAGAAGCTGCCGCCAGCACTATTGGCCCCTTCAAGCAAATGCGCTTAGCTGAGGGCTTGCTATATGTTTTCTTGTTCATGTTTTCAGTCTTTTTTATTTAATCACTACTTTCTTTCCGTTCACAATATAGAGTCCGCGCTGCGCATTCACCACGCGCCGGCCTTGCAGGTCGAACATCTGCTTGCTGCTTTCAGCTTTCTGCTTTAGCTGCGTAGCACCGCCAATGCCGGTGAGTTCATCGTCGAGCTCGATGGTGAGCATGCGGGCGTTGCCCGGGGTTTCGAGGTAAGCGCGGAAAGCACCCACTGTGGGCTGTGTTCCTTCAACGTGGAAGAAGGCCACCTCGTTGCCCTGCTTCTGCAGCACATAGCTGCCCACGGGAGCTGGGGTGGGCGAGTAAACACCGCGGAGCACACCCTCGGCAGGAGCATCGCTGTAGACGAGTGTTCCTTCCTTGGCCGTGAGCACCAGCGTGCCCTGGTTCTTCAGCAGCACGGGCTGGTTGGCGGCGATGGTTTCAACCTTCGTGCCCACCACCTTGCTGGTTTCGCCGTTCACGGCGCTCAGCGTGTAAGCCTGCACGGTTCCCGTTACGTCGGCTTCGAAGGGCACCACCACGGTTCCGCGCTCGGCCGAACCCACGTTGGCGGTGTATTGCAGCGGAGTGTTCACCAAGGCTGCACTGTTCACGAGACTCTCAACATTGGCAGTCATGCGGTTCATCTCCACCACGGCATCGTTGGCGGTTTTTCCCACCACCCAGTGGTTGATGGCCAGTGAGGGCGAACCCTGATGGAAGTTGCCGATATAGTTGCCGCTGGTAACGGAATTGAACTCACCGTTGGCAGCACAGTTGGCACCAAAGACGAAGTTGTTGTTGCGGTTGGCATTCTGTCGAACCAGCACCACGGTGGGGTTGGCGGTCCATGTCCAGTGAGAGTTGTTCAGGTGGATGTTGGTATTGTCGGGCACTAAGTAGTTTCCGCTTTCTGCATTGTACATGAAGTAGTAGCCCTTCTGTGCAGCCACGGGAATCAGCACGAACTGTGCGGCCTCGGCCTCGTTATCAGTAACCACGGCATAGCCGGTTTCGGCCTCGGCATTGGTGCTGATATACTTAGCCGTGCTCTCGTTCTTGATGGTGTAGGTTTTTGTCTGGTCGAATCCAAACGGATTGTACAGCGCATCAAACGCCTTGCCGTACATCGAGAGGATATGCTCTTTCGAGATAACGATATAGTTCATCGAGTAGCAGTCCATCTTGTCTTGGTTGCCGATGGAACCATCTTCGAAGATGATGGCCACGTCGCCGTTGGCCAGTTTCTGCATTGAGCTGTAAGCGGCAAATCCCGGTTGCAGTTGCATGATCTCGGTCCAGGTGTTTCCTTGGTCGACGCTCATGTAGAGTCGCAGGTCGCGCCGGTAGGTTTGGAAGTTCTTGGTGAGTGTGTGCAGCAAGATGTCTTGTTCACCCTCGGTGCTGCGACTGTAGTACATGATGTCTGCATTACAGCCGTTGGCATTGAATCCGCTCCAGATGCCCTGCGTTTGCCAGCTGTTGATGCCCTCGGCCGAAGCGTCGCCCGTGGTGTGGTTGAATCCGCGGTCGGCCATGGAGTTCCATCCGCCCCTGCGCACGGAGATGAGCAGCGAGTTGTCGTTCATGATTTCCAGTTTCGATTCGTCGCCCCCCGTGAAGGCATAGTTGGGTGTAACGGTCCAGGTTTGTCCCTCGTCGTCGGAGTAGATGATATAGTCGTTGGTGGTTCCGTTCACCTTTCCGTTCATGGCGAAAGCCACACGTCCGTTGCTGAAGGTAACGCCGTCGCCCGCCGTTGTGAACACCGACTGGAAGCTGGTGCCGTTGGTGTTGAGTCGGCTCGTTCCGTAGATGTCGACGGGGTCTGTCCATGTGGCCCCGTTATCGGTGCTCTCCATGTATGCCATGTGCAGCATGCCGGTGGGGTAGCTGTTTTGTCCGGCGGCAGCCAGACAGATAAGCTTACCCGAGTTTGTGCGAACCACAGCCGGGTCTCCATAGCCAAAGCCTGCAGCGGTGGTGGCATCGCCGGCAGCAATGGTTTTGGTTTCGCTCCAGGTGAGTCCGCCGTCGGTGCTCTTCTTCATCACCACGTCAATCTTGTGTCCGCTGGCCGGTTTTCCCAAGTCTTCGGTGTTGTCGTAGCGGAAGTCGGCAAAGGCAGCAATACCTCCGTCGGCCGTGTTCAGGATGGTGGGAATGCGGTAATACTCGGCCCCCGAGAAGTTGCCCGTGAAGATGTGGGCCTGTGTTTTAAAGATGCGCATCACGCCTTCGGGGTTTCCCTTGGCAGTGAGGTCACAAGTGTTGCCTCCCGCCGCATTAGAATAAGCGATGGTGTTTAGGGCTGCATCAATGGTGCTCAACTCTTCGGCATCGGCTTTGATGTCGGCCGTAATCCAGTAGTAGAGCGTTGTGCCGGCAGCCTGAGTCTGTGCGTTTGTGGTTGCAATGGTCACAGCACCTTCTGCTGCATCGGCCTCGCCAATCTTCTGCGGGTTGGCATTGGCAGCGTGAATGTCGCTGGCGGTAGTGGTGTAAACAGCCACCTTGCTGATGTAGTTGGCACCGGTGAGCGTGATATTGAACTCGGTGGGAGTTGTTTCGGCAAAGGGCACAGCCTTCACGCGCAGCAGAGCCTGCATGGTGTTGCCCCGTCCGGTTGTTTGGTTGCCCTGCTGCACGGTAACATCTGCAGGCAGCATGCTCACGCTCGGGTCGTAGGTGGCGGTGATGGTTTTGTTCTCTGTGTCGATAACGGGCGAGCCCACCATGCCTTCCATGGAGAAGTCGGAGGCTTGGGGCGTAACGTCTGCGGGCAGGAAGAAATATCCACCCGGATATACGGTGGCGAGTCCGTGCACATCCTCTCGGTTGCAGGTGAGCAGGGTGGAGCTGCCTCCGTTGTTCACGGTCACTTGCCATGCTGCTATGCCGGCAGCCTCCAGGTCTATGGGGTAGATGTCGTAGTAGGCATTGCCGCTGTTCGCCGTTTCGCCAATGAAATACTTGCTGCTCAGGTAATAAGGCACGGCATAGCGTGAGGCTCCCCACATGCGGAATCCATTAGCCGAGTAATCCATCGAGAAGGTTTGTTCGGTGAGCGTGGAAACAGGGAATTTGCTATTGGCTCCATATAGATATTTGCCATTGGGCATTTGCCAATACACCTTGTTGTTGGTGTTGCTGATGCGGGTGAAGTACTTCACATCGTTGATGGCCGGGCGGATGTCCACATCGTGGTCGAAGGTAAGCGGGTAGTTCGTGTTGTTGTAGGTTTGTTCGGTATCAGCGGGATACACATATCTGTTGGCAAAGGTGCCATGTGTTTTGATGCGGATAACATACCAGCTGTTGGTGCCCGATGCGGGCACAGCCGACAGGGCTGTCTGGTTGTCAACCAACTTGGCCACGGCGGCCTCTACCTGTGTGCTGGCATTGGCACCTTCCACCAGTGTGAAGGCAAAGTCGCTGCCGGCATCGTTATAGTTGAACACGGCCGGCGTGAGGTTGATGTTCACCCCCAGCACTGCGGCGTTGGTTCCGTTGGCCGGATTGGTGGCCATCTTGATGCGGAATTTGCCGTTGCCCTGGTTGAGCAGCGTCACGGCCACGGCATTATTGCTGAACACCCATGCGTTCTTGTCGCTTTGGGCAATGCCGGTGGGAATGGCAAACTTGCCTGCTCCCACATTATATAAATAATATTCGTCTTCGGTTCCGGTGGGGTAGAGCACCCACTGGTGGTTGGCGTTCGACGCATTGAGGTTGGCACTTGCCACGAGCGCCACATTGCTTGAGGTTCCGTTGTATACCAGTGCACCCCGGTTGGTGTTGGTGTTGTTCAGGGTGTACACCTCGTTGGCAGTGGGCACCCAGTTATCAACGAGTGTCACGGGCAGGAACTGCCAGGCAGCATTGCTCGATGTGGAGCCGGGTGTTGAGGTGCCCCATCCTGCCACGGTGCTTCCTGCGGTGTTGGCATCCATGGTAACCCCATTGTCGTCTTTCAGGTAGAAGTAGCCGCTGGCAATGGTGCCAATGGTGAAAGCATGTTTCCGGAATGCCATGGTTCCGTTGTTGTTGCCGCCACCGCCACCGCCGGCTCCGTCGATGAGTGTGCCGAAGTAGTTGCCCAAGCCGGTTTGCAGGTAGTAGCCACCGTTGCCATCTTCGACCAGGCGCACCAAGAATCTGGCATTGTCGGGAGCGGCACCGCCGGGCATTGCAGTCTGTGTGTAGAGCCGGTGGTCGCTGGTGTTTTCAAAGAGATAGCTGTTGCGCCCCATGTTCTTCATCACATACCACTGGCCGGTGCTCAGGTTGGTGGCAGCCGCACCCATGTTGATGTCTTTCTCGGCAGGAAGCTCGTCGAGAGCAGTTGCAGAGAGCGTCCAGGGAATGTCGTCTTCGGCAATCTCGCTGATGAGATACTGGCAGCCCGTGTCGGTGGTGTTGGTGCCGCTGCCCCAGTTGAAGATGCGGTATCCTCCGGAGAGTACCGAGCTGCTGTTGTTGGTTTGGTTGAACTGCACCGAGCCGGAGGTGATGATCACCTGCCCGTCGGTGGCAGCCTTACTGATGGTCCAGCCCGTGGCGGGCGAAGTGGCTGTGGTTTTCAGTGCCGTGTTGTTGCTGCTGGCGGGTGAGATATAGCTTCCGTCAACCACATTCACAATGTCCCAGGTGCCGTCTTGTCGGCTGATGAACTTCCAGCAGGCCGCATCGGTAACCGAGGTGTGGCCGGCAAGTTCGGTGCCCACGCCGGTGCTTGTCACATAGCGTGTGCCGCGCTGTGGTGTACACAGGGTGTAGTAGTGCGGTTCGTTGGCGGTGTAGGCCGATGGCTGGTTGATGGCAGCGTTGGCCAGACTGCTCTTGAAGGCATCGAAAGCCTCGGTGAGTGTTGTCACCTGAGCTTCGCGCTCGGCAGCGGTGAGAGTTGTTTGCAGCGTGGCTTCAACCTCGGCCACGGCATCTAAGAGTGAAGCAGCGGTGGAGGCGGGGTAGAGTCCCACGGCAGTTCCGCACTTGCTGTTGATGTATGTTTTGATGTTGCCAATCACGTCCACCACACTCTCGGCGTTGGCATCAAAACTCTTGATGGGCGAATAGGTGATGCCCTCCAAGGCATTGTTGCCCTCGGCATCGGTGAGCACGAAGGTGAACATCCATTTGTTCAGGCGAATGCCCGAGTTCACGTATGGCAGTTTCAGGAACACCTTGTTCCATCCGGCGTTCAGGTTGATGCTGATAGGTTCGCGAGCGGTGAAGTTCTCGTTCTGCAGGTCCACCTCGCTGTTGATGCTTCGGCCGGCATTGGTCCAGGTGGGTGGAGCAATCTCGGTGCCGTTCACCCAGATGCGCGACCCCTTGCGGTCCCAGTTGCCGTTGGTCGGTGCTTGTCCGTTCTCCGATCGGCTGTAGTTGTGGAACTCTATGCGTGCCCCGGCCGTTTGTGCCACGGGCGAATAAACGTATGTCCAGGCATAGGCCGTGGTGTTCAGCTGCGGCGCGGCAAAGAAAGCCGGCACGATGGTTCCCCACACATGGCGCAGGTAGATGCCTGCACCGGTGGCCATGCTGGTGGTGTAGGTGTTTCCGTTGTAGGTGTATTGGTCGGGCAGTATGTCGTCGGTGTTCTCTTCGGGCGGGAACACGGTCGATGCCGTTCCACCGTTGGGGAAGGCCTGTGTGATGCGCCACTTCACGTTGGTTTGCTTCACGTATGGAATAGACTCGCCGCTGAGCCATGTACCTTTATAATATAAGAAGCGGCGTTCAAAGTCTTGAAACTCGTCAAACTCGTCGCCGCTGTTGGGCAGCGTTGTTCCCCCTGTTTCAATATACTGCTTGCCGCCGCCCATCCATCCGCGTTCGGCAGTGGCAATGGCATTGGCCCACAGGTTGTTCTGTCGGATG
>CACXFT010000064.1 GCA_902767045.1 uncultured Prevotellaceae bacterium | reverse complement strand
TGACTATCCGTGAAGATAAGTCACTCGACTCTTGTACTACTTCTCTGTCTATGTAAATCTTTCAAAGAACTCTTTCTTTTTGTTGCCGCAGAGGTTGTTTCCTCGTTAGCGGGTGCAAAAGTACTACCTTTTGGCGAACCCACCAAACTTTTTTGGAAGTTTTTTCGATAAAAGTGCATTTTTGGGGCTATTCTTGATTTAAATCAAGGAAAAAGGGGCGCGAGGGGGCGAGGGAGTGGGTAATACATCACCCAATCCTACATCATCTATTCATACTACCTATTGCAAATGACTGGCCACAAAGAGAAAAAACTTTTTCTAATGAGCCCCATCATTTGAAAAAAGCACTGCCAAAAGCCTTGTGAAGGTCATTTGGTCAGTTGTTTAACAGGGAAAGTGAAGTAGGTGTTGGGGAAGGGTTCATCTTTCAGTGTGAAGTGCCACCATTCCGTGTCAAGGGGTTTAAAGCCGTGTGCGAGCATGGCCCGTCGCAGAATCATGCGGTGCTCGAACTGTTCGGCCGTGATGCTGCGTTTCGGCGTGGCCGGACTTTTGCTGTTATCGCCAGTGTATTCTCCCGTTTCCGGATTGCCACAGAAGTCGGGATGGCTCTCAGGCCCGAACCAATCGAAGGTGCCTCCCATGTCGAGTTCCTTTTCCGTTGCCATATCGAAGAGTGTGAGGTCGACAGTAGAGCCGCGTGTGTGTCCGCTACGCTCGTAGATGTACTCCTGTTCGAAGAGCACGCTTTTGTCAAGGTCGGGATAGAAATATTGCTTCATCTTCGTATCGCCCAAGTCCTGTGCCCAGCGCACGAAGTGGTCTACCCCTTTCTGTGGGCGGTAGGCATCATATATTTTCAGCCTATAGCCCTGTTTGATCACGTCATCACTCACAGCTTTCAATGCTGCTGCTGCTTGTTTGGTAAGAAGAGCTGTTGGTTCTTCATATCCATCAATGCGCTGTCCCACAAAGTTGAACGTGCCATAGTAGCGTATCTCCAGGATGGCATCCGGCACGGCTTCGCTGAGGGTCACAAACTGACTGCTGTCGTCGGTTGGGCTGACCACAGAATCATCGTCCTTACTGTCACAGCAGGTTATCACATAAGCGCCGCAAGCAATGGTAAGGATGGCGGCGAGCATCCATAATATGTTCTTCTTCATTGTCATAATTTTCCACAAAGGTACAAAATCTTTTGATAAACATATCACTTTGCCTACACCTTTTTAAATAATATCAGATAAAATGGTTGCAATTCTGCGATAATCTTCTGAAAAGTTCGCAAAGTATCAATGTTTTATTGTAACTTTGCCCCACAATTATTTTTTAGAAGAACAAGATAAAGAAAAGCAATATATGACACAGCAGGAAAAGAGTCAGATAGAAGGGCGCATCGTTGATGTGCTGAAGACTGTTTACGACCCGGAGATTCCGGTTGACATCTGGAACCTGGGGATGATTTACAAGATTGACGTGAAGGAAACGGGCGATGTGGAACTCGACATGACGTTCACTGCCCCCAACTGTCCGGCTGCCGACTTCATCCTTGAAGACGTGCGCACCAAGGTGGAGAGTGTTGAGGGCGTAGCCACAGCCACCGTGAACCTGGTTTTCGAACCTGCATGGGACCAGTCGATGATGAGTGAAGAAGCAAGGGTGGAACTGGGGTTCGAATAGTGGAGAGGTTAGAGTGGAGAGTGGAGAGGTTAAAGTGGAGAGTTGAGAGTTAAGAGTGTAAAGTTTAGAGTTGAGAGTTTAAAGTGAAAAACGTATATTTTCTTTCCGATGCCCACCTGGGTTCGTGGGCTATCCAGCACAGGCGGATGCAGGAGCGCAGACTTGTTCGCTTTCTCGACAGCATCAAGCACAAGGCTGCCGCAGTTTATTTGTTAGGCGACATGTTCGATTTCTGGAACGAATACCGCTATGTAGTTCCCAAGGGCTTCACCCGCTTTTTGGGAAAGATTTCTGAACTCACCGACATGGGGGTTGAGGTTCACTACTTCACCGGCAACCACGATATCTGGACCTACGGTTACCTGGAAGAAGAGTGTGGGGTTATTCTGCACCGCCAGCCGCTCACCACAGAGATATATGGCAAGCTGTTTTTTCTTGCCCATGGCGACGGGCTGGGCGACCCCGATGCAAAATTCAAGTTCTTGCGCCGCGTGTTCCACAACGGGTTCTGTCAGCGGCTGCTCAACTTTGCCCATCCCTGGTGGGGCATGCAACTCGGTCTGAACTGGGCGAAGCACTCGCGCCTGAAGCGTGCCGACGGGAAAGAGGCTCCTTTCATGGGCGAAGACCGCGAGTATCTGGTGCTTTTCACCAAGCAGTATATGCAAACACATCCCAACATCGACTATTACATCTATGGTCACCGCCACATCGAGCTCGACCTCACGTTGCCAAAACCCGAGGCCTCACGGCAGTCGGCTGTTGCCACGCGTCCGCGCCTGCTCATCCTTGGCGACTGGATATGGCAGTTCACATACGCTGTGTTCGATGGCGAACACATGTTTCTCGAAACCTACGTCGAGGGCGAGAGCCAGCTCTGACCCTGTTACATTTGCGCCACGATTTCTTCTTCGCTCACCAGGTTGAAGTCGCCCTTGACGGAGTTTTTCAGTTGCGAGGCAGCCAAGGCGAAGTCGAGGGTTCGCTGAAGGTTGCCGGGCCATTTGAGCGAAGCGTGCACATAGGCGGCCACGAAAGCGTCGCCCACCCCCATGGGGTCGAGCACGGGGTTGATGTCGTAGATGCGTGTGCGCAGCAGTTGTCCGTTGGCATAGAGCAACCCCGTGAGCGTGTGATGAGTAGAAGAAATCTGGTTGCGCATGGCCAGTATGAACCGTTTGCACTGCGGAAAATGTTCCTGCACGCGTTCAAACCATTCTCCGTAGGCCTGCATGTTTATTTCGGCCTGTGCATCGGCGGCTTTGAAGGGAACCCTGGGCATGCCCGTTGCCACCTCATACTCCCCTTGGTCGCCAAAGATGAAGTCGCTGTATTGTAGCAATCGGTGAAGCGTGGGGTGTGCTTCGGCACCATAGCGCCACAAGTTTTTGCGGTAGTTGATGTCGCAGCACACCGTAAGTCCCATTTCGCGCGCCGTGCGCACAGCTTCGAAAGTGGCATCGGTAGCACTCTGCGAAACCGAGCATGTGATGCCCGAGCAGTGGAACACCTGTGCCTTTGCGAAGATCTCGTGCCAAGGAAACATGCCCGGAGCCGAACTGTAGAACGACGAGTTCTGGCGGTCGTAGACCACCTGTGAGTTGCGCAGGCCTGCCGCCGATTCGAAATAGTAGGTGCCCAGGCGTTCTCCGCCCCTCACCACATGGCTCACGTCAACTCCATAGTAGCGCAGTTCGTTGAGGCACGCCTGCCCCAGTTGATTGGCAGGCACGCGCGACACATATTCTATTTCGTTTCCCAGCAGCGCCAGCGAAACGGCCACGTTGGCCTCCGAGCCCCCGTAGTTGCCGTTCATCTGGCTTCCCTGTTGCAGTCGGCGGTAGTTGTCTTTTGAAAAGCGCAGCAACACCTCGCCGAACGTTACAATTCTCTTGGTCATGTTATTTCAAAAAAAGTTATTTTCCCTGCACCAGTTCCATGGTGTCGCGTGCGATAACTATTTCCTCGTCGGTGGGAACCACCCACACCTGCACCTTTGAGTCTGGAGCCGATATGAGTGCCTCTTCGCCACGGGTGTTGTTGCGTTCGGCATCCATCTTCACGCCCAGGAACTCCAGTCCGGAGCAGGCCTCCATGCGAGTGGCAATCTGGTTTTCGCCCACACCGGCAGTCCACACAATCACATCCACGCCTCCCATGGCGGCGGCGTAGGCACCAATATATTTCTTGATGCGGTAGTTATACATCTTCAGTGCCAGTTCGGCGCGTTTGTTGCCCTCTTTGGCCGCATTCTCCACGTCGCGCATGTCGCTTGATATGCCACTGATGCCCAGCACGCCACTCTCTTTGTTCAGGTAGTCGGCCATTTCCTGTGGTTTCTTTCCCAGCTTTTCCATGATGTAGGTAACGGCCGACGCGTCGATGTCGCCCGAGCGCGAGCCCATCATCACACCGGCCAGCGGGGTGAGTCCCATGGAAGTATCCATCACCTTACCGTCTTTGATGGCAGCCACCGAAGCTCCGTTGCCAATATGGCAGGTGATGATTTTCAGGTCTTTGATGTCGCGCCCCATGATTTCTGCCACGCGGTGCGACACATAGCGGTGCGACGTTCCGTGGAACCCATAGCGGCGCACATGGTACTTCTCATAGATTTCATAGGGCACGGCATAGAGGAATGCATAGTCGGGCATGGTGGAATGGAAGGCATTGTCGAACACCGTCACCTGCGGCACGTTAGGCATCAGGTGGTCAACGGCCCGAATACCCTTCAGGTGTCCGGCATTGTGAACGGGAGCCAGGTCGCAGAGGCTCTCAATGCCCTCTTCCACTTTCTGGTCTACGAGGCAGCTTTTTTCAAACAAGTCACCCCCTTGCACGATGCGATGTCCCACGGCATCTATCTCGTCGAGACTCTTAATGGCTCCGTATTCCTCGCTCAGCAGCGTTTGGAAAACGAAGTTCACACCCTCTTTGTGGTCGGGCATGTCGTGGTTCAGAATTTTCTTTTCGCCGTTGGGCAGAGTGAGTTTCAGGAAAGCGTTGTCAAGGCCTATGCGTTCCACGCCGCCTTGCGCCAGCACGCTTTCATCGTCCATGTTATAGAGTTTGTATTTGATGGAGCTGCTGCCGCAGTTCAGAACTAATATTTTCATGTTTCTTGTGTATTAATATAAATAGGTGTAAGTGTGATGTTATTTTTTGGCATCCATAGCCTGGCATGCGGTGATGGCCACCATGTAGTAGATGTCGTCGACCGAGCAACCACGGCTCAGGTCGTTCACGGGGCGAGCAATACCCTGCAGGATGGGCCCGATGGCGATGGCGTCGCCCAGTCGTTGCACCAGCTTATAGCCGATGTTGCCCACTTCGAGATTGGGGAACACCAACACGTTGGCATGTCCGGCAATGTCGCTTCCCGGAGCCTTTTTCTCTCCCACCGAAGGCACGAGTGCAGCATCGGCCTGCAGTTCGCCGTCTATTTTCAGTTCGGGAGCCTTCTCCTTGGCCAGTCGTGTAGCCTCCACCACCTTGTCAACCACCTCGTGTTTGGCACTACCCTTGGTAGAGAAGCTGAGCATGGCTACGCGTGGGTCTTGGAATCCGGCCACGCTCTTGGCCGTTTGTGCCGTGCACACGGCAATTTGCGAGAGCTGTTCGGCATCGGGCATGGGGGTAACGGCCACGTCGCCCACCACCAGCACTCCGTCTTCGCCATACTGTTTCTGTTTGGATATGAGCAGCATGCCACCGCTCACGCAGGTGATGCCCGGGGCACATTTGATAATTTGCAGTGCAGGGCGCAGGGTGTCGCCGGTGGTAGAGAGCGCACCGCTGATTTGTCCGTCGGCCCCTTCTGTTTTGATAATCATGCAACCCAGGTAGAGCGGGTTTTTCACCAGTTCACGGGCCTGTTCGATGGTCATGCCCTTCTTTTTGCGCAGTTCGGCCAGCAGGGTGGCATACTCTTCGCTGCGTGGGTTGTTTTCGGGGTCGATGATGGTAGCCTTGTTGATATGGGTCAGTTTCAGCTTTTCGGCCAGCGCCTCAATGTCGGCAGGATTGCCAATGAGAATGATGTCGGCAATGTCGTCGGCCAGCACCTTGTCGGCAGCCGTCAGAGTGCGCTCTTCCAAAGCCTCGGGGAGCACGATGCGCTGCTTGTTAGCCTTTGCACGCGCAACAATCTGTTGTAATAAATCCATAGTTCGAATATTTGTTATTTTTATAAAAATGTTTGTTTTCTCTGTAATTTGTGGGCATCACGCGTTCATTTCCTTGGCCAGGATGCTTTCCAGCTCTTCGGCCGAGAGTCGCAGTCGGAACTCGCCGTTCTTGGCAATGGCAATGCGCCCGGTTTCTTCGCTCACCACAATGGCAATGGCATCGCTCTCTTGCGACACGCCCATGGCGGCGCGGTGGCGCAGTCCCAGTTCTTTGGGTATGTTCAGGTTATGGCTCACGGGCAGAATGCAGCCTGCGGCCTTGATGCGTTTCTTGGAGATGACCATTGCCCCGTCGTGGAGGGGTGAGTTTTTGAAGAAGATGTTTTCTATGAGCCGTTGGTTGATGGCCGCGTCGATTTTGTCGCCCGTTTCAACGATGTCGTTGAGCGAGGTGCCCCGTTCAATCACGATGAGAGCTCCCACCTTGCCGCGTGCCATGTTCATACACGCCATCACGATGGGCATGATGGTTTCTTTGTCTTCTTCTTCGTCGTTGTTGGTTGTGGAGCTGAACAGCCGCATGAAGGGTCGCAGTTTCTGGTGTGCTCCCAGGGTGTAGAGGAATTTTCTTATCTCTTCTTGAAAGAGCACGATGATGCCTATCACACCCACGCTCACCAGCTTGTCGAGGATAGACCCCAACAGGCGCATCTCGAGCACCTGACTCACGAAGAGCCACACCACAATGAACACCATAATGCCGATGAACACGTTGAGCGAGCGGCTCTCGTGCATCACGCGGTAGATGTAGTAGAGCATCAGTGCCACAAGCACGATGTCTATGATGTCTTTTATTCCAATTTCAAATGGCACGGTTCTTATTTATCATTTATCATTTATCATTTAGCTCTGCGCCGCAGCGCAGAGCGCCACTGCTTCCACGGTTTCTCTCACGTCGTGAACGCGCAGAATGTTCGCTCCGCGCTCTATGGCGAGCGTGTTGAGCACGGTGGTGCCGTTGAGGGCCTCATCGGGTGTGATGCCCAACTTGCGCCAAATCATGCTCTTGCGGGAGAGACCCACCAAGAGCGGACGGCCGACCACGGTTAGCTGCTTCAGGCCGGCCAACACCTGGTAGTTTTCGTGGAGCGACTTGCCGAAGCCGAACCCGGGGTCGAGAATCACGTCGGTGACTCCCAGGGCGTTGAGCCTTAACAGCTGCTCTGCCCACTCCATAAGCATGCGCTCGATGGTGGGCTGGGCCGACATCAGGATGTAGGGCACATGCAGTTCGGCCACAAGGCGGAACATCTCTTCCTGGCGCTCCCGCTCGGCAGGCATCAGCCGCTGGCGTTCTTCTTCAGAGCAAACAGCGGGCAACATTCCCACGTCGTTAATCATGTCGGCTCCCCATTCCTCCACACAGCGGCGAGCCACCGCGGGGCGGAAGGTGTCTACACTGATCACGGCATCGGGCAGAGCCTCTCTCACGGCCACCACAGCCCTTTGCAGGCGCAGAGTCTCTTCCTCACAGTCAACCACGTCGCCACCGGGCCTTGTTGAACAGGCACCAATATCGATGATGTCGGCTCCTTCAGTCATCATTTGCCGGGCACGAGCCACCACAGCCCCGCCGGTTTCGGCGCGGCTCGCAGCATAGAACGAGTCGGGTGTGACATTCAAGATGCCCATCACCAAAGGGCGGTTCAGCTCCACCAACCGCCCCCTCACGCAGATGCTATATGAGTGACTGTTTCCCATTCGCAGGCAAAGTTAGTGTTTTTTCTTGATATAAACGAGGTCTTTATGAGAAAAATCTTCATGATTGTTTGGCGTTTAGTACTAATATTAGTACTTTTGCAGCAAATACATTAAATGATGGGTTCAAAGGAAAAATTAATTGAACGGTTCAAGAAGAAGCCTAAAGACTTCACTTATGAAGAGACTGTGACACTACTGGGGCATCTCGGTTATGTTGAACATACCAAAGGTGCCACTTCCGGTTCGCGTGTTAGGTTTAAGAATATCTTGACGGGTGCCTATATTGATATTCATCGACCACATCCGGGAAGCATTATGAAAGCGTGGATGGTAAAGACCATATATCAACATTTAAATAGCAAAGGGTTAATATAAAACGAGTAGTATGGATTATTTAGAGTATAAAGGCTATAAAGGCAGTGTTGAATTCAGCAAGGAAGATAACTGTCTGTTTGGAAAAGTTCAGGGCATGAGCAGAGACCTGATAACATACGAAGGACAAACGCTCGACGAACTGCGCAGGGATTTTGAAAATGGTGTTGACAGTTATATTGAAGGCTGCAAGGCAGAAGGTATGGAACCGGCAAAACCTTATAGCGGTAAGCTGAACTTGAGAATGTCATCGGAGTTGCATTCACGTGTAGCCGCTGTTGTGGCAGCAACTGGCACAACCATCAACGACTTCATCAACAAAGCCATCAAGAACGAATTAAGAAAGGTTGCTGCCTTGTAAACAGGAGATGACAAAAGGTTAATCACCCGCCAATGTAAAACAAAACCGTGGGAATTAATAGAACCCACCTATAAACCAATGAATATACAAGAACTTTATAAACTCTATCAACAGCACCCCTGCATCACCACTGACAGCAGGGAGAGCCCCGCCAACAGCATTTTCCTGGCCCTGAAGGGGGCTTCGTTCAACGGCAACCAATTTGTGGTGAAGGCCCTCGGGCAGGGGTGTGCCTATGCCATTGCCGACGACCCGGAAACAGTGGAGGAAACCCTGGCTTCCCTGCCCGCCGAAGAACAGCAACAGCTTGACGGGCGCATCATTTATGTGGCCGACTGCCTGCAAACCTACAAGGATTTGGCACGCGAACACCGCCGCCAGTTCCCGATTCCCGTTATCGGCATCACCGGCACCAACGGAAAAACAACCACCAAGGAACTCATTCGGGCCGTGCTCGCTGAGAAATACAACGTGCTGGCAACGGAGGGCAACTTCAACAACGATGTGGGAGTGCCCAAAACGCTTTTCCGTCTGAACAGCTCGCACGAGATTGCCATCATTGAGATGGGGGCGAGTCATCCGGGCGACATCAAAACGCTGGCCGAAACCGCCGAACCCACCTGTGGCCTCATCACCAACGTGGGAAAGGCCCACCTGCAGGGCTTCGGCTCGTTCAAGGGGGTTTGCCAAACCAAGGGCGAACTATACAAGTTTCTGGCAAGCCGCGAAGAGAGTGTTATCTTTATCAATGCCGATAACGAGCACCTTGTTTCCATGCTGCCCGACACGGCGTGGGTGTCGCCCTACAGCAGCAACCCGCAGAATGCCGAGGGATGTGTGTGTGGCGAGGTGGTGGCCTGCGACCCTTTCCTCAGGTTCCGCTGGCGCGAGTCGGGAATTGACCTTGAAGAGCGCTCCGCACAGCCCGAGTGGTACGAGGTGAGCACCCACCTGATTGGTGCCTACAACATCGACAACATGCTGGCCGCCATCACCGTGGGCCTGCAGTTTGCCGTGGCACCCAGTGCCATCTGCCATGCCCTTGAGAGCTATCAGCCCACCAACAACCGTTCGCAGCTCACCGTAACCGAGCATAACCACCTGATTGTTGATGCCTATAACGCCAACCCTACATCGATGGAGGCGGCCTTGCTCAACTTCCGCGACATGCAGGTGGAGCCGAAGATGGCCATCATTGGCGAGATGCGCGAACTGGGCGAGAGCAGTCGCGAAGAGCACGGCCACATTGTTCGGCTGCTCAAGCAGTGCCACTTTCAGCAAGTGTGGCTGGTGGGCGATGCCTATGCCCCCATCAAATGCCACTATCGCAAGTTCCACGATGTGAACGAAGTGAAAGCCGCCATTGCCCAAGAACAGCCGCAGGGCAGCTACATCCTCATCAAGGGCAGCAACGGAACGCGCCTGTTCGAGCTGCCGTCTCTGCTCTGATTTCCCCCAAAAGCTATAGTTTGTGCTTCGTACATGCCCCATGTAAAAATGTCACATGCCCCATGTTGCAATGCAACATGGGGCATGTATCAAGTAGAAACCTTAGGTTTTGCTCCCTCAAGGCTGAAAAAACGGGAGTTGAAACCTATTTGTGCACGCTGGCAGTGATAACGGTATTGTCTTGCAGCACAAATGTCGCAGTCTTGCCATCGGTCGACAAAGTGACGCTTTTGAATATGTTGTCGGCTTCGCCATCTTTGCCAACGGCAGCTACCGGCTTTCCGTCGGATGTGGTAACGGGAATCCAGGTTTGTCCGTTGTCGATGCTGTATACCCAATAACCCGTGTCGCTTATCTTCACTATGGGAATGATCACTGTTGCGGGGTTGACATTGCTGTCGGCTCCCCGCTCGCCGTCGGCGCCATCAACGCCATTCACGCGCAGGTTTGTGAGCACCCCGTCGAACACCCAGTACCACGATCCGTTTACCTCTCGCACGGATATGCCCACCCCTTTTCCGTTGGCCCCGGGCTGCCCAATGGAGCCGGAGCCTATCACCACGGGCACCGTGGGCTGACTGTTCAGATACATCACCCACGAGCCATCTTCGCGCTGTTCCATGCGCACAATGTATTCGAGCCCCTCGGCCACGCTGATGAGCTGCTGCAAAACGCTTATGTTCTCGTTGAGCTCGCTGAGATCTTTTTGCTCCAATGCGGTGATGCGGTCGTTCAGGTCGTGAAAAGCAGTGTTGTCGGTGCACGACCACATCACGGGCATCAACAGCAAAGTGCAAAGCCAATGGCCGAGCATGCGGTTGATTTTTTTCATAATAGTCACTTTAAATTAATTAGGAGAAGAAATGGTAACCTCGGCAAAGACAAGCGGCTGACCCCATTCCGAGCAACGGGCCACGGCACGCAACTTCACTGTTTTGCCGGCTGTGAGCATGCGCACCATGGTGGTGGCGGCATTGGGACTAAAGATTTGTACATCGGCAGTGTTGCCTTCGTGCACATACCAGAAGATGTCTCTGTAGCTTACGCTTTCAGGTTCTATGGTGGCTTCCAGCTGGAACGTTTCGTTCACCGGGACATAAATATCACTTTGAACGCTCACGCCGTTTTTCGTGATGACCACCGATTTCGCCATCACCGGCTGGTCGATGGTGAAGGTATCTCCGTTGTTCATCACGAAGGTCCATCCAGTTTGTGTTACACCATCTGAGGCGTAGTGGATGTTAACCTCCTTGAAGGTTTTTTCAGCATCTCTGCCATCCCTGCCTTTTGCCGAAAGAGGAACGCCGGTGACGGGGTCTGTGAGGTCTTTCCAGGTAGCGCCCTCGTCGTATGACACCTGCCATATTCCGTTGTCAGAGATTCTGATGAGCGGTGTCACAGAGCGCCCGTCTTCACCGTTCTCTCCGTCTTTACCCACAGCCACAATGGTGTTGCCCTGTTCGTCGAGCAGCCAGCTGTAGGTTTGTCCGCCATCGTAGCTCACCTTCCAGCAGTATTTGCCTTGGTCGTCTGCTTCAATGGCAAAGAGGGGAGCCACGGCGTCGGTACCCGGGGCACCGTCAACGCCGTTGAGAATTTCCACAGGGTCGTGCGTCATAAAGTAGAACTTATAGCCCCTCAGCACACGGTCGGCCGTGTAGAGGGTGTCTACGCGGGTGATCACATCGCCCGTTTGCATGGCCTCTACAAGCGTTTGCAGGGTGTTGATGTCGGTGTTCACCCTGTCTACCAGGTTCTCCAATATGGTTACACGATCTTTCAGCGAGTCGATGTCGTCTTCATAGTCGGCACACGATACATTGGTTATGGCCATGAGCACAGTCACAACCGAAAAGATAAGGAATTTATAAGTTTTCATACGAATGGATTTGATGTTTCGTTATTGTAATTCTTTTATAGATATTTAGAGTTGAGCACGATGCAGATGCACACGCGGTTGGCAGCGGGGAAGTCGTAGGGCTGTATGCGGTCGCCCTTGTGGTCGGTGTGTATGCGCCCGTCGTAGATGCCACGCCTGCGCAGATAGCCGGCCACGGCTGCCGACCGTTCGCGCGAGAGCCTTTCGTTGATGGCCGGTGTTCCCGTTTCTTTGTCGGCATAGCCGGTGAGCAGAACATGCACCTCGGGGTGGTTTACAAGAAATTCGTATAGTTTGTTGAGCTTGTCGCTTTCGCTGGGCCGTAGCACACTCTGGTTGATGGTGAAGTTAATGTTCACCACCAGCTCGGCCATGTCGCGGGTAATCAGCTGCGGTTTCTCCTCCACGGGTTTGGCCACGGGTTTTGGTCTGGCATAGAGCGGTTCGGTTACCTTATATTCCTTGCCCAGCCTGTAGGTGAGCCCGAGCAGTGCATTGAAACGCCAGTCGCGGCTACTGGCATTGCGCACAGGCCGTGTGCCTTGTTTCGAGTTGTAGCTGTCGGGTAGCATGTTGGCATTCACATCGGCCGTGAGTGCCCAGTGCTCGTTGAGCCAGTATTGTGCTCCCAGTCCAAAGCGGAAAGCAGTGTTGATGCGGCGGCCGTCCCAAATATTGCCGAAAACGCTCTTCTCTTCGTTCCCGTTGTTCTGCTTATGCCCCTTGGCATCTTGGTTGCTGTAGGTGATGTTGGTTCCTATGCCCGCCAGGGCGTAGGGCACGAACCGGCGGTCGGGTTTCCACCCGCCAAGGAGCGAGCGAAGGTCCACCTTCAGCTCAAGCATGGGCTGAATGAAGTTCCACGAATAGGTTTTGCGCTCCAGCACAATCTGGTTCTTGGCCTTCAGACCGCTCACAGAGAGCTGCAAGGCCATCCATTCGTTGAAATGGTAAGCTCCGGTAACTTGAAAGGTGGGGGTGAGCAACTGCTCGAACGATGCTTCGCCCCGGTCGTAACCTGCTCCAGCCCCAACGCCAAATTGCCAATGGGGGTTAAAAACTGGCATGGGGGGAAGAATCATCTTTCCCTTTGTTTCTTCTTGTGCAAAAATAAGGTGAGTGTGCCCCAAGAGTAGGGCTGCCACCAGAATGAAGATACTTACATGTCGTCTGCTCATAAGTTTTCTTAGTTGTAAAGGTAAAAGCTTTTTAATATTTGCAAATGTAAATAAAAAATCTTAAAGAAATAATACTTTTATCTTACAAATCGTAAGAATTTATGATTTTTTAAGAAAAAACATGCCCTTAGGCATGTCTTTTCGAAAAGATAGCATCCCTTAGGCTTGTTTTTAGAACGAGCAGGCCATGATTACAGCTTCCCGTTTTCGTAATAGCTGTAGTAGCCTTTTTCGGTAACAATCACATGGTCGAGAAAATGTATGCGCATCAACTGGCACGCTTGCTTCACCTGCTGGGTAATGCGGTCGTCGTCGCGACTGGGTCTGAGCTGGTTCGAGGGGTGGTTGTGGCACAGGGCAAGCACGGTGGTGTTGTTGAGCAGGGCCTGGCGCATAATCACGCGCACATCTACCGCTGTTTCGGTGAAGCCCCCATGAGAGATGCGCTCGGCACGAATGAGCTTGAAGTTGTGGTTGAGCATCACAATCCAGGCTTCTTCTACATCCAGGTCTTGCATGCGCGTGTACATATATTTATATATATCGCTGGCAGTGCCCAGGCTGGGGCGTTCTTCGGCCTGCTCGCGCTGTCGGCGCTTGCCCAGCTCGCAGGCCGCCATGATGGTGATGGCCTTGGCATCGCCTATGCCGTTGTATTGGCACAGGTCGTGAACGGTTAGCTTGCCCAGCGTGTTCAGGTTGTTGTGGCAGTCGGCCAGCACACGCTTCATCAGGTCTACCGCACTTTCGCGCGGCGAACCGGAACCAATGAGAATGGCCAGCAGCTCGGCATTGCTCAGGGCCTCAGGCCCCAAGGCGGCAAGCTTTTCGCGCGGGCGGTCTTCCAGCGCCCACTGGTTGATGTTCAGCTTCTCGCTCATTTGTAGAAGTTTTTTTCAAAGGCCGTAAACTCGTCTTGTCCGTTCACACACCGCTTCCACCATGCTTCAATGAAACCCAGTCCGTAGCCCATGAGCTGAACAAAGGCTGCAGGCACCGACAGCAACCCAACACGCAGACTGCGGTTCTGGCGGGCGGAATCGCAACAGATGAGCAGCGCATAGAACAGCAGCGGACAAAGGGCGGCAGCTCCCCAACAGTAATAACCCAAAAGAACACTTGCCAGCGCAAGCAACAGCAGCGCAAACACACCCACAGTGAACAGCATGGGCAGCATGTGAACAAGCTTCATGGTGCCCGGGTGACGCTTCTCGAGGTTGATGCGGGCTATGCCCGAGTTATACACCTGGCGGTAGAACTTGCGCAGGTCGGTGCGACGCTTATGCCAAACCCAGGCATCGGGAAAGAGCGCGGTGCGGTGCCCACTCTCCACAATGCGGTAAGAGAAGTCGATGTCTTCACCGAAGCGCATGCGCGAGAATCCGCCAAGCTGGTTATACACCTGCCGGCGAATACCCATGTTATAGGAACGGGGATAGAAACGGTCGAGCTTTTTCTTCCCCCCTCGAATGCCTCCGGTGGTGTAGAACGATGTCATGCTATAAGAAATGGCTTTCTGTACTGGGGTGAACGATGGGTGCGATGCGTCGGGCCCGCCGAAGGCATCAACCGGTGAGCCATCTTCCCGGGCACCCAACAGTTCGCCTTCTTCGGCAAGTGACTTGTCCACAGCCTCGAGATAGTCGGGCGGCAGCACCACGTCGCTATCCAGAATAATCACCCATTCGCCCCGGGCCCGTTCAACACCATAGTTGCGACTCTGCCCGGGGCCGCTGTTGGGCTTGCTGTAATAACGCAAAGCAAGGATGCCCGCGAACTGGTCGCAGACATCCTTGCAGGGTATTTGTGAACCGTCTTCAACCACAATCACCTCAAAGTCTTTCAGCCGTTGCTGCTGCAAGCTTTCAAGCAGCTCGGCAACTTCGCCGGGCCGGTTATAGACGGGAATAATAAACGAATATTTCATTGTTTCGCACTTTTGTGGGCAAAGTTACGAAAAAACGAGTGAAGAGCAAAAGGAAAGCTCGCTTTTCTTTTGCTCATCCGAGTGCCAGTAACTTCGGCGAAGCCAATGTTACGAAAAGTCGAGAGCAATAAAAAATAAATGATATTTATTCAACTTTCGCAAGTGATAAAACTCGTGCTCAGCAATGCCCCAGCGGGGCATGATAGGGGTAGCCAGCCATTCCTATGGCTGGAG
>CACXFT010000063.1 GCA_902767045.1 uncultured Prevotellaceae bacterium | reverse complement strand
TCCATCTCGTAGTCCCCTCCTTTCATAAAGGAGGGGTTAGGGGTGGTTCGTGTAACTTCACAGACCCCCAACCCCCTAACTTAGGGGGCTCAAGGGGGCTTAGGCAGACAAGTTCAAAAACAACAAATTATAAAACAAAACAACAATGAAAAAAATTCTTTTAGCTTTATTGCTTCTGGCTCCCCTCACCATGTCGGCCCAGAAGTTTGGATGTGTTGAATACGAAGCCATCGCATCGGCTCTGCCCGAATTTGCAAAGGCCAACGGCGAACTGCAGGCACTGGCCAAGCAGTATGAAAACGAGCTGAAGGCTATGCAGGACGAACTGAACCGCAAGTTCGAAGAGTACAAGAAAACAAGCTCTACCATGAACGAAACAAAGCGTCAGGAGGTGGAGCAGCAGCTGCAGGATATGAACGAGAAGATTCAGCAGTCTTACACTCAGAACCAGCAGACCATTCAGCAGAAGCAGCAGGAACTGTTGGCTCCCATTCAAACAAAGGTGGCTCAGGCTATTGAGAATGTGGGCAAGAACGGACAGTATGTGTTGATTGTGCCGAAGGGCTCGCTGCCTTACATCAGTGCCACGCTCTGCGAAGATGTTACCGAGGCTTGCAAAACCGAGGTGCTGAAAATTAAATAAACCCCAACCACCTTGTTCATGTTTACACTCCAACAAACCAAAACACCCGCTTTCTTTAGCTTCTCTCTCAAGGGAAAGCTAAAGAAAGGGGTGCTTGCTCTTTTTTGTGCCTTCCTGCCTCTTTCGCTCGGCGCCCAGAACGTGGCAACGCTCTCCAACGATGCTGTCGACGATGACGAGGTCGTTGAAGAAACCCTGCCCCTGAGCTTTGGCTTCATCAGCTACAGTGCTGCCCTGCAGCAAATGCCGGAGTATGCCATTGCCAAGCGCAACATTGCTGACTTGCGCATCAAGTTCGATGCCGAGGCCAAGCGAAGCGAAGAAGAGTTCAACAAGAAGTATGAAGAGTTCCTGGAGGGTCAGCGCGACTTCGCTCCTTCTATCCTGCGCAAGCGGCAGTCGGAAATTCAAGACCTCATGGAGAAGAACGTTGCTTTCAAGGCTGAGGCCAAACGGCTGCTCGAACAGGCCGAACAAGATGCCATGGCTCCCGTTCGCGAAAAGCTGAACCAGATGCTCACTACCATCGGACGGCAGCGCGGCTATGCCTTCATCCTCAATACCGATAACGATGCCCTGCCCTTCATCGACATGTCGCAGGGCGAAGACGTGATGCCTTTATGCTTCCCACCGCAGCAGGCCCAATAGGGGTGTTCGATTCCGGTTACGGTGGCCTCACCATTCTTGAGGGCATACGCAACCTGCTGCCAGGGTATGATTATCTTTACCTTGGCGATAACGCCCGTGCGCCATACGGTCCGCGCTCGTTCGACGTGGTGTATGAGTTCACCCGGCAGGCGGTGCTCAAACTCTTCGAACTGGGGTGCCACTTGGTCATCTTAGGTTGCAACACGGCTTCGGCAAAAGCATTGCGAAGCATTCAGCAAACCGACCTGCCCCTCATCGACCCGCAGCGGCGCGTGCTCGGTATCATACGGCCCACGGCCGAAGTCATTGGCTCCCTCACACAAACCCGCCACATAGGACTGCTTGCCACCGAGGGAACCATCAAAAGCCAGAGCTATACACTGGAGATTCAGAAACTACACCCCGAGATTCAGGTGTCGGGTGTGGCCTGCCCCTTTTGGGTTCCGCTCGTTGAATACAACGAAGCCGACAGTCCCGGGGCCGACTACTTCGTGAAGAAGCGCATCGACCAGCTGATGTCACTCGACCCGCAGATCGATGCCGTTATACTGGGGTGTACCCACTATCCGCTGCTCATGCCCAAGATTAAGAAATACATGCCCCGGCAGGTGCGCATTGTTGCCCAAGGGGGATATGTGGCAAGCAGCCTCAAGCTCTATCTCGAACGCCACCCCGAGATGGAACGTCTTTGTTCAAAGCGTGGCACCACCCGTTACCTCACCACCGAAAATCCCGAAAAGTTTAAAGAGTCGGCACAGATTTTCTTGCGCCAACCCGTGCAGGTGGAAAGCGTTTCGCTGTGAGCGAAGAAGAGCGTTTCGCTGTGAGCGAATGAAAGAGTTTGCGTGTTTATAGCAGAAAATTAATAGCAAAGCAGGCCTTTTTGGATTAAAATGCTTAACTTTGCAAGCGTCAACGTGAACTTTAAGGTAAAAGATTATGGCAAATTTAAGATTCGAGGTTGTTGCCGAGGCTTTCAAGAAGAAGCCCGCCACCGTTGTTGAACCCAAGGAGCGCCCCTCCGAGTACTTTGGAAAGAACGTCTTCAACCGGCAGAAAATGTATAAGTATCTGCCCCGCGACGTGTATGAGAAGCTTATCGACGTGATTGACAACGGAGCCCGGCTCGACCGCTCTATTGCCGATGCCGTGGCAAAGGGCATGAAGCAATGGGCCGATGAGAACGGTGTTACCCACTACACACACTGGTTCCAGCCGCTCACCGAGGGCACAGCCGAAAAGCACGATGCCTTTATCGAACACGACGGAAAGGGTGGAATGATTGAAGAGTTCTCGGGCAAGCTGCTGGTGCAGCAGGAACCCGATGCGTCCAGCTTCCCTTCGGGCGGTATCCGCAACACCTTCGAGGCTCGCGGCTATTCGGCCTGGGACCCCACCAGTCCGGTGTTCATCATCGACGACACGCTCTGCATTCCCACCATATTTATTTCTTACACAGGCGAAGCCCTCGACTACAAGGCTCCCCTGTTGCGTGCGCTGCATGCCGTGAACGTGGCTGCAACAGAGGTGGCACACTACTTCTATCCGGAGGTGAAGAAGGTGAACTCGAACTTAGGTTGGGAACAGGAATACTTCCTGGTGGACGAGAGCCTCTACTCGGCCCGCCCCGACCTGATGCTTACCGGCCGCACGCTGATGGGACACGATTCGGCCAAGAACCAGCAGATGGACGACCACTACTTCGGTGCCATCCCCGAACGGGTGCAGGCCTTCATGAAGGATTTGGAGATTCAGGCTTTAGAGTTGGGCATTCCCTGCAAGACCCGCCACAACGAGGTGGCACCCAACCAGTTTGAGCTGGCTCCTATCTTCGAAGAAACAAACCTGGCCGTAGACCACAACATGCTGCTCATGCAGCTGATGAAGCGCGTGGCACGCAAGCATGGTTTCCGCGTGCTGCTCCACGAAAAGCCTTTTGCCGGCATCAACGGTTCGGGTAAGCACAACAACTGGAGTCTTTCTACCGACACGGGCGTGCTGCTCCACGGACCGGGCAAAACTCCCGAAGACACGTTGCGCTTTGTGGTGTTTATCGTGGAAACACTCATGGCGGTGTATCGCCACAACGGACTGCTCAAGGCTTCCATCGTGAGTGCAACCAATGCCCACCGCCTGGGAGCGAACGAAGCACCGCCTGCCATTATATCGAGTTTCTTGGGAACACAGCTCTCGCAGTTGCTCGAAACCATTGAAAATGCCGACACCAACACGCTGCTCGCCGTGGCTGGCAAGCAGGGCATGAAACTCGACATTCCCGAAATTCCCGAACTGCTCATCGATAATACCGACCGCAACCGCACATCGCCCTTCGCCTTCACAGGCAACCGTTTCGAGTTCCGCGCCGTGGGCTCCGAGGCCAACTGTGCCGCTGCCATGATTGTGCTGAACACGGCAGTGGCCGAGGCGCTTACCGACTTCAAGACCCGTGTAGACGAACGCATGGCTTCGGGCGAAGAGAAGCTGGCTGCCATTCTCGCTGTGGTGCGCGAAGATATTAAAACATGCAAGCCCATTCATTTCGATGGAAACGGATATAGCGACGAATGGGTGGCTGAAGCCGAACGCCGTGGACTGGACACAGAGAAGTCGTGCCCCCGTGTGATTGAGCGCTACCTCGATGAAGAGTCGGTGCGCATGTTCGAGAAGATGAACGTGATGAAGCGTTACGAGCTAACAGCACGCAACGAAGTGAAGTGGGAAACCTACACGAAGAAGATTCAGATTGAGGCCCGCGTGCTGGGCGACATCACCATGAACCACATCGTGCCTGTTGCCACCCATTACCAGAGTCAGCTGGCCAAGAACGTTCAGAATATGTATGCCATCTTTGGCGATGAGGCCGACACGCTCACTGCCCGCAACAAAAAGCTTATTCGCGAGATTGCCGAGCGCACCCAGTTTATAGAAACAGCGGTGGAGGAACTGGTGGATGCACGCCGCAAGGCAAACAAAATAGAGAGTGTTCACGACCGTGCCATCGCCTACCACGACACCGTGGCTCCGAAGTTCGATGAGATTCGTTACCAGATAGACAAGCTGGAACTGATTGTGAGCGACGAGCTGTGGACGCTGCCCAAGTATCGCGAACTGCTGTTTATTAGGTAGACTTGACAGACCCCCAACCCCCTAACTTAGGGGGCTTAGGAGGGGGTAGGGGATGCTTTTCCAAGTGAATAGTGAATAATGAACAACGAATAGTTTTGGATACCCAACCCACAAACAAAAACCTTGCTACAGGCTGTAGAAAGCATCGAACAGACTCCGTCTGTAGTTTTTGCTCACTTTCAGTTCGTGCGGGTCGGTGTTGAGGTCGTTTAGCACGCAAAAGCTTTCTTGAATCATTTTGATGTGGTTGATGTTCACAATGTATCGTTTGTGAATTTGCACGAAGTCGGCCGAGTAGTTCAGGATGGTATCTGCCGTGGTGCGGTGCCGCAGTGTGTAGGTTTTCCCGTCGTTGCAAGTCACCTCCCAGAATTTCCTTTCGGGGTTATATCTGAAGAAGAGACAATCGTGTTCGCGCAGTGTGAGGTGTTCGCCCCACGGGTTCACCACAAGAATGATGGGCAGTCTTTCTTCGCTGCGCGAGCTGGCCTGCGTGAACCCGGCGAGTTTGTTTTCATAGTATCTCATCATAATCTTGCTCAACTCCTGTTCGGTGGGCGGTTTAAGCAGATAGTCGAAGGCATCGCGCCGGATGGCTTCGAGCAGATACTTGTCGTGGCCGGTGTAGAAGACTATCTTAGTTTTGGGCGACATGCGCGGTCTGATGAGCGAACAAAACTCCAGTCCGGTCATGTTGGGCAGCTCTATGTCGAGGAAGAGCAGGTCGGGGTCCAGTTCTGTGAGTTCCTCCATAGCCCGGTCGGGGTCGGTTTGCGTGCCCAGTATGTCAACCGAGTAGTTTTTCTCCAACAGGAGTTTCAGTATTTCGATAGCATTCTCGTTGTCATCGAGAATATAAACGCTGGTGAGTTTCTGCTGGTTCATTGTTTGCTTTTTTTATCGGGTGTGATGATTGAGTAGTCGTAGTTGTCGGGCAGCAGCAGCCATGAGCGGCATCCGCGTCCGTCGGAGCGGCTTTCAAAGCCGAAATCAATTTGCCCGTGGTTGTTTTCGTTGAGCATTTGAATGGTTTGCCTAATCACCTTCATGCCCGTTTTCTGTTCTTTGTTTTCTTTGGTTTGCAGTCCGCGGCCGTTGTCGAAGAGTTCCACCAGCGTGTTGTTGTTTTGTCTGGTCACCTCAATTTTCAGCTGTCGTTTCTCTCCGTCGGGTGTTTTAAACCCTCTCAGTCCGTGCTTGATGGCGTTTTCGGCAAATATTTGCACCGTCATGGAAGGCAGTTTCACCGCCTGTGTGTCCACCTCCGGTGCAATGTTAATGATAAATTCAAAGTCGTTTCGCATGGCCTGTGCCTCAATGTTCACATAGTATTCTACAAACTCCAGTTCGTCTTTCAGTGTAGTTTGCAGCATGTCGGCCTGTTCCACCCCTCGGCGCAGCAGTTGTGTGAGCGATTCCAGTTGCACGGGGTGGCCGTGCATTTGCGCCAGCATTTCGTGGTTCAGCGCGTTGTAGATGAAGTGTGGTGTAATGCGGTTGCGAATGTTGTCCATGCGCAGGCGCACTATTTGCTGGTGTGTGAGCAGGTTTTTATATTTCTGTCGGCGCATGTTTGAGCGCCATCCAATAATCATCAGAGCCACTGCCAGCATAGAAAGCAGCACAATCACCGCCGAGAGTCTCAGTCGCATTTTGTGGCTATACAGCTGCTGTTCCTTCTCCATAATCACCTTGTCGTTTTCGTATTGCATGAGTTGCGTGCTCAGTTGCAGTCGTTCGTTTTGCAGGTTGATGGAGTCGGTAATGTGGTTGAGCATTCTTTCCGATGCGAGTGCTGCTTGGAAGTTTCCCGTAGCTTCCTGCACCAGCACCATCTGTTTCAGTCGCAGCAGGGCCTGGTCGGGCAGCATGCCCTGCGGAATGGGGTTGTTATTGATGAGAGAGAGGGCCTCTTGCAGTCGGCCTTCGCGTCGTGCAATGTCTATTTTAATGGTTTGCAAATAGAAGAGCGGCACTGCATATCCCACCTTTTTAAAGAACTCTTCCGTTTCGTTGATGTAGGGCCATGCCTTGTTGGTTTCTCCTAAGTGCACATACACGTCGGCCAGGTTTGCGTGAGCGAATGCCCTTTCCCAATCGGCATCGGGCATTTCGACCAGCATGGAGTCGATGGTGAGGAAGCAGCTGAGTGCCTGTTTATATTTGTGTTGCAGGTAGAAGTCGTTGCCCCGGTTGTTGTAGTAGAAGAATTTGTCGGTGTGGTTCATGTGTGGCATCAGCTGTTTTGTTTTCTCCCACCACTTGTTGCTTTCTTCAAAGTTGTGCATACATTGGTATGTGGTGCTGATGCCCTCATATATAATAATGTAGGTTTCGGGTTTCATGTTGGCCGAATCGGCCAGTTCCAGTGCTTTCATATAGGCGATGGTGCTCTTGTCGGGCTGTCCGTTTTGGCGGTAGCAGTCGGCGAGGTTAGCGAGTGCCAGCACCCTACGGTCAACGCCAATGCCGGCCCTTTCAATGGTTTTCACCGCCTTCAGGTTGTATTCTATGGCCGAATCCATCTGTGCCGTCATGGATGCGAAGTAAGCCCCCCGTCCCATCAGCCATTCAGCCTGCAGCAGTTGCCGGGCTTGGCTTGTGTTTGAATTGTTGTTGGTTGGGTTTCGTTGCAGGAAGCTGGCCACCGTAGCATTGTATTTGATAAACGAGTCTACGTTCATTTTGGCGAAGAACACTTTCGACTTCACGATGTTCCACAGCTGGTAGTAGTTGCTGTCTGGAGCTATAGCCTGCAGGCTGTCGGTTTGTTGTAGAGCCCATTCAATTTGTCCCGCCTTCACCGAGTCTTGCACCGTTTGCATCAGCTGCATGCATTCGTTGTAGTAGGGGTCTGTTTGATTTTTCTTGCAAGCCGCAAGGCAAAGTGCGGTGAGCAAGAGGGCCAAAAAGTTCGGTCGCATGCAGTAGGTCATAGTTGCGGGTGTAAGTGTTTGCTGAAGAGAGGCTTTGCTCTTCAAGCGCAAAGATACAAAAAAACTATTACACAAGAAAAAATCCCGCAAAAAAGAAGAGCCGTCTTTTTTGATGGTTTTAACAATTTAAACCCTTTCATCTTGTTATTTGTGCTTGTTGTCGGAAGAATAAACCTTTTGTTGGTTATTTCTTATAGAAAGAGTTTTGTGAAAAGATTTAAAGTTCTTATCTTTGCAACAGCAAAACTGTTAGAAAAGTAGTAATAATAGTTTAGATTTTAAATTGTTAAACTGGTAATAGTTAACCCACAATGAGCCTTACTTACTAGACTTCCTGATAATTGTCAATCCGTCGCGCAGCGGGAGTATCACTCTCTCTGCGCGTCTTTCTTTTTGTATGTGTTCGTTAAATTGGCGTATGCCCAGGGTCTGTTGGTCGTGGTCGTAGTTTGGGTCAACAACGTGCCCGTCCCAAAGCGTGTTGTCGGCGAGCATGAATCCGCCGTCGGCCAGCAGTGGGAACAGTGTGTCGAAGGTTTCCACATACGTTCGCTTGTCGCCGTCGATAAACATCATGTCGAAGCAGATGCCTAACTGCGGAGCCAGCAGGTTGGCATCGCCTATGGTGAAGCAGATGTGTCTGGCCACGGCCGACTGTTCAATCCACGGGCGGGTGAAGTCTTCCATCTCGTCGTTAATTTCGAATGTCCACACCTTGCTCTCTCCCCATTGGGCAGGGTTTTCCTTTGCCAGCGTGGCCAGTCCCTCGGCCATGCACAGTGCCGAATAGCCGCTGAAGGTGCCCACCTCAAGAATATTCTTCGGCCGGATCATCTCCACCAGCATTTTGAGCAGTCGGCCTTGCAGGTGCCCGCTTGCCATGCGGCCGTGAATGGTGTGTATGTTGGTGGCCCGGTAGAGCCGATACAGGTAGTCGGGTTCGCGGTCGGTATGTGCCTCAATATATTCGTTGATGTTCATCCCTTCAGAGCTTCAATGGCCAGTCGGTAGCTGTCGAGCCCGAATCCGCAGATGACGCCGCGGCATGCAGCCGAAATCATGGAGTGGTGGCGAAACTCTTCGCGCTGGTGAACATTCGAGATGTGTACCTCAACAACCGGACTGCTGATAGCCTTGATGCAGTCGTGCAGGGCAATGCTGGTGTGGGTGTAGGCCCCCGCGTTGAGCACAATGCCATCTACCGAGAAGCCCACCTGTTGCATTTTGTTGATGAGTTCGCCCTCTACATTGCTCTGATAATAGAGCAGTTCGATATCGGGAAACCTGGCACGCAGCTGTTCCAGAAAACTTTCGAAGGTGGCATTCCCATAGATGTCGGGCTCGCGTGTGCCCAGCAGGTTTAAGTTAGGTCCGTTGATGATTTGTATCTTCATTTCAATTATTTTTATTAATTTTGCCGACAAAAATAAATAAAATAATGGAGATAGACAAAGAATCGACTGCAAAAGTTGTTGATGCCTACGTTCGCTATCTGAGGTTAGAGCGCAATTACTCGGGCAACACGCTCGAAGCCTATAAGCACGACCTTGAGCATTTGTGCATGTTTGCCCAGCAGAAAGGTAAGCAGGTTGCCCAGCTAACCCTTCCCGACCTGCAGGAATATGCCGCATCGCTTCACGACTTGGGTGTGCTGCCTACCACTCAGGCCCGCATGATATGCGGCGTGAGGGCCTACTTTCGCTATCTGGTTGTGAACGGTGAGGTGGAGAACGACCCCTGCGAACTGTTGGAGTCGCCCCGTTTGGGCGAGCATCTGCCCGAGGTGCTCACCCCCCAAGAGATAGACCGGATGGAAAACTCCATAGACCTCTCGCGGTGGGACGGTCATCGCAACCGGGCCATCATAGAAGTTCTTTATTCGTGTGGCTTGCGTGTTTCCGAGCTCATCTTGCTCCGCCTTTCCGACCTTTTTCTCGACGAGGGCTACATTCGTGTGGTGGGAAAGGGCAACAAAGAGCGCATTGTTCCCATCTCTTCGCGTGCGGTGAAGGAGCTGGAGCTTTGGTTTGTTTATCGCAACGAAATGTTCATCAAGCGCGGCGAAGAAGACTATGTGTTCCTTGGCCGGCGCGGAGCCCACCTCACCCGCACGATGATTCTGCTCATCATCAAGCGCCAGGCAGCCGAGGCCGGCATCAAGAAAACCATCTCTCCCCACACGCTGCGCCACTCTTTTGCCACATCGCTGCTTGAGGGCGGGGCCGACCTGCGCGCCATTCAAGCCATGCTGGGCCACGAACACATTGTTACCACAGAAATTTATACCCACATGGACATGAGCGTTCTGCGGCAAGAGATTCTGGAGCATCACCCGCGAAACTTGATAACCGACAATTAATTAGCATCATGACCCAGCAAGAAACCGACGAGAGATACATGCGCCGTTGCCTGCAACTGGCCGCACAGGGGCGCAACCTGTCGCGCCCCAATCCCATGGTGGGCGCGGTGATTGTGTACCCCAACCCATCAGGTAACGACCCCTCGGCCGGCATCATCATCGGCGAAGGCTATCACGCACGGTGTGGCGAAGGCCATGCCGAGGTGAACGCCTTTGCATCGGTGAAGCCCCGGCACGAATGTTTGCTACATGCATCTACCATTTATGTGAGCCTTGAGCCCTGTGCCCACTATGGCCGGACCCCGCCCTGCTGCGACCTTATTATTAAAAAAGGTGTGCGCCGTGTGGTGGTGGGCTGCGTAGACCCCTTTGCCAAGGTGCAGGGGCGCGGCATTGAGCGCATCCGGCAGGCTGGCATTGAAGTAACGGTGGGTGTGCTCGAAAGAGAATGCCAATGGCTCAACCGTCGGTTCTTCACCTTCCACAGTCTGCACAGACCCTACATCATTCTGAAGTGGGCACAGCTCTCCAACAGCACAGGCCAGGCGGTTATCGACGACGACGGCCGACCCACCGCCATCTCCACCCCCTTCACCAAGATGCTTGTTCACCGGTTGCGTGCCCATGAAGATGCCATTCTTGTGGGCCACACTACCTATGAACGTGAACATCCGCAGCTGAATGTGCGACTGTGGGCAGGCCCATCGCCCGAGCCATTGGTGGTTTCGCGCACCCATCCCGAGTTCATGACCATCGACGCGGTGATAGCCCATTGCATGGAAGGCAACCTGCAGTCGGTGGTGGTGGAAGGCGGACGGCAAACGCTGGAGTCGTTCATCCAGCGCGATTTGTGGGACGAACTGCGCATTGAAATCGCTCCGCGAAGTGTAGTCAAGGGAACTCCCGCCCCCAGCTTGCCCGCCGGTGCCGAAGAGTTTGCCCGAGAAGAGTGGGACGGCAATGTGGTGCGCCACCTGCGCCGCAGAGTGCCCGCCTTTCTTCCCGCCAAGCTCTCTTACCATTCCCTTTGCCACATGCTGCGCCAGCGTTACGATGCCGGCGAAGCCAGTGCCATTGTGCGCCTGGTGTTGGAGGAGCGTTTCCAGCTTTCCACCGCCGCCATGCTCACCGGCGGGGTGGAGCAACTGAGCGCCACCGACCAGCTTCAGCTGCGCTTGATGGTTCAGCGCATGGTGGCAGGCGAACCCGTTCAGTATGTGTTGGGCGAAGCCCGTTTCTGCGGACGGCAGTTCCGTGTGGCCCCCGGTGTGCTCATTCCCCGGCCCGAAACCGAAGAACTGTGCCGGTGGGTGTTGGAAAGTCATGCCCATCCGCTTCGCGTGTTAGACGTGGGAACAGGTTCGGGTTGCATCATCTGCACCCTCGCCGCCGAATATCAGTCGAAGCCGTTGTCGCCGGAAACCCCTCACGCAGCGCAGTTTGTGGGTTGCGACATCTCTGAAACAGCCCTTGCCATAGCCCGTGAGAATGCCCGTCGCACGCAGGTGGCGGTGAAATTCAGGAAACAAGATGCCCTGGAGATGCCTGCCCACGAGTACAGGTGGGACTTGATAGTCTCTAACCCGCCTTACATCTGCTTCAGCGAACAGGCAGAGATGGAACAGCATGTGCTCGACCACGAACCCCACCAGGCCCTGTTCGTTCCCAATGACGATGCCCTCTGCTTCTATCGTTCCATCGCCCACTATGCCCGAAAAGCATTGGTGCCCGGCGGCAGTCTTTATTTCGAACTGAATCCCCGCTATGCCCAAGAGCTTGCCGAACTGCTGCAGGAAGAAGGTTTTGAGAACGTGGAACTGAAAACAGACCAGTTCGGCAAATGCCGGTTTGCAAGGGCGCAGCGAGGCGCTACGCTAAATGATAAATGAGACGCTTCGCTAAATGATAAATGATAAATGATTCAACTTTCGCAAGTGATAAAACTCGTGCTCAGCAATGCCCCAGCGGGGCATGATAGGGGTAGCCAGCCATTCCTATGGCTGGAG
>CACXFT010000062.1 GCA_902767045.1 uncultured Prevotellaceae bacterium | reverse complement strand
GCACGCATCACCAGTTCTTCGCGCCAGTCGCCAAAGAGGTCGGCAATGGCACAGGGGTTGTTTTTCGAAGAGTTGTTGGTGTTGCAGTCAACAGTGGTGAACAGTCGTCCACCGGTGGGTTTGTAGATGGCTCCTTCGCGTGCCTCGCTGCCCGGACTGTCCATCACCTCGTCGAGCAGGTCGCCATCCCAATAGATGCGTTGGTTCAGGTGGCTCCAGAAGAGGGCATCGTTGGTGCCGCCGGTGGCAGGTCCGCCCTGCACCACCTTGTCGGCCACGGTAGAAACGAGTCCGCTCTGTGTGGTTCGGCCAAGGCATCCGGGAAATTCGTTGGTGAAGTTGCCGCACAGGGCACGACCGTCGTCGCTGGTTGAAGCCAGACGGTAGTAGATTTGTCCGGTGGTAGCATTATAATAGGTACACGCGGGTTCATCTTCATTACAGGTAAACTGCTCCTGCCCGTGGCGGAAGGGGTCCAGGTCGCTGCAGTGCTGTGCGTCGCCGTGACCCAGTCCGGTGGTGCAGAGTCCCTTGCCGTTGTCGTCGATGATCATCGAACCGAACACAATCTCGTCGCGTCCGTCCCAGTCAACATCGGCAATCTGATAGTTGTGGAATCCGTTGCCAAACCAGGGGTCGTTCCATCCACCGTTGCAGTCCCAGCGCCAGCGTTGGGTGAGGGCGTGGGTGGCGGGGTCTACATCCAGTGCACACATCTTGTGACGGGTGTAGCAGCCACGACCCAGGAAGATGCTGGCCTTGCGCCCGTCTAAGAAAGGAGCACCGAAATAGTGCTTGCTCGAGCGGTGTCCGGTGTCGGCCTTTCCCCATGCCCGTTCATATTCTTCAGCTGTGGCGTTCAAGGGGTTGGCAGCCTCGCCTGCTTCGAATCGGGGCAGCGGATAGGCCATGGGTGTGAACGTGTCGCCCGTTCCGTCCCAGGCGTAGGGTGCGCCGGTTTCTCCGTTCAGGTAGAGCAGATATTCGGCCCCCTGATGGGTGTATTCGTCGCGAGGAGCCACATAGCTCATGTTGCCAATCTTGAGCACGTTGCCGTTGGCCATGTGAATAATCATGTTGTCGGCACCGCGCATCACGCACTCTGCCTTACCGTTCTGGTCCCAGTCGAAGGCCACAATGTCCCACTGCTCGTCGGGGCCTGCCATCAGGTTCGGTCCGCAGTCAATCCACCACAGACGCTGTCCGGCAAGGGTGTAGCATTCCAGGTGGTGGAACTTGGTGGTGTTGGCACCGCTGCGAACATCGCCGCTGTAGTTGCGCTTCACAATGAACTCCATGATGCCGTCGCCGTTCACATCGCCTAACGAAATGTCGTTGATGATGTATTCGCTGGTAACGTTGTTGCCGTTGCGGTCAACCACGGGTGCCACGGGCACATCGAAATACTGGTTGGCCCAGCGCACCACCTCGGCCGACTTCTCCTTTTCCACGCCGCGCACCACGGGCGCCACCTGATATCGACTGTTAGCATTGCCGCCATTGTCTTGGTAGTTTGAAACTTTGAGCGGTGTGTTGTTCACCTTCACACCGTTTCGATAGAGGTTGAACTCGGTGTCGTAATACTCTTCACCGAGAATTTTCCAACTCACAAAGTTGCCCGAGCCATTGGGAATGGCAATCAGACCTCGATCGAGCTTGTCGGTCTTTCGTTGTGCGCTTGCTCCGAGCACCATGCACAGGAGCAGCACAACAGAGAACAAAATTCTTTTCATTGTTTTTATTAGGTTTTGTTGTTGATTATTGTCGGGGAGGGAGGGGGTGCGGGGGGATTCTCGCGCCCTCGCGCCCTCATATTTAATTTCCGTCGGGCTTTTTCAGTTCGTAGAGCAGCGAGTTGGGCCAGCGGAAGGTATTGAAGTCGTCGGGCTGTGCGGGGTTGAAGTCTTGCCAGTCGGGGCGCAGGTGGTCGGCTACCGGCAATTTGGCAGCCTTCATGCCCATCACCACCATCTTGGCCACTTCGTATGCCCCGTAGGGATTGAAGTGGGTGTTGTCGGCAAAGTCGTTCGCCTGTCTGGGGAAGGTTCCGGCGGGATAGTGCACCAGGGCGCGCTTGCTGTTTTCAAAGCCGAGTGTTTCAAAGAAGGTGCGGGTCATATCGTGCAGCTCTATCACGGGCACCTGTTCTCGGCGTGCCACCTCGCGCATGGCATCGGGATAGTTGCCGTGGGTTTCAAGAATATGCTTGCCCTCGCTGTCGAAGGCCCGCCGCTGCGTGGGGGTGAGAAACACCACGGTGGCTCCCTTCGAACGGGCACCGTCGATGAGTCGCTTCAGAGCATAGGCAAAGTTGTAGTAGGCTCCCGCGCCGGGTCCGCGTTCCTTCTGGTCGTTATGCCCGAACTCGCAGAACACATAGTCACCTTCGCGCAGGGTTGTGAGAATCTTGTCGAATCGCTTTTGTGCCAGAAAGCTGGTGGCGGTGAGCCCGCTCTCGGCATAGTTGGCAATGCACACCTCGGGGGTGAACCAGCGGGTCACCATCTGTCCCCACGACGACCACGGCTCATACTCCTGATCAACCACCGTGCTGTTGCCACACAGATAGATGGTGGTGGCGGTGGTGTCGCGTTCAATCTGAATGCGGCTCACCATGGGAGCGTCGCCGGTGAACTCGAGGGTGAGCCGGTTGTCCCAGTTCACATAGTTCTTCTCGCGTGCTTTGATGTTGATGTTCTCTTTCTCGCTGATGCGGGGCGAGCGTTTGTTCACCGTGCACACCAGGGTTTTCAGCTCTCCCTTTCGCGTTTCCACGTTTTCGAAGAGCAACCGGCGCGACTCTGCCCTCACGGTGGTGACTGCCGCACGTCGCTTGCTTCCCAAGGTGAGCGTAACGCGATAGTTACCGTCGGGCAGGGCGAAAGAGAAGTAGAACGGCTTGGGCTGTTTCACCTTTGCTTGGTTGTCGGCAACGCCCGAAAGGTCTACAAGGTCGTAGCCCCACCCTTTTCCATCGGCAAAGAGCGGTTGCGGTTGCAGCATATTGATATCAAACCGTTGTGCAAGTGTTCGAGCGGGAATCAGCAGCAGTGCAGCAAGCAACATGCAGCTTGCCACAGCGGGGTTCATCCACTTCAGTCTAAAACATCTAAAAAGCATAAATTTTTATTTCAAGTAGTTTCAGGGGACAAAGTTACGAAAAGTTGAGAGAAGAACAAAACAAACGTGTTTGTTTTTTATTCCATGATGGAGTAACTTATCCAAAGTTACGAAAAAACGAGAGAAATGCAAAACAAAAGTGAATATTCTCTACATGGCTATGATGATGCCATAGGCATCAGATAGGGGTAGCCAGCCATTCCTATGGCTGGCTACCCCTATCATGCCCCGCTGGGGCATTGCTGAGCACGAATGAAGGCCAATTTTGATGATTTTTATTTACACAAGGTTCTCTTCTTCTTGAAAACAAGATTCTCTACTTCTTGAAAACAAGGTTCTCTACATGCGAGCCCACATACATAGGCACATAGTCGGCGGTGCTATACCACTTGGGCTTGCCGGGCATGTCGTCGTAGAGGGTTCGTCCATTAATTTTCACGCCCTCGAAGGTAACGTTTTTCACTTTGTGCCCGTCGTCGTAGCCGGCAATCACCGACATGTAAGAGGGTGTTCCGTTGTAGCGGATGTTGCGGAACAGCACATCTTCGATGCTCTTGCCGGGGGCAGCGCAATACTTGGCGTTCCACCCCACGCGCACCTGCAGCAGACTGCCCTGGTGGAGCTGTTCTATGCGTATGTTGTCGAACACCACATCTTTCACCACATTGCCGTCGCCGCAGTTGATGGTCATGCAGCCCTGATATTCCACCTGGGGTTCCGACTGACAGAGAATGTCGAGGTTGTCGTATCGCAGGTTCACGATGCTGTCGGTGGTTTCGGGGTGGGGTCCGGCAGCAGCGCCGTGGATGCCAATCATGATGGGGTGCGCCACATCTGCCCAGAGGGTGGAATTGGTCATGCGCACATTGCGGGTGGAGCCGTTGAACCCCTTACGGGTGGCATAGGCCGTGGTGCAGTCGTCGGAGTTTCGGCAGAACACTCTGTTGTAGAATATATCGCTGCATCCACCGAACACGTTGAGCCCGTCGCCCCACCCCACATGGGTGATGCTGCGCACATCGTGGAGCGTAACATTCTGCGACTCGCCAATGGGACAGGTGTGGAGCACCATGCCATCGATGAATACGTTCTTCGACCTGTGTACATGGCAACCTTCATAGCCGCCTTTCGGACGGGCGATGCCGCGCCCCAAAATGCTCACATTCTCGGCATCTTCTATGGCAAAGGTGCCGGTGAAATAGCTCCCGCCCTCCAGATAGACCGTGGTGTTTGAGGGAACTTTCACCAATTCTTCAGTATACATTCCTGCGGGATAGTAGATGAAGTTGCGCCCCTGGGCCTTAGCCTGGCGCTCGGCCTCGGCTTTGCCCATGGCAGGCTTCGAGGTGAACACGAGCAGGTTGTCGGTGATGCTTCCGTCAAGCTCTACGCTCACATTCTCGGGTTGAAAGAGCAGGAACTGCACGGTGGAGTCGTTGAGCACGTTGGCAATAACACCCCGATAGTCGGGACGGATGCGTGCCGTGCTGAACTTCTTGTTCTTGGCCACCACCCGCACAAACACATCGCCCGTGAAGTCGAACATGCAATAGGAAATTTCGCTCACCTTGTGTTTGTTGTCGCCAATGGGTGCATTCACCTTGGCCATGTATGTGTCTATCTTTGTCCATTCTTTTTGTCCGCGTGGCTGCACAAACACGTCGTAGTCGTGCTTCAGCGGTGCTCCCTCGGGGGCGCTGTAGGTGAACACCTGGTGCAGTTTCACGCCTTCCGTCACACCCTTCACAGTGAACTGGTCGGCTTCGTGGTTGCGGGTAATCTCTCCCCGCTTCTCTGCCTTCTTTTGCAGGTCGAGCAGCTTTTTGGTGTAGGGCATCTTCAAGCCCTTGCGCCCCACATAATGGTTGTATGGCAAATCGTAGATACAGCGAATGCGCCCGCGGCCCATGGAGCCGGGTTCCGTCCAGTTGATGTAGAGTCCGGTGCAGTCGGTCCAGGTTTCAAAGGGAACATCATAGCCAAGATTATATTTCGCAGTATATTCCATACCTTTCAAGAGTCGGTTGTCGAGTGCTCCCCACAGGTCGTCGCCCTGCTGCCAAGCCATCTCGCAGGTTTCGCAGAGTGCGCCAAGCCCGAGCTGGGCATGTGCCTGGTCGCGCCCCGTTTCCTGACATTGTCCGCTTTCTGCCACATAGTTGGGCAGCGAACCGTTGTCGTTGGCGTGCAGAAAATAGTCGATGGCTTCCTGATAGAGCTGCTTGTCGTCTAAGAAAATGGCGGCTGCCATGCGGCACCGGTTCACAATGGCTCCCCAGTTGCCATTGGCGTAAGGACTATCGGCTTCGAACTTCTGCAGCACCGGCAGAATGGCTCGCCTCACCATTGCAGCCCATGCGGGGGTTTGGTGTGCCTTGAGCTGCTGCATGGCACACAGCAGCCAATAGGCCTGAATGGTGCACAGGGGAGCATCGTGCCCGTCGAAACGTTGCAGGGTATTGGCATAGGCATTGATAATCTCCAAGGCTTTTTCGTTGTAACCTTGTCTGGCACAGGTGAGCGCAGCGTACATGTCGCGTTCGCTGCCGCCTTTGGTTTTGGCATACTCACCATCGCGGGCCACCACTTGGTATGGGCCGGCCATTTGGTAGTTGGGCTGTGCCTGCCGACTTTGCCCGAAAGCTGAGAGCAGAAAGCAGAAAGCAGAGCAGAAGAAAAGAAGTCGTTTCATATTCGAATGGCTTTTGTTTTTGGCGGCTTGTGTGGTGACCAGTGCGCTCATTGAGCTGCAAGCATCATCTATGCCGACTATTACTACATTGAAGCGCTCACACGTTGGCAAAGAGCTGTGCGGCAAGGTCGGTGGCCTGTTTGATGCGGTCGCCCATGCCTATGCCGTCTTTCAGGTTGCCGCTGATGTGGAGCGTTGGGAAGCGGCGTTCTATGCTCTTGACAGCTTCTAACCGGTCGTCGGTGTTGGGCATGTATTGGGGTATGGCACGCCGATGGCGGAATATCTTCACCACATCGGCCTGCTTGCCCTGAGGGAAGTTCAGCATTTCTGAAAGCGACTGGTTCACAATGGTTTTCAGTTCGTGAACACTCTTGTCGAGATATTCGGGATGACGTGTACCGCCGATGAAGTAGGCGAAGGCTGCGCCCTGTTCGGGTGCACGCCCCGTGAAGCAAGCCGAGGGCATGAGAATACCCAGCATGTCGCGCTTTTCGCGCGAGGGCACGAGTCCGCCAAAGGCTTCCCAACGAATGTTGCCGGTGTCTTTGATGCCCACACCTATCTGCACCACGGGGGCATAGTAGAGGTTGCTCAGTCGGCTCATGGTTTCTTTGTCTACAAAGGGAAGCAGCTCGGGCAACGCATAGGCCGGACAAGTGGTTACGATGTGTTGAGCATGGAGAGTGGTAAGTGAAGAGTGGAGAGCTGAGAGTGGAGCGTTTTGGTAGGTGATTGTCCAAGAACCGTCGGACTGTAGCTGGATGTTCATGTTGTGGCATCCGGTGATGATGTGGTCTGTGCCGATGGCACGGCCAAGGGCTTCCACCAAATGAGAGAAACCGCCCTGGGCCGAGAACACCTGCTTGGTGGCACGCCTGTCGCGCTCGGTCTTGGGAATTTTGGCGAGCGCTATAGACCCACGGATGAAGCTTCCGTAGTTTTGCTCTAACTGATAGAGCCGCGGCAGTGCCACACGGGTGGGCAGCTTGTAGGGGTCGCCGGCATAAACCCCCGAAAGGAACGGGTCTACGGCATAGTCTACAAACGACTTCCCGAGTCTTCGTTCGGCCAGTGCGCCCACCGATTCGTTGGGATTGGTGCCCTTGCTTCGCCATGGTTCGCCCAAGATGCGCAGCTTGTCGGCAAAGGTGAAGAGGGGTGTGGCAATGGCACTCCACAAGCCGGAGGGGAGTTCGTGAAAACGGTCGCCTTTCCAAATGAGCCGCCGCTTGCTCGACTCACGGGCTGTTTCTAACTGGCACTCTTGCAGGTCGTCGAAAAGTTCTGCCACCTCGGGATATTTCACCACGCCTGTATTGGGTCCGCTCTCAAAAACAAACCCGTCTTCTTCTACTGTTTTGATGAGTCCGCCAATGCGGTCTTCTTTCTCCAACAGCACCACGTTCACGCCACGCTTGCGCAGGTGCCACGCGCAGGTGAGTCCGGTGATGCCGGCTCCAATCACTGCCACGGTAACGGTTGTAGGGGTGTTGCCTGTATGCTTGTTTGCCATGTTTTTGCTTTATATCGGTTTAGAGAACTGACGGGTGGTGTGCTGCATGAGTGGGTCGAGTGCGGCTGCCACGTTGCGCACAAAGGGGTTGCCGCTGCCGGTGATGGTGAGCTGGGCTTCGTTGTAGGTGATGATGCCGTCGGCTTGCATCTCGTCGAGTTGGGCGGTATCGTAGTTCACCGCTTGCTTCAGCTCGTCGATGGCAACGGAAGTGCGCTGTGAAAGTTCGTGCCAATCAATATGGTAGTTGCACATGAGCATTTCTATCACCTCGCGTGCCAGCTGTTCTTCGTGAGAGAGCTGGTAGCCCTTGCGGGTGGTGATGCGCCCGGCGGCCGACTCGCTGATATATTCTTCTATGTTCTTGGTGTTTTGGGCGTAGGCACCATCAAGCTGACTGATACCCGTAACGCCGAAAGCATAAACCTGGGCGGTGGTGCGGCGGGTGCAGTAACCTTGGAAGTTGCGGTGCAGCTGCTTGTTGGCGAGTGCCTGATAGAGCTCGTCGTCGGGCAGCACAAAGTGGTCGAGCCCGATAGGTTTGTAGCCGGCTTCAATGAGCACACGCTTGGCTTCTTCAAACATGCGCGCTTTCTCTTCGGGCTGGGGCAGTCCGATACGCTCGAGCACCCGCTGCCGTTCAAACACCCAGGGCACATGACCATAGCTGAAGGTGGTAACGCGGTTGGGGCGCAACTGCACTGCCGTTTCAATGTTTCGGCGGAAGCTTTCGGCTGTTTGCAAGGGCAGACCGAAAAGGAAGTCGAGGTTGATGCTCGCTCCTGCCTGGCGCAACAGCTGGAAAATCTCACTGAGCGGCATGGCCGAAGGCTGACGATTCACGGCCTTGAGTACCTCGGGGTCGAGGTCTTGCACGCCGATGCTGAAACGGTTGAAGCCGCAGTCGATGAGTGCCTGCCAGTCGGCTTCTTTCAGATAACCCGGGTGGCACTCGATGGCAATCTCGGGGCGGTCGATGGTGGGGAACGGGTCAAGCAGGTGGGCGTTGAGTTCTTTCAGTTCGGCAGCGGGAATGGCCGTAGGACTGCCTCCGCCATAGTGTATCTGACTGATGCGCCGGCCCAAAGCGAGATGGTCGCCAACGAGTTCTATCTCTTGGTGCACAGCCTTCAGGTAGCGTTCGGTTTCGCCGTTGCGGTGCATCTGATAAGAGTTGCAGCCGCAATAGTGGCACAGCCGCCGGCAGAACGGCATGTGCAGATAAAACGAGATGTTGTTGTTGTTCGACTGGTTCGACTCATCCACCGCCTGCAGATACTCTTCGGGTGTGAACTCCCTAAAGTAGTTGGCCGGCGGGTAGCTGGTGTAGCGTGGCACCGCCACATTATATTTCTTTATAATTTCTTCTTGCATAAAAGATAATTTTAATTATAAGAGTACTTAAACACCACCACCACATAGCACAGCGAAGCAGCAGCAATCACCGCCTCGGTGAGAAACAGCGTTGAATAGCCAAAGAGCTGTGCAAACGATCCGCTGCCAATGGCGAGCAGCATGCTGCTCAGATGGGTGATAACGGTCTGCACGGTGAAGTCGGTGCCTTCGCGCCCCTTGCGCACGCACTGCATAGACGAGGTGAACACCACAATGGTGGCCATGCCATAGCAGGCCCAGAGCAGACACACGCTGGCAACAATGGCAGCTCGCGAGGGGGTGTAGAGCGACGAACCATAGAAGTGCATGGTGGTGAGCAGCACGCACACGGCAAAGGCGATGCGCGACTTGTGTATGCCGAAGCGCCGCACCACACGACCGGCCACATAGCTGGCTACAAACGCGGCGGCCGTGCCCACGATGCCGAGCAGAAAGCCAATCTCTTTCATCGTGTAGCCAAGGTCCACCATATAGGGGCGAAGCATCGAGAGGATGCCAATGATGCCGGCATAGTAGAGGATGAGAAAGCCCACTTGTCGCCAGATGCCGGGGGTGGCGAAAAACCACACAAAGTCGGTGAGCCGTGCCCGGTTCCGCTTTTCGCGCTGTTCAATCTTGATGTGGCGGTTGAGCACCAAGGGGGTGAGGGCCAACAGCACAAAGGCCGACAGGCAGGGAACAACCGTGCGCCAACCGTAGCTGTGGAGCACCATGATGAGCAGGCCGCTGCCAACAATCACTCCGCCAAACTGCCCCATCGACTGCATGCTGTTCACCATACTGCGCTCTTTCGAATGGAAGGCGAGCACGGCCAGCGCGTCGGTGGCAATGTCTTGTGTGGCCGAGGCTGCCAAAGAGAGCGTCACCAAGGTGAGAATCCAATAGATGTCGGTGTCGACGCTGAGAAAGGTGGTGAGAAAGAGCAGCACGGCGTATGCTAACTCTGAGGAAACGATACATCGCTTGTAGTCGGCAACTGTCAGGCAGTTGCGGTCTACAAGCGGCGACCACAGGAATTTGATAATCCACGGCAACTTCACCAACTGCAGCAATCCGATGGTTGCCAGCGAATAATGAGCTTCTCGCATCAGCACCTGCAGTGCTGTTGCGAGAAAGCTCGAGGGTACCGACTGCGCGATGTAAAGGCAAAAGAATGTTGCCAGGTTCAACACGCGCGCATTGGAATTAATTTCTTCTTCTTTGTTTTCTATTTCCATTTATTGGCGTTATATAGTTTCTATAGTTATGGGGTCGATGGGCTCGATGGGCTCAATGGGCTCGGTGGGGTCAATGGGCTCGGTGGGGTCGGTTGGCTCAGAACGTAACCGCGAGCGAGGTGCCGAAGGTGGCTGGGCGCCCCTGCTGCCCCTTGTAGGCTGTGCCGGAGGCAAAGCCATAGCTCAGGTATTCCTTGTCGGTGATGTTCTTGCCCCATACTTCCCAGGTGAAGATTCCTTTGGTGATGCTCACCTTGGCATTGAGCAGCATATAGAACTTCTGTGCCACTTTGTTGTCTTCGCCCCAATAGATTTTGCCAATGCCGGTGGTTCCGGCACTGATCACAATCTTATCGCACACACTGCTCGGGTAGATGGTGTAAGCGCCGTTGAGCGACAGCGTGTGGCGGGGCACCATGGGCAGCAGATTGCCCGAGAGGTCTTGGGTTTCGCTCTTGTGGTAGGTGAGGAACTTGGCGTAGGTGTAGCCATAGTTAAGGTCTACCTGCAGGTTCTTCACCGGCTTGGCACCGAGTGTGAGCTCCAGTCCTTTGCTGTTGGAATGACCGGCATTGGTGAGCACATTGCCCAGTCCGGGCACGGTGTAGTTGATTTGCTGATGCCGCCAGTCGATGTAGAACAGGGCCAGCTCGGCGGTCAAACGGTGGTCAAAGAGGTTGAGTTTGGTTCCCACTTCGTAGTTCCAACTGTATTCGGGAGCGTAGGTGCGCTCATGGTCTTGCTGGAAGCTCTGGTTAAAGCCACCGGCCTTATAACCGCGGGTGATGCCGGCATAGTAGAGGTTCTTCTCGGTGGTCTCATACTGCAGGCTCACCTTGGGTGTAACCTGGTGGAAGTTCATCTTACTCTTGAAGTCGCGTACATGGCTCTGTCCGCTTCCGTCGAGCATCACCTTCTCGCGGTTGTAGTCGGTTTTGGTGTATTCGTAGTCATAGCGCACGCCGGCGGTTGCCGAGAGTCCGCGCCAGATGTTATAAGTGCTCTGGTGATAAAGGGCATAGGCATAAACGGGAATGTCGTAGGTGGTGGGCTGTGCATTGCCTGCGGCAAAGTTGTTGGTGCACTGGTTGTTGCGTGTGTTCTGCATCACGCCAAACACGCCGAAGAGCCACTGGTAACGACCGCTACGGTTCGACTTGATGGTGAACTCTTGCGAGGCCATGCGCTGGTGTATGCCATTGGTAACGAAGTAGGTGTCTTTGTCTGAGAAGTCTTGGTCTACCCCTTGGTTATCCTTGATAAACTGGAACGAGGTCTGACTGTTCAAACTAAAGCCCATGCCATCGTAGCGGGCGTTCAGTCCGGAGGTAGACACCAGTCGGCGATAGTGGCTATAGCGGTTGTAGTTGATGTCGCCTAACTTATCGGCTTCCACGTCATACACGGCATAGGGGTAGCCGCCCTGGTCGCTGTAGTCGAGCATCGAGTTCAAATGCAGCAGCCACCGCTCGGCGGGCTTCCAGTAGAGACCGATGCGGCCGGAACCGCTGTTGATGTCATCGGCCTTGTCGCCGGTGTTCACGTTCTTGAAATAGCCGTTGTTGTGGTGGAAGTCGGCAGCAAGGCTCACGCCAAAGTTATCGGTTAGCTTCTGATAGGTAGAAGCCTGAGCCACTATGTCGTTGTAGGTGCCATAACCAAGCTTCAGTCGGGTTTTCTGGTAGTCGAGCGGCGAGTGGGTGTAGACATTGATGATGCCGCCAATGGCATTACGGCCGTAGAGTGTGCCCTGCGGACCGCGGTACACTTCAACGGCGGCAATGTCGCTCATGTCGATGTCGAAGGCCGATGTCTCGAAGTGGGGAACCCCGTCTACATAGAACCCCACGGCCGGACTCTTGGTTTTGGCACCCACACCGCGAATGAACACGGGCGTGTTTTGGCGCGAACCATAGTCGGGCATGTAGAAGTTGGGGAACACGGCCGTGAGCTCCTTCAAGCTCTGAACCTCTTGGTTGCGCAGCACCTGAATGTTGGCTACCGAAACCGACGTGGGTCGGCCTTGGGCGGCATTCTGCTTGAAGTCGCGAATCACAACCTCTTCAAGTTCCACCCTTTGGCGGATGCTCGAATCGGTGCTCTCTGTGATGGGGTCGATGGCGAGTGCCATGCAAAGCAATAGTTCAATCATAATATATATATAATAATGTGTTTGGTTGTTGTCGCTGTTATGCGGTTGCAAAGGTACGCAGAATGGAAATTCCCTGCAATCCTTATTTATGATGAAATCTATGTTCTTTGACAACTATCTGCGTAAAACATGAAAATAAATTTTGCGCTTTACTTAACTTTTTATACTTTTGCACGCTGTTGGCTGGTTTTGTATCGACCGACGGGCAGCATCGCATACATCATAAACCTAACATTATAAATCAAACAATCAATTATGAAAAGAAAAACGCTACTCTTTTATCTATTAACGCTCATGTGCCTCTGGACGGCAGGAAGTGTGCCGGCGTGGGGAGATGAGGTCGTTTCCCTCTGGAGTGAAAACTTTAGTTCATATGCGAAGGATGCAGTCCCTTCGGGGGGCAGTTATTCATATAGCTGCACTAATGGAGGAGGGTCAACGACTAAAATATATGAAGAAGAAATAGCTGGTGGATCCTCTCCTGAGCTTTTAGTTACAAAATCAAATGGAACTTTTTCAGCAACAATTTCTGATTTGAAAGGATGCTCTGGTTCATTAACATTAACATTCATAACTAATCAAACTGCCTTAACCCCTTCAGCTAAGTCGGGAGATACTTCTTTAACTATATCTGGTTCAACAAAATCGAAGCAAACTTCTACTTATACAATTACGCTTCTAGCAGACGCGTCATCTATTACTATTACATTTACAAATACGAGCAATAAAAATAATGCACGCCTTGATGATATCGTTTTGACTGGAATAAAATCAGCTCCATCTTTCACCCTCACAGCCACTTCCTCCAACGACTCCCACGGCACAGTCAGCGTAGAGGACAACGTTATCACCGCTACTCCCGCCGATGGCTATCGCATCAGCACAAGCTCGGCTTACACGGTAACAAGTGGCAAAGCAAACGTTACCAGTGTTGCACAAGATGGAAACAAGTTCACGGTAACCGCTACGGGCGACTGCACCGTGCAGATTAACTTCGAGGCGATTCCCACTCATACAGTAACAATTACCCCCCCCCACGGGTGGCACGCTCACCGTAAAGAATGGAGAGGATGAAGTAACATCCGGCTCATCGGTGCTCGAGGGCACCGTGCTCACTATCGTACCTGAAGCCGACAACTCGCACCGCTTCAACAACTGGAAAGCCAACGACGGAGATCCCAACACCGACGTGTTCACCTATACCATGACAACCACCGACGTTACCTTCACGGCAACCTTCGACGAAGTGGTGAAATACCCAGTAAACTGGAACGTGAACGGCAACGTTACAACCGAATACTATGAAAAAGATGAAAACATCATTTTCCTCGATGACCCCGACGACATAGAAGGCAAGGAGTTCGTTGGGTGGTATAGCAGTTCTTACGCAAACGCAACCATTGCTCCTACTTTCATCACATCAGCCATCATGGGAGATGCAGATGTAACTTACTACGCTGTGTTTGCCTCAACATCAACTATCACTGACGAATTGACAGCCGACACATTCGGAAGTTCCAGCAACAGTTATACAAGTTGGTCAAATAAGAGTGCTACTGATGGCTCTTCTGCCATCTATGCTGGAAATAGTATGACTTCCAGCAGTTCTGCCATTCAAATTAGGTCAAAAGATAATAACAGCGGCATCGTTTCAACCACTTCTGGCGGAAAAGTAAAAAAGATAGAAATTGAATGGAATAGTTCAACTTCAAATGGAAATACATTAGACATCTATGGAAAGAATACCGCTTACTCATCTGCTGCTGATTTATATGATGCCGGCACCCGAGGAACTAAATTGGGAAGCATTGTTAAAGGGACAAGCACGGAACTGATAATTGATGGTGACTATGCTTACATCGGAATGCGTTCAAATAATGGTGCAATGTACATTCAAAACATTACTGTCACATGGGAAGACGCTTCTGATTACATTACCAATTTCACCAAATATGCGCTCAGTTTCAGCAATCCTACTGGTGGAACCATCGAGGTGAAGAATGGTGAAGCCGACGTAACAACAGGCGAAACTTTCTACGCAGGAACTTCGTTAGACATTGAAGCAACACCATCTACGGGCTACACATTCGATAGTTGGACTGCTACGGCTGGAACAATCGGTAACAGCACGAGCGCCACAACAACCTTCACAACAGCAGAATCGGCATCTACACTTTCAGCTACTTTCACGCTGAATAGACATACCCTTTCCACCTCTGCTACCAATGGCTCTCTCGCAGTTACCGTTGATGGTGAAGACTGGGATGGAACTTCGGAAATTCCTTATGGTGCTTCTGTTACTATTACTCCAACTCCTTCATCGTCTGGTTATGTATTCTCTACTTGGACGAGTGACGACATTCCCGGATTGGTGGTGAATGTTAATCCTCTGGAGTTCACAATGCCCGACAACGATGTGAACGTCTCGGCCTACTTTGCAGTAAACACTCCTTTTTATATCAATATTGACAACATAACAGGCGGTACTATCAGTGCTGACAAAAGTTCTGCCAAAACAGGTGTAAAGGTTGTCTTATCCTACTCGGTTGGTGAAGGCTATCGCTTTGATTCATGGACAGTTCTTGATAATGAAGAAAATGATGTATCAGTGAACTATGACTCTGAAAACGAAGAATACTATTTCATCATGCCTGAAAGCAATGTTGAGGTTAGTGCAACATTCCAACGAGTTTACACTATCACTTATAAGGTAACTGGTGAAGCTGACGATGTGCGTATTGTTGACGCAGGTTCTACCCTTGATGTTTCAGCACCAACTGAGGGTCCTGCATACTCCTTCGCAGGATGGTCAACTTCCAACGATATTACCTCAACACCTTCTTTTGCCTCTGCTGTTGCTGTCAACAGCGACATGACACTCTATGCAATCTATGCTACACAGGTAGGTGGAACATTCTATCAGAAGGTAACCGCTACAAGCCAAGTTACCGATGGCGAATATCTGATTGTTTGTGAAACTGGAAATGTGGCCCTAAATGGCAATCTTGATTCAGAAAACATAGATGGCATAGGTAATATTGTCAGCGGTTTGGAAATTTCTGACGAAATTATATCAGCAACTTCCGCTTTAGACAATGCAGCAGTAACCATTGATGTTACCAATGGAACAATAAAAACCACATCTAATCTGTATTTAGGACATACAGGTACAAAAAACACCTTGAACAATAGTTCAACTGCTTCTGATTATTCAAACACATTCACGATTGAAGAAGGTAGTGCTTTAATCAAGTGTGGAACTTATTATCTGAAATATAATGCCGCAGCTAGTCAGACCCGCTTCAGATACTATGATTCTTCTACATCGCAGCAGCCCATCCAGCTCTACAAGAAGGTGAGCCAGACCGCCATCTACACCTTAGGCGAAAAAGAAACGGTTACCGTTTCCTCGGCTGGCTACGCTACCTATTGCAGCAACAAGGCACTCGACTTCTCGAAGGCCGACAACGGACTGAAAGCCTACATCGTTACCAGCGACGGAGCTACCACCGATTATACTCAGGTAAATGCCGTGCCCGCTTCAACAGGTCTGCTGCTCAAAGCCAATGAAGGAACCTACAACGTGCTGGTGGTGAGCCAGGGCAACACCAATGTTACCGACAACAAACTGGTGGGCGTGCTTGCCAACACGGGCATCAATGCTACCGAAAACGGCAAGACCAACTATGTGCTGCGCCAGACTGCTCAGTATGGGGTGGGCTTCTACAGGGTTACTGATCACAAAGACGGACAGGCCGACTTCACCGTGAAAGCAAACTCGGCTTACCTCTCGGTGGCTCTCAGTGCAGGTGCAAGAGAGTTCATCGGACTCATCGACGATGAGACAACAGCCATTGACGGGGCAAGTCTGAAGAAGAATGCAGAAAGCAGAAAGCAGATTTATGACCTGCAAGGCCGTCGCGTGAACAACCCGCAACAGGGCATCTACATCGTGAACGGCAAGAAAGTAGTTATCAAATAAATCACAAACATCAAAAACATAAGAAACAATGAAAAAGAATTATATAACACCCGGCGTAACTATACAACAACTGGATATGGAAGAAGGACTGCTCGCAGGTTCACTCGGAAACGGTGAAACGCCACAGGCACAAACGCTCAACGCACTGCCCGAAACCGGAACAGACAGAGATGGCAACCTGGCACGAGAGGTCATCTACCCCGAGAACTATAACGCTTGGGACGACTAATCGACCGAAACACAAAAAACCGCCAAGCCAAGCGATGGCGGGGCGGTATATAAATTCATAATAAATATTAGAGTTGAAGGATGCTGTTCGTGAGAATGGCATCCTTTTTGCTGTTATCAACTCATCAACAATCAACAAAAGCAATGAATCAATTCACAACCATCATTGTCCGCCAACTGCAACTCACAGAGCGGGCTGTAGAGAACACGCTGCAACTGCTCGACGAAGGGGCTACCATCCCTTTCATTGCCCGCTACCGCAAAGAACGCACCGGCGGACTCGACGAAGTGCAGATAGCACAAATAGACGAATGGAACAACCGACTGAAAGAACTGGCCAAACGCAAGGAAACCATACTGAAAACCATCGGCGAACAGGGAAAGCTCACCGACGAGCTGCAACGACGCATTGAAGCGTGCTGGGATGCCACGGAACTGGAAGACATCTACCTGCCCTTCAAACCGAAACGGCGCACGCGAGCACAGATAGCACGCGAGCTGGGACTGGAACCCTTGGCACAGCTCATGCTGCTGCAACGCGAACGCGACATTCAAAAGGCGGCACTCCGATGGGTGGACGGCAAGAACGTAACCTCAGTGGAACAGGCACTCAACGGGGCAAAGGATATTGTGGCCGAAATGGTGAGCGAAAACGAACAGAGCCGACAGCGGGTGCGCAACACCTTTAAACGCGAAGCGGTGATTTCTTCGAAAGTGGTGAAGAGTAAGCAGAACGAAGAGGGGGCGGCGAAGTTCAGCGACTACTTCGACTTCTCGGAACCACTGCGCCGCTGCGCCGGCAACCGACTGTTGGCCATGCGACGCGGAGAAAGTGAGGGTTTCCTACGCCTGAGCATTGACATCGACGACGAAACAGCCATAGACCGACTGAAACGGCAATGGGTGCATGGCTACAACGACTGCGCCACGCTGGTGGCAGAAGCGGTGGAAGATGGTTACAAACGTCTGCTCTGTCCGAGCATAGCCAACGAGATGGCTGCCTTGGCGAAGGTGCAGGCCGACGAGGAAGCCATCGGCGTGTTTGCGGGCAACCTGCGACAACTGCTATTAGCGGCTCCGCTCGGACAGAAAAGGGTGATGGGCGTAGACCCGGGCATTCGCACGGGATGTAAAGTGGTGTGCCTGGATGCACAGGGTAACCTGCTCTTTCACGATGTGGTGTTCCCCTTTGCACCACGGGGAAACAAGGCGGAGGCGCTGAGGAAATTCACCGACATTGCACATAGGTTCCAAGCTGAAGCCATCGCACTGGGCAACGGAACGGCAAGTAGGGAAACGGCCGACATCCTGCGCACCATCACCATTACCGACAAGGCCGGAAACGACTCCACCCCGAAGCTCTATATCGTGAGCGAAGACGGAGCTTCCATCTACTCGGCCTCGAAAACAGCACGCGAAGAGTTCCCCGATGAGGACGTTACCGTGCGGGGGGCTGTTTCCATTGGTCGCCGACTGATGGACCCGCTGGCCGAACTGGTGAAGATAGATCCGAAGAGCATTGGCGTGGGACAATATCAGCACGATGTGGACCAGGCGCAACTGAAACGCAGCCTCGACCAAACGGTGGAAAGCTGTGTGAACTTGGTAGGGGTTGACGTGAACACGGCTTCGCAGCATCTGCTCACATACGTGAGCGGACTGGGCCCTACCCTCGCGCACAACATTGTGGAATATCGGCGCGAGAACGGACCGTTCACCTCGCGTGCCCAACTGAAAAAGGTGCCCCGACTGGGTCCGGCGGCTTTTGAACAGTGTGCGGGCTTCCTGCGCATTCCCGGAGCTAAGAACCCACTCGACAACTCGGCTGTGCACCCCGAAAGCTATCACATTGTGGAACAAATGGCCAAGGATAACCAGTGCACGGTGGCACAGCTGATGAAAGACAAAGCCTTGCAAGCGCGCATAGACCTGAACCGCTATGCGACGGCCGAAACAGGACTGCCCACGCTCAACGACATCATGAAAGAACTGGAGAAACCGGCCCGAGACCCTCGCGGCGAAGCCGAGACCTTCGAGTTCGACAACCGCGTGCATTCCATAGAAGACCTGCAGGTGGGCATGGTGCTGCCGGGTATCGTTACCAACATCACCAAGTTCGGGGCCTTTATAGATATAGGTGTACACCAAGACGGACTGGTGCATGTTTCGCAAATGGCCAACCGCTTTGTGAAAGACCCCGCCGAGGTGGTGCACCTCCACCAGCATGTAGAAGCAAAGGTGATTGAGGTGGACCTGCAACGCCGGCGCATAGCACTCTCGTTGAGAGCGTAGATTGAACAGTGAACAGTGAAAAGTTCACTGTTCACTGTTCAATCTCTACTCTGATTCTGGCATCCACTGCCACCACTTCTTTCTCGTCGGCAAGAAGCGGGTTGATGTCCATTTCCTTAATCTCTGTGGCAAAGCGCAGGAGCGTCGACAGCCGAACAATGATTTCGGCATAGCGGCGTTCGTTGATTCCGCTCATGCCACGGGTGCCTTGCAAAATCTTATAGCCACGCAGCGAATGTATCATGCTATAAGCTTCTTCGTAACTCAAGGGAGCCAAACCGCTGCTCACGTCTTTGAGCACCTCAACAAAGATTCCGCCAAGTCCGCACAGCACCACATGGCCGAAGCGGGGTTCGTATTTGGCTCCCACAAACAACTCGGTGCCCTTCAGCATCTTCTGCACCATCACCGCCGTGGCACCGGGCAACTGCATGAGACGCGTGAACTCAGCCTTGAGCACCTCGCAGTTGCGAATGTTCAGTGCCACACCGCCCACATCGCTCTTGTGCACCACGCCCACCACCTTGGCCACTACCGGATAGCCACACTGCCGGGCAAAGGCTTCCACTTCCTCAAACCGGTCGCTCACAAACTCGGGGGCAGTGGGAATGCCGGCACATTGCAACAACTGATGAACAGTGGCAGGGGGCAAGAACGACGAGCCCGGTTCCAACCCGTCGATGATGCGGCGTATGGCCGGCACGTCAACCCCATGAATCTCTATCTGCTGATCGGCAGGGGCAGGAGTCTTGGTAATCTGAGCCAAGGAGGTGGCAAGCGTCACCTCGTCGGAGAAATTCACATGCCCCTTGCGCAAAAACTCGTGCACCTCCGGACCAGCCGTGTTCACACTGGGCAGTATCGGGAAGATGGGCTTGCGGCACTCCCGGATTTTCTTATCCAGCAAATCGTAGGTGGAATAGAGTTCCACCAAGCCCGGTGTGCCAAAGATAACCATGATGGCATCTACCTCGTCGAAATGTTGTTCACAGTAGTCGATGGCCGTTGCCAACTGTTCGGGACCTCCCGTGGCAAGGATGTCAATGGGATTTGCTACCGACGACCCCGGCAACAGCTTTTCTTTCAGCTCGGCAGCAACTGACGGATTCAGCGGCGGCACATTCATCCCTCCCTTCGAAAGGGCATCGGTGAGCATCACGCCCGGTCCGCCCGCATGGGTGACTATGGCGAAGTTGCGGGGTGCGGAGGGTACGAAGGGTGCGGAGGATACGAAGGGTGCGGAGGATACGAAGGGTGCGGAGGCCGACTCCAAGCATTTGAACACACACCCCACGGTGGTGAGCTGCTCGCGCGAGAAACAACGAACAATACCTGCCTTGCGGAACAGCGCCTCTACTGCCGAATCGCTGCTGGCCATGGCACCTGTATGACTGGCCGCTGCACGACTGCCGCTCTCACTGCTACCCGCCTTGATGGCAGCAATGCGGCACCCCTTTCTTATCAGCGACGAAGCATGGTAGAGCAGCTTATCGGGGTCGGCAATGTTCTCTATATATAATAGTTTCACGCGCGGGTCGTGCTCGGGGTCGAAATGTTCATCCATATATTCAAGCACGGTTTCAATACCAATCTGCTTACCGTTGCCTATCGACCACACCGAGTTGAACGACAAACCTTTGCTCACGGCGCTCTCCAAAATGAACACTGCTGTAGCCCCCGAACCTGAGATGAAATCTACCCCCGAAGCACTGAGCCGTGGAATGGGCTTGGTGAACACCGAGTGGTGCCAGCTGTTGAGCAGGCCTATGCAGTTGGGACCGATGAGTGCACAGCCATAGCGCTCGCAGCTGTCTAACAGCTGCTGCTCAAGCAAAGCACCCGCCGGAGTTTCTTCGCCAAAGCCGGCCGAAATAACAATAAAAGCGCGAACCTGCTTCTCACGCGCCAGAAACTCCACATAATCAGGACAATATTTAGCTGCCACCACCAAGATGGCAAGGTCGGTGGGCGGAAGTTCCTTCACATCGTGGAACACCTTCACACCCTGCACCTCGTCTTCCTTGGGATTGACAATGCGAAGAACACCTTCGTATCCGCCACTGAGAATATTGCGCACCACGGCACCACCGGGCTTGTGAATGTTATTGGAACCGCCAATAACCACGATGCTCCCCGGCTTGAGCAATGCTTCGTTAATCATAATTGTTGATGTATAGTTTGTGTATGAACATGTAAAAGTACTCCTTTTTCGCCATCCTGCCAAATTCTTTGAATAACTTTTTTGGCGTGGAAACTATTTTTTTGTATTTTTGCCCGAAACTTAAACAACTAAACACGAAACTATCATGATCTGGAACCCGAACAAAGAGTGCATGAGCCGCGACGAAATGAGCGCCCTGCAAGGAAAACGACTCCACAAGATTGTGGAGTATGTTTACCACAACGTGCCCTTCTATCGCAACAAACTGCAAGAGTTAGACATCCGCCCCGACGACATTCAAACCATCGAGGACATCACCAAACTGCCCTTCACCACGAAAAAGGACTTGCGCGACAACTATCCATTCGGACTGCAGGCGGCTCCGCAGAGCGAGATTATTCGCATTCATGCCTCTTCGGGAACCACGGGCAATCCCACCATCGTGGGTTACACCCGCAAAGACATTGGCGTGTGGAGCGAGTGCATGGCCCGATGTCTCACTGCCTACGGGGTAACGCGAAATGACATCTTCTCGGTGAGCTATGGCTACGGACTGTTCACCGGCGGACTGGGAGCTCACAACGGGGTGGAAACGCTTGGAGCTGCAGTGGTGCCGGCATCGACGGGCAACACCGAGAAACACCTGAAGCTGATTCGCGACCTGGGCATCACGGGCATTGCATGCACACCCTCGTATGCACTCTACCTTGCCGAAACCATGGATAAGATGGGCATCACACGCGACCAGATTAAACTGCGGGTGGGGGCATTCGGGGCTGAACCCTGGACCGAAGACATGCGCAAGGAAATTCAGGAACGCTTAGGACTGAAGGGCTACAACCTGTATGGACTGAGCGAAATTATGGGACCGAGCGTGAGTTACGAGTGCCAGCAACAATGCGGGTCGCACATCAACGAAGACCACTTCTACCCCGAAATCATCAACCCTACCACACTGGAGCCATTACCACACGGACAGGTGGGCGAACTGGTTTTCACCACCCTCACCAAAGAGGGTATGCCCCTGCTGCGCTACCGCACTCGCGACCTCTCGTCGCTCATGACCGGACAATGCGAATGCGGCCGCACCAGCGTGCGCATGACTCCCATTGCCGGACGCTCCGACGACATGCTCATCATCCGCGGCATCAACGTATTCCCATCGCAGGTGGAGAGCGTGGTGCTCAGCATGAAGGAGTTTGCACCACGATACATGCTCATCATAGACCGTGTGAACAACCTCGACACGCTGCAGGTGCAGGTGGAACTCCGACAGGAATACTTCACCGAGCACTTCGACACGCCCGCCGCCATTGCCGACTTAGAGAAACGACTGGCCGGGAAGCTGAAGAGTGTGCTCAGCATTGCTGCCAAGGTGCAGCTGAAAGCTCCCAACACCATTGAGCGGAGCCAGGGCAAGAGCGCACACGTTATTGATAAAAGAAAGTTATAACGAAAAGAAATATGCAAACAAACTACTTTAATCCTGAACTGGAAACCATGAACCGGCAGCAGCTGGAACAGCTTCAACTGCAACGGCTCAAGAAAACCGTTGAACACTGCATGAACAATGCGTTCTATCGCAAACGCTTCAAGGAACTGGGCATCACGCCCGACGACATACGCTCGCTCGACGACGTGAAGAAACTGCCCTTCACTTCAAAGGAAGACCTGCGCGACAACTATCCCTTCGGCCTTTCGTGTGTGCCTCTCAAGGAATGCACCCGCCTGCACTCTTCGAGCGGAACCACCGGCAACCCCACCGTGGTGCTGCACACACAGCGCGACCTCGACGAATGGGCCAACGCTGTGGCTCGCTGCCTTTGGATGGTAGGCTCGCGCCCCGAGGATGTGTTCCAGAACTCGGCCGGCTATGGCATGTTCACCGCCGGACTGGGATTCCAATACGGAGCCGAGAAGGTGGGCATGCTCACCGTTCCCGCCGCCGCTGGCAACACCACGCGGCAGATCAAGTTCATCAAAGACTTTGGCACAACGGTGCTGCATGCCATTCCCAGCTATGCATCGCGCATCTATGAGGTGATGAAACAAGAGGGTGTTGACCCGCGAACCGATACCAAGCTGCGCGTGCTGTGCATTGGTGCCGAACCGCACAGCGAAGAACAGCGCAAACGCATTGAAGAGAACCTGGGGGTGAAAGCATACAACAGCTATGGCATATCGGAGATGATGGGACCGGGCGTGGCCTTTGAATGTCCTGAACAAAACGGACTGCACATTTGGGAAGACTACTTCATTGTGGAAATCATCGACCCCGTAACTCTGGAGCCCGTGCCCGACGGACAACTCGGCGAACTGGTGCTCACCACCATCAACCGAGAGGCCATGCCGCTGCTGCGCTACCGCACACGCGACCTGACAAGGATTCTGCCGGGAGAATGTCCCTGCGGGCGCACCCACCGCCGACTGGCACGACTGCAAGGGCGCTCCGACGACATGATCATCCTGAAGGGCGTGAACATCTTCCCCATTCAAATTGAGAAGATACTGCTCAAGTTCAAGGAACTCTCTACCGACTACCTGATCACGCTCGAAACCAAAAACGGCAACGACACCATGACCGTTGAGGTGGAACTGAGCCAACTCTTCACTGATGACTACACCCGACTGCAAACCCTTGAGAAAACTATCACCCGACTGCTCAAAGACGAAATCCTCATCACACCCAAGGTGAAGCTTGTGCCGAAGGGAACACTTGCCACATCCGACGAGAAGAAGGCTGTGAGAGTGAAAGACCTTCGCAAAATGTTCTAAAAAGAAACAACTCGTCAACTTGTCAACTTGTCAACTAAAATAAATACAATCATGAGAATCAACCAACTATCCATCTTCATCGAGAACCGCTCGGGAACACTCGTCAAGGTTCTCAACCTGCTCAAAAAGTCGAAAATTCAGATTATAGCCTCAACCATTGCCGACACTGCTGAGTATGGTATCTACCGCATCATCTGCAACGAACCCGCACGGGCCTGCAACGAACTGAAAGCTGCCGGGGTGGCAGTGGCCCTGAGCGACGTGTTTGCCATACAGCTCGACAACGAACCGGGATGTGCCGCTGACGCTGTGAGCATTTTCAGCGAGGCTGGCATTGGCATCACCTATATGTATTCGTTCCTGCTCAATGGCAAGGGCATACTCATCTTCAGAACCGATAACCCCGACAAAGCGCGTGAGGTGATTCTGCTGAACAACCTGAAGTATATCTGCGAAGAAGACCTGAACGCACTCACCTGACTTTTCTTCACTTATAGGGTGCTCCAAGATTCTGTATGGATATGACCACATCGATGACCAAGCCGTGGTCACCAGATGACCACGGGCTGGTCAGGGGATGACCACTGCTTGGTCACGGGATGACCACTGCTTGGTCATGGGATGACCACTGCTTGGTCATGGGATGACCACAGCCTGGTCACCGGATAACCAAGCACCAATCACTATTTTTGTCTTGCCTATTCAAAAACTCACAAAACCACTTATGGAAGGTTCTAATAATTCGATTTGACCATCATGAAAAAGACTATTGCAACACTTATATTGTGTATGGCCCTCTTCCAGAGCCATGCACAACAATTTTTACCCACGCTGAAAGAAGCCTATCAAGAACAGTTTCTGATGGGAGTGGCCGTGAACCAGCGGAACATCAGCGTGCCCGAACAAATGGAACTCATCAGGCAGCAGTTCAACAGCATGACTGCCGAAAACGACATGAAACCGCAACCCACCGAACCGGCGGAGGGACAGTTCAACTGGAACGGAGCCGACCGCGTGGCCAACTTCTGCCGACAGAACGGCATCAAGCTACGCGGACACTGCCTGGTGTGGCACAACCAGATTGGAAACTGGATGTTCACCGACAGCACCGGACAAACGGTTTCGAAAGAACTGCTGCTGAAAAGAATTGAACGCCACATCGAGGCCATCGTGAACAGATATAAAGATGTGGTGTATTGCTGGGATGTGGTGAACGAAGCCATCACCGACGACCCGCATGCCGAATGTCCCTACCGACAGTCGAGGCTCTACCAGATTGCGGGCGACGACTTCATTCGCTGCGCCTTCCGCGCTGCCCGGAAAGCCGACCCCAACGCCCTGCTCTTCTACAACGACTATAACGAATGCGACAAGTTTAAACGGCAGCGCATTTACAACATGGTGAAAGAAATGAAGGCCGATGGGGTGCCCATCGACGGCATAGGCATGCAAGGGCACTACAACGTGTTCGGACCATCGGAGGCTGAGGTCGATTCCACCATCGCGCTCTACCGGAAAGTGGTAGACCACATACACATCACCGAACTCGACGTGCGGGTAGACAGCAAGATGGGTGGACAGCTCAACAACAATGGAGAAACGGCACAACTGAGTCCTGAGCTCGTAGCACAACAGGAACAGCAGTATGCCCGTTTGTTCCGCGCTTTCTCGAAACATGCCGATGTGGTTGACTGCGTAACCTTCTGGAACCTGAGCGACCGCGATTCGTGGTTAGGTTCCGACAAATATCCGTTGCTCTTCGACAAGAACTACAAGCCCAAGAAAGCCTACGAGCTGGTGGTTGGAAAGATACAACCCAAGTGAAAGAAGGGGCGGCAGAATTAAATCCTATTCTGTCGCCCCTTCTTCAATAAAACTACGCAACCTTCTCCAATCGCTTCATCATGGCGAACATGAAGAGAGCTGCCAACAGGCAGAGGGCAATGAAGATGCTCCAGGTTGCCCACAGAGGAATGGGACCCCAGAAGAATCCGCCCACCATAACGAGCTGGTTGCCGATGGCCGTGGAAACAAACCATCCACCCATCATCATTCCCTTGTATTTGGGAGGTGCCACCTTAGAAACAAACGAGATGCCCATAGGCGAAAGGAACAGCTCGGCAAAGGTGAGCAGCAGATAGGTGCCAATGAGCAGGTTGGGCGTTACATCGGCCACATGCATGGCAACAGGCTTTCCGTCAATCATCTCGGTCTGCGGCGTGGGCAGTCCGAACGATGCCACCGCCATCACGCAATAGGCAGCAGCGGCAATGAGCATACCGTAGGCAATCTTGCGGGGAGCAGAGGGTTCCTTGCCCCGTTTGGCCAGACTGCCGAAGATGGCCATGGAGAATGGTGTGAGGGCAACCACATAGAAGGGGTTGAACTGCTGGAAGATGGGAGCAGTTACCTCCACCGACTCAGGCAAACGGCCATACTGCCAACCTAAGAACAATGCTCCAGCGGCAACCACCACAGAGGTTTGAATGCGTGTTTTCGAAGACTTTGCCTGGAAGAAGCCGAACAAGCCATACACCATGAGGATAATGGCCACCAGATTCCACACATCGAAAGCCATGCTCTGCACACCGCTCGAACTGCGCGCTGTGAACTCGTCGGCAAAGAAAGTGAGGGTGAGTCCGTTTTGATGGAAAGCCATCCAGAAGAAGATAACCACTGCAAACACCATGAGCAAGGCAGTGATGCGCTGTTTTGTTTCAGCGGCACTCAGTTCCTCAACAGGCTGAGCGGCCTTGTCGCCGGCTGCAGCCTTGCCGCCTTCGGTGTGGCGGAAAGTGGAGCGGAAGGCATAGTAGATGGCCATCGAGAGCACCAGCGAGGCACAGGCCACGGCAAATGCAAAGTGGTAGGCATCGTTGCCGTTATAGCCCCACACCGTTTCGGCATACTCCTTGATGCGCACAGCTGCGGTTGGAGCAAACAGGGCACCGATGTTAATGGCCATGTAGAAGAGAGAGAAGCCCGAATCGCGCTTGTCGGCATAGCGGGGGTCGTCGTAGAGATTGCCCACCATCACCTGCAGGTTTCCCTTGAACAGGCCCGTACCGAACCCGATGAGCAGCAAAGCACCAATCATGGTAACGAAAGCCAGGGTGTCGCCACCGAGGGGAACCGACAGCAGCAGATAGCCGGCGAACATGATGATGATGCCAATGGTTACCATGCGGCCAAAGCCGAACTTGTCGGCAAGCATACCTCCCACCAGCGGCAGAAAGTAGACCAGCATCAGGAACGAACTGTAGATGGCGCTTGCAACGCCGGCATCGAGGCCATAGTTGGCACGCAGAAACAAAGCAAAGACAGCGAGCATGGTGTAGTAGCCGAATCGCTCGCCCGTGTTGGCCAGTGCCAACGCATAGAGTCCTTTTGGTTGTCCTTCAAACATATTTATAAATTTTTTAAGTTAAGAATCGCGGCGTGTTTTCAGGATATCGCAAAACCAGGTGAGCTTCACGATGATCGACTGATGGTTCGACTTGGCGAAATAGTCGCGCTTGGAACTTCCGTAGATATTCCCCAGTCCATAGTAGTAACGGGCCTCAACCTGGAAATGCCCCACTTTGGGATGAGAATATTCCATTCCTCCGCCAAGGGCAATGCCATAGTCGAAGCGTTTCTGCACCTTCATGGTGTCTTGCGCAACGGTTTTGTTCACGCGCCCTTCAAGGTTCATTTGGTTGAAGTTGAAGTTCTTCTTGGTGCTTTCACTCAGGCAGAACCCCACCTGCGGGCCGGCCTGCACAAAGAAGTTAAAGCCCTTTTGTTCGCGCCCCCAAGCCAAATGAGCAAACACCGGCACCTGAAAATAATTGAGTGTTCGTTCGTAGCGTTCGGCTTCGCCGGTGAAGGAATTGATAACCGGTCCGTCGTCGGGGTTTTTAATTTCTTCCTTCCATCCCAACTGCGAATAGTTGAGTTCGGCCTGCACCGAACAAATGGTGCTGAAGTATTTTTCGCATACATAGCGCACGGAAAGTCCGCCGGTGAGTCCTTCGTGGAAATCCTGCGACACGGTAGGACTGAATTCCACGGTGTTCAACACATATCCCCCGTTCACTCCAATGGCCAAGTCGTTGCGATGCTCGCCAATCTGCGCACAAACAGCAACCGGAATGAGCAACATGCTCAAGAAAAACAGTTTCTTCATTTATAAAATAGGTGATGGGTGCTAATAGGAGATGGAGTCGATGGTGCGGTTGGGTTTATAGTGAATGAGCATGAAGCTGGTGTTCTGCATGCCTCCCCCCTGAGCCGCGGGTTTGAATTTCAATGGTGTTTGCAGGGGTGTGTATACAAACTCACTGGCAGTTCCCTTGAAATCATTCCCATGTTTATGCAATCCATGAAGGAAGAACTGCGCATGATCGTAGCCCGTGAGGGCAAACCGTGGCAAGGCCTGCTGCATATCAACATTGAACCAACGGCGGAAGTTATTTTCTATCCACTGCACCGAAGGCGAACTGTGATAGTAACTGGTGGTTGGGATGTAGGCATCGTATTTGTGATACAGCTCGGTGTAGACGTTTGTGTACATGAGCCACTCGGTGTAGCCGAACATAGAAACCGACAGCTGCGGGTATATCGCCTTCAGCTTGTTGAGCCGGGCGAACGTGGCATTCAGCTGTGGCGAACGCGCAGTGTTGAGCACAACCACATTGTTGCCCTTCAGACTGAAAGCCTTGGCAAAGTTCTCATCTGACGAGTTGAGGTTGGTGATGTTATACTTATTTCCCTTTGCCTCCAGGCGCTGGCGCAGGCCCATGGTGAAGAGTCCCTTGGTGCTGGTGCTGTCGTTGCAATCAACAATCACCACATGGTAGCCGGGAAAGCGGTCGGCAAAAGCTTTCAGGGCTGTTTCGTTCTGCAGGGCGGCAGACTGGTAAACCTGATAGATTTGAGGATTGCGCGTTACCTCATCGCCATTGATGGAGAAAGGAATCACCATTTTAATATTGTAGGTACGACAGAAGTCGGCCAGGGGTTTCACCTGCGCGGTATAGAGCGGTCCGAAGATGATGTCGCATTCCCGCGCTCCGTTCTCGAGCAGCGTTTGCCGGATGTCGGCTTCGCGCGGCACGTTCCAGGCATGTATATCGGTTGATATGCCCTGCCGCTTCAAACTCTCACAAGCCATCAGGAAACCGCGGTAATACTCCACCATGCGGCGACCGTCGCCGTCAACATCGTGCAGGGGCAGCATCATGCCCACTTTGATGGCACGCTTGCGCACATCGCTGCGCTTAAACTGTTCATCCTGAGCAGTGCCGGCTGCCGGCTGGTTAGACAGTTTCTCGAAGGGAATGAACACAAAGTTACCTTTCTTGAGCACATACCCTTCTTGTTTCATTTCGGGATTGGCTTCCATCAGTTCGGGGATGGAAATCTTATAAAGGTTGGCAATGCCGAAGATGGTGTCCTTTTTCTTCACCTTGTGGATGGCGCGCCACTGGTTGGTTTGCGCCAGGGCCGACAATGCAAACATGTGCACCAGCAACAATAAAGCAAAACGCTTGTAAAATGCTTTCATTGACTCTTGTTTTATAGTTTTCGAATGCAAAAATACAAAAAAACTCCTAACCGCCAACGCTTATCTCTTAACTTTTTGCTAACTTTGCCACCTAATTGCACGTTTTAAGTATGAAACTGAACTACATTTTATTATTGGTGAGCATTTTCGCCTCGATAAGCCATGCCTTTGCCGACGATGAATACCCGAGCATAAGCCCTATGGCAACCATCATTGAAGCCGACAAGGAAACACAGACAAACGAACACACCGGCTCGGCACCGCTTACAGCAAGGTTCGCTGCCAACCCCAGCAACGATTCCGGTTGGCAGGCCTACTATGAATGGAGATTTTATGAAGAGGGCAAGGAAGACGACCCCTACCTGGTTCGCTACGAGCAAGACACCGAATACACCTTCACCTCGGCGGGGGCACACTACATTGTGCTCTATGCCATCTTCACCCAAGGCGACAACCGCATTGAATATACACAGGAATACTGGGCCGAAAACGAACCCATCAAGATTTCCATTTCTGAGAGCAAGCTTGAAATGCCCAATGCCTTCTCGCCTAACGACGATGGCCGGAACGACATCTACCGGGCCAAGCCCGGCTATCAGTCGATAGTGAGTTTCAGGGCCATCATCTTCAACCGCTGGGGACAGAAGCTGTATGAATGGAACGACCCCGCCGGCGGATGGGACGGCACCTACAAAGGGTCGCCCGTGAAGCAGGGCACCTATTTTGTGCTTGTGGATGCCACGGGAGCCGATGGCAGGCACTTCAACATCAAGCGCGACGTGAACCTGCTCAGAGGGTTTACCGAGAAGTCGGGCGGCAGCGACGGCGGAAGCTCTACCGCCGGAGAATAAACAACACCAACCAGAAGAAAATGGAAAGAGAAGACGAACAGATAAAGGTGATGGGGGCCAGGGTGCACAACCTGAAAAACATTGATGTTACCATTCCAAGAAACTCGCTTACGGTGATTACCGGACTTTCGGGCTCGGGAAAGTCGTCGCTGGCCTTCGACACCATCTTTGCCGAAGGACAGCGCAGATACATCGAAACCTTTTCGGCCTATGCCAGAAACTTCTTGGGCAACATGCAAAGGCCCGATGTTGACAAGATAACCGGACTCTCGCCTGTTATCAGCATCGAACAGAAAACAACCAACAAAAACCCTCGCTCTACCGTTGGAACCACCACCGAAATTTACGACTACCTGCGACTGCTCTATGCCCGAGCCGGCACAGCCTATTCTTATATGTCGGGCGAGAAAATGGTGAAGTATACCGAAGAACAGGTGCTCAGCATGATTCTCGACAAATACAACAACAAGCCCATCTACATTCTCGCTCCCTTGGTGCGACAGCGCAAAGGACACTACCGCGAACTCTTCGAGAACATGCGGCGCAAAGGCTATCTCTACATCCGCGTTGATGGAGAACTGCTGGAGATAACCCGCGGAATGAAGGTAGACAGGTATAAGAACCACAACATTGAGGTGGTGATAGACAAACTGCAGGTGAAGGGGAAAGACGACCAGCGCCTGAAAGCCAGTGTGAGCATGGCCATGAAACAGGGCGAAGGCACACTCATGATTATGGAGAAAGACACGGGGGCCGTGCGCAACTACTCGAAAAAGCTGATGGACCCCGTGACAGGCATCTCTTACGGAGACCCTGCACCCAACATCTTCTCGTTCAATTCGCCTGAAGGGGCGTGCCCACGGTGCAAAGGACTGGGGGTTGTGAACGAGATTGACTTGAAAAAGGTGATTCCCAACAACAAGCTCAGCATCTATGAGGGTGCCATCGTGCCGCTCGGCAAATACAAAAACCAGATGATTTTCTGGCAGATTGCGGCACTGCTCGAAAAATATGAATGCACACTGAAGACACCCGTGAAGGATATTCCCGACGAAGTGATGGACGAAGTGCTCTACGGCTCGCTCGAAAACGTGCGCATCAACAAGGAACTCGTTCACACATCGAGCGACTACTTCGTGACCTTCGAGGGGGTTATCAAATATCTGCGGCAGGTGATGGACAACGACGATTCGAAGGATGCGCAGAAGTGGGCCGACCAGTTTCTGGCCACTTGCCAGTGCCCCGAGTGCAAGGGCATGAGGCTGAAACGAGAGTCGCTGGCCTATAAGATCTGGGACAAGAACATATCGGAGGTGGCGAACCTCGACATCAACGAACTGCAGCAATGGCTGCAACACGTTGAAGAACACATGGAACCCATGCAGCAGAAGATTGCTGCCGAAATTGTGAAGGAGATTAGCACGCGCGTGAACTTCCTGCTTGAGGTGGGGCTCGACTACCTGGCCCTGAACCGACAGTCGGTTTCGCTCTCGGGGGGTGAAAGTCAGCGCATCAGACTTGCCACACAAATTGGCTCGCAACTGGTGAATGTGCTCTACATTCTCGACGAGCCTTCCATTGGTCTTCACCAACGCGACAACGAACGGCTCATTGCTTCGCTCAAACAGTTGAGAGACATGGGCAACACGGTGATTGTGGTTGAACACGACAAGGATATGATGCTGGCTGCCGACTATATCATCGACATCGGACCGAAGGCGGGCCGACATGGGGGCGAGGTGATCTTCGAAGGCTCACCTGCCGAAATGAAACACTGCAACAGCCTTACGGCGAAATATCTCTTTGGAGGCTGCAGCATTGAAGTGCCTGCCCAGCGGCGCAAAGGCAACGGAAAAAGCATTTGCATAGAAGGCGCCACGGGCAACAACCTGAAAAACGTGAGCGTGGAATTTCCATTGGGCAAGCTCATCCTGGTTACGGGGGTGAGCGGATCGGGCAAGTCCACCCTGGTGAACGAAACACTGCAACCTATTCTGAGCCAACACTTCTATCGCTCGCTGAAGCGCCCCATGCCCTACCACGCCGTGAGAGGGATGGAATATATAGATAAGGTGGTGAGCGTTGACCAAAGTCCGCTCGGGCGAACACCGCGCAGCAATCCTGCAACCTACACGGGGGTATTCTCTGACATTCGCAACCTCTTCGTGAACCTGCCCGAAGCCAAGATTCGCGGCTACAAACCGGGCCGGTTCTCGTTCAACGTGAAGGGCGGGCGCTGCGAAACCTGCGGCGGCAACGGCTACAAAACCATAGAAATGAATTTCCTGCCTGATGTGATGGTGCCCTGCGAGGCTTGTCATGGTAAGCGCTATAACCGCGAAACACTGGAGGTGCGCTACAAAGGAAAGTCTATTGCCGATGTGCTCGACATGACCATCAACCAGGCGGTGGAGTTCTTTGAATCGGTGCCCAACATCTTGCAGAAAATAAAAACCATTCAAGAGGTGGGACTGGGCTACATCAAGCTGGGACAACCCTCCACCACGCTTTCCGGCGGCGAGAGCCAGCGCGTGAAACTGGCTACAGAGCTTTCGAAACGCGACACGGGAAAAACGCTCTACATTCTCGACGAACCCACCACCGGCCTTCACTTCGAAGACATTCGCATATTGATGAACGTGCTGAACCGCCTGGTGGATAAAGGCAACACAGTGGTGGTGATTGAGCACAACCTCGATGTGATTAAACTGGCCGACCACATTATCGACATGGGTCTTGAGGGTGGCCGCAACGGTGGCACCGTTATCGCCGCCGGCACCCCCGAAGAGGTTGCTGCCAGCGGCAAGGGCTACACCTCCCGCTTCTTGCAGCAAGAGCTATAGGCCCACCCCCGGCCCCTCCCCGGGGAGGGGAGATAGATACTAGTGATACTAGTTATACTAGAAATACTAGCCCCAAATAAGCTCTCTTAACCCCCAAAAACACCCTCTTATCGGTAATAAACGTTAAAAACAGAACAAAAAGTGTAAAAACTACCCAATTTGTTTGGAGGGTATCTCAAAACAATGTATCTTTGCAAACAGAAAAATAATTAGTTTTTTTAGTGGTTAATTTAGTTTTAGTAAGTATGTATCTGAAAGCCTGTCGTGAGACAGGCTTTCTTTTTTTGTGCACCTCCCCTACTCTACCGTTACCTGCAGCGGGGCTGCGAGCGACTGCATGAAGTCGTCGATGCGCACTTGCCATTCACGTTGTGTGCGCACATCGTGTTTCGACCAGGCCGAACCGAAATAATAAGTGCAACGCTCTCCGGCAGCCAGCTTCTTCACCACACAGAGCGCATGACCTTCTATGCCTCCTTGTGGTTTCTCCAATGGCAGGAAGCGGGTTTGAGCGCCATCGGGAAAGAGAGTGGCCACATAAATCTGGAAGTTATGCTTCTCGGGGGTGTCGGTGGGGTCGGCATACTGCACAAAATTCTTGCCCAACACATAGCTGTCTTTGTCGGCCGAGTGCACCACCACGCCCGAGGCCAAGTCGCAGGGGTTGGAAAGTCCGTCGTACCACACCACCACCTTATTAAAATTAGAACCCTTGTCGAGACTGATGATGCGGTGCTCCACCACGGCCGAATCGGTTTTCACCACGGCGGGATGGTAAGTGAGGGCAACGGTAAAGCGCAGTGGTCCGTTGTCGAGTATTTCGTAGTCGCGATAGCAGTAAGGCATCACCAGGTGGTCGCCATCCATCAGGGCTGGTGTTCCACATCCCAAGGTGGGCCCCACAGAATAGCAGTCGAGCCCGTTGCCATGGTCCAGGTGGAACGATGTGCGCAGGTCTTCCTCGCGCCATTTATCGTGTTGTTTCTTCCTACTATAGATGCTCTTGAGAATGTTCCCGTCGTAGTCGGCGGTATAGCGGTCTTCCACCACAATCTCGGGTGTGTTCTTTGTCCACACGTCAACACCAAACGAACGTTCGCCGGTGCGTTGCAGTGCCGGTCCGTACACACGATAGGCCCCGCGGTCGTTTTCCCAGGCAATATCGTCTTTGCGTGTGGGATACATCTTCCCGAACACCCATTGCTTCATGGCCGTGGGAATGCCTTTCGTCACCTGATACTGTGCCTTGCCGCCGGGTCGCACCGCCACGTCAATGAGCAAATGTCCATCGTGGGTGAGCTGATAGTCTACCTGCTGGCCAAAGGCGTTCTTCACCACAAAGCCATCGTCTTCGGCGAGTGCCAACTGTTCGGCGATGGGGGCAAAGTCTACCTCTATGAGCTCCTGCCGCTGAGTTTTTTCGGGGTTCACCACGGTAATGGTCACTTGTTTGGCTGCTTGTCCGGCCAATGCAAACAGCAGTCCAACTGCCAACATGATTATTTTCTTCATGATTCAAAAAAGAATTTTAAAGTTCGTTGATAAAAAACTGGGCAATCTGCCGGAGCAAATGGTTGCGCGTGTTTCCGCCATAGATGCTGTGGTTGCGGTTGGTATAGACATTCATCTTGAAATCTTTGTCGGCCTGCACCAGTGCTTCAGTATATTCGTATGTGTTTTGCGGATGCACATTGTCGTCGGCCAGTCCGTGGCACAACAGCAAGGCACCATGCAGCTTGCCGGCACGGGACATGGGGTTGTCGGCATAGCCGGTGGGGTTCTCCTTGGGTGTGCGCATGTAGCGCTCGGTGTAAACGGAGTCGTAATAGCGATAGTTGGTGGGCGGAGCCACTGCTACACCTGCCTTGAACACACCGCGGCCTTCGCTCATACTCATCAGGGTGCAGAAACCGCCGTAGCTCCATCCCCAGATGCCAATGCGGTTCTTGTCTACATAGGGTTGCTTACCTAACCAAAGCGCCGTTTCCACCTGGTCTTTGGCTTCAAGGTTGCCAAGCTGCTGATAGATGCACTTTTCGAAATCGGCACCGCGGGCACCGGTTCCGCGCCCGTCAACGCACACCACAATAAAACCCTGCTCGGCCAGGTAATAATCGAACATGCCTCCCTGTCCCATCGAGCCAATGTTCCACGAGTTCACCACCTGCTGACTGCCCGGTCCGCTATACTGGAACATCACAACGGGATATTTCTGAGCGGGGTTGAAGTTGGCGGGTTTCACCATCCAGCCATCTAACTGCACGCCCTCTTGGGTGGTGAAAGTGAAAAACTCCTTGGGGGTGACGGCTTGTTCAGCGAGCTGACTGCGCAGCCGGGCATTATCCTCGGGGGTATTGATAACCTTTCCGTCGCCCGTGCGCACGGTAACCACAAAGGGGGTGTTGGCATCGCTCCAGGTGTTCACAAAATAGCGGTAGTCGCCTGAGAAGACAGCGGTGTTCCATCCATTCTGATTGGTGAGGCGCTCTGTTTTTCCGTTTTTGTGCGTTACCATCACCTGACGGTCGTGGGCAGTGGGCAGCGCGGCCTGATAATAGACATCGCCCGTTTTCTCGTCGAAGCCATACACAGCGGTGATGTCGTATGTTCCATCACCAATCTTGCGTTCCTGGGTGCCATTCATATTATATATGTATAGCTGCATGCGCCCGTCGCGCTCGCTGGGCAGTAAAAGGTGGGTTTGGCCAACAATGATATTGGCCAGCACCTCTTCGTTCACATACCGCTTGTCGGTTTCCTTCACCAACAGCTGAGACACGGTAGAGCGCGGGTTCACGGTGTAGATGTTCAGCACATCCTGATGGCGGTTCATCGTGTAAACGAGAATCTTCTCGGGGTCGGTGGTAGAAACGATGCGGGGAATGTAGCCGTCGCCTTCGAGGGGCACCTGCAGCTGGCGCGTCTGTCGGCTCTTGATGTCGAACGACCAAGCCGTAACGGTGGAGTTCACTTCGCCTGCCTTGGGATATTTATAGCTGTATTCACCGGGATAGAGGGCATACTGGTCGAAGGCGGGCTTCATGCCGCAGAACATTTGCAGCGAATATTGGCTCACGGCCTTTTCGTCGAACCGCACCCAGCAGAGCTGCGTTCCGTCGGCATTGAAACAAAGGGCACGGTTATATTCAAACTCTTCTTCGTAGACCCAGTCGGGAATGCCGTTGATAACTTCGTTGAACCGGCCATCTTTGGTAACCTGACTCTCGGCATTGTCGTAGAGCAGCTTCACCAAAAAGATGTTGTTGTCGCGAACGAAGGCTACCTGGGTTCCGTCGGGGCTCCACGTTGGAACCTGCTGCTTGCCCGTGTCGGAGAGCTTGTCCAACCGCCGGCTCTTGAGCGTATAGATGTAGTATTTGGCTTTGAACGAACGGCGATACACGGCCTCGGTCTCGGTTTGAATGAGCATGCGGCTACCATCGGGCGACATGATGTAACCGTCTATCTGCTTGATTCGCTCACCCAGCGTGTTGGCGGCATCGAAGAGCACGGCCGTTTGCTTGCCGGTTTTAAAAGAATACTGCACCACCTGGGTGTAGTCGTCGCTGATGCGGGCATACTGGTCGGTGCCCGCTATGGGGGCCATACCACCAATGCGGCGGGCGGCATATTTGCCCGATGTGATATCCTGCAAAGAAAATTTGGCAACCGCTGCATCGCTTATACACAACAGGGCTGCCAAGCACAAATAAACAATTTTTTTCATTCTGCTAATGTTTTAGTTATATTTCCTGCAAAGATAAAGAAAATAATTTTGCCCGACAAAGAAAAAAGCGTAATTTTGTAATCGTTATGGGAAAAGATAAAACAATGTTCGTATGTTCCAACTGCGGACAAGAATCGGCCAAATGGATTGGCAAATGCCCTGCGTGTGGGCAATGGAACACGTTCAAGGAAATCAGGGTGGCTGCCGAAACGGGGTCGCTGGCGGCTCGCACGGCGGCCAAAACCATCAGGGCTGCCAAGGGAACCGACAACAACCGCCCACGCCGGCTGAGAGATATAGAGGGTCACGAGGAACCGCGCATAGACATGCACGATGCCGAACTGAACCGCGTGCTGGGAGGTGGCATGGTGCCGGGCAGCATCATACTCTTGGGCGGCGAACCGGGCATTGGAAAAAGCACGCTCTCGCTGCAAACGGTGCTGAACCTGCCGGAAAGGCGCATTCTTTATGTGAGCGGTGAGGAGAGTGCCTACCAACTGAAAATGAGGGCCGAACGACTACTCTCGGCACTCACCGGCAAAGATGCCCCCCAACAGGTGAGCGACGAAAACCTGCTCATCTTGTGCGAAACATCACTCGAACACATCTTCACCCACATCCAAGACACCAAACCCGAACTGGTGGTGATAGACTCCATTCAAACCATTGCCACGGAAGAGGTGGAGAGCTCGCCGGGCAGCGTGGCGCAGGTGCGCGAATGTGCATCGGCGCTGCTGAGGTTTGCCAAATCAAGCGGAACACCGGTGGTGCTCATCGGCCACATCAACAAAGAAGGCACTCTGGCCGGACCGAAAATTCTGGAACATATCGTAGACACGGTAATCCAGTTCGAGGGGGACCAGCACCACCTCTACCGCATCCTGCGCTCCATCAAAAACCGATTCGGCTCTACTTCTGAACTGGGCATCTACGAAATGCAGCAAACCGGACTGCGCCCGGTGAGCAACCCTTCGGAACTGCTGCTCACTCAAGACCACGAAGGCCTTTCGGGCATTGCCATATCGTCGGCCATCGAGGGGGTGCGACCCTTCCTGGTTGAAACGCAGGCTCTGGTCTCTACGGCTGCCTACGGCACTCCGCAACGGTCGGCAACGGGGTTCGACCAGCGACGACTGAACATGCTGCTGGCCGTGCTCGAAAAACGGGTGGGATTTAAACTGGCACAAAAAGACGTGTTTCTGAACATTGCCGGCGGACTGCGGGTGACCGACCTCGCCATGGACCTCTCGGTCATCGCAGCCGTGCTTTCATCGAACGTTGACACGCCCATAGAAACGGGATGGTGCATGGCTGGCGAGGTGGGACTCTCGGGCGAGGTTCGTCCCGTGAGCCGCATCGAACAACGCATCGGTGAGGCCGAGAAGTTGGGATTCAGCCACATCATCATTCCCCAATATAACTTGCAGGGGTTCAACCACCACCGCTTCAAAATACAACTGCACCCGGTGCGCAAAGTGGAAGAGGCTCTTCGCACATTGTTCGGCTGAAGCAGTGCTTTGAGAAATGACCGATGAACAGATAGCACAGAAGAAGATTTTCGCCGGAGAGAAGAAACCGTCGATGAAACGCCGTGACGACCATCACAACTATACAGAGCGGCGCATGTATATGATTACCCTTGAGGTAGAAGGCCGCCGCCCTGTCTTTGGCCGTTTGGTAGGCGATGCCTTTGCACCATGGGGTAGTGCCAACGAGCCGCGCATAGAGCTCTCGGAGCTGGGTAAGGCCGTGCAAAGCGAATGGATGGGCATACACGCCTATTACCCGCAGATAGAGGTGAAGGCCGTGCAGATGATGCCCGACCACATGCATGGCATCCTCTTTGTGATGGCCCCGCTGCCAGTGCATCTGGGGCAGGTTATCTCTGGTTTCAAGGCCGGGTGCCGAAAGGCGGAAAAGGCACTTAGGGATGCGGCAGAGCCGCAACCTACGGAAAACGCAACGGTTAACCAAACAGCACCAGCTTCTCCGCAACCACCAGCTTCCCCGCAGGCACCTTCTCCGCAGCCACCTTCTCCGCAGGCACCAGCTTCTCCGCAGGCACCAGCTTCCCCGCAGGCGCCAGCTTCTCCGCAGCCACCTTCCCCGCAGCCACCTTCTCCGCAGGCGACGGCTCTGCCGTCGCAAGCAGCTCCTCCCCCCTACACTCCCCTCTTTGCCAAAGGCTATAACGACCTCATTCTCCGCTCTTACAACGAACTGCCCACATGGCAGAACTACCTGCGCGACAACCCCCGCCGCTTGTTATTGAAGCGCGCCTGCCCCAATCTGCTTCGGCCCTTCTTTGGCCTGCAGATAGGTACCCACTGCTACAGCGGCATAGGAAACCGCACACTACTTGCCTCTCCACGCCGCATAGCGGTGCGCGTCTCGCGCAGGCTCAGCGAGCAACAGTTGGAGGCAGAGGTGCAGCGCTATCTCACAGAGGCCAGAAAGGGAGCAGTGCTCGTTTCCCCCAGCATCTCGCCAGGCGAGAAACGCGTTATGCGGGCGGCCTTCAACGAAGGGCTGGCAACCATCGTTATTATGGAAAACGGCTTCACGCCTCTGTCAAAGCCACACGGCGAGCAGTTCTATGCTTGTGGCCGAGGTCAGCTGCTAATGCTATCACCTTGGGAGCACCACAACGAAAAGAAACCGCTTACCGCTGAAATGTGCAGACAGATGAACCTTATGGCAATGGAAATTTGTGGGCAAAAAATATAGGTGGGTTCTATTCATTCGCCTTGGCTTTCCGCTCACTTAATCGCAGCCTTGGGCTAAAGCCCGAGCTTGCTCACGTTCGGGAAAGACAAACAAGCTTAGCTTTCCGCTCACTTCATCGCAACCTTGGGCAAAAGCCCGAGCTTGCTCACGTTCGGGAAAGCCAAACTTGTTTGGCTTTCCGCTCACTTAATCGCAACCTTTTTGCCGTTGCGAATGTAGATGCCGGGGCGAAGGCTTTTTACGGATTTTTTCTTATTCTTTCGAATTGCTCTTCCAGTCATATCATATATCGATTCAGAGGATGATCTTTCTTCATGTGTCTTTATCGAATTTACAACAGGATTTTTGTAAAAATCTTCAGCTACGACAATCCATTCTCCGGGTAATTCGCAAGAAACAAATTCATACAGCTCGTAGTAGCAGTAGCATCGAGGAATGGCATTTTTACCATCAGCCCTCAGCGGGCCTCCCATACTTCCAACACCATCTATCCATCTTCTCAAAGGATCGTCGTATCCAGTTCGTTTTTGCACAAAGTGATAACGTTGGAATAGTTGTTCACTGGAAATATCAATCGTATCTGTAAAAACATTATACATGTTGCTATAATTGCTAAATGGCGATCCGTAGGGAGTAGTGAATTGATATACGGTACCTTCGTTAATCATGTAGACCACATGGTTGCTGTCTTCACGCATCGCGCATAGATATTTCTTGATACCCGAATCACGAAACCATTCATACAGTTTAATGCAAGTGTAGCCATCTATTAATGTGTCTCCTTGCAAAATCAAAGTGTAGTTCTCCTGCGTTATCGTGCAAGAGTCTTCGTGATTGGCATAATAATCAACTTTCGTTAATATAAAATTCCATTGCTTGCCTTCTTGAACCAGAGGACGTTCATAAGCACATACCATTTTGGCATTAAGGACAAATAATAACATTACTGTTCCAAAAAATAATCTGTTCATTTGTGTATGTTTTAAGTTACTTTTGCTTTTCCATTTTCAATCTTAACAGCTCCAAAAGGAGGTGATGTTATGGAGCTTCCAATCTTGACAACGTTTCCGCGTATTTTTGCATTTTACTTTGAGTTGAGCAAAACAGATGGTCGGCAAAGATAATGCCAATAATAAGGTAATAGTTTTTTGTTTCATAATAGCTTGATTTTTGTTTATAAATATGTTAACAATTATTAGATATCGCTTTAAATACTAAATATGTCGGCAAAGATATCTCCCTTTCTGATACCATCCGCATTGGAACTCGTCGAGGGTATAATCTACGGAACCTCGTGCGGGGTCAAGCACATGGATGCGCTTGTCATCGGCATCGGCAACAACTATATAGTGGTTCCCCGTCCACAAGGCGATGGCTGTCAGTGGAATTTTCATGCCATTGTACTCGGCTATCATCAGAAGGGCTGCGTTCACTTAATCGCAACCTTTTTGCCGCCACGGATGTAGATGCCGGGACGCAGGTTCCCTATAGAGCTGAGCTTGCGGCCTGCAAGGTCGAAGACCGTTTGCTTTCTGCTTTCTGTTTTCTGCTTCAGATGTGCACCACCTTCTATGTCAAGGGTTGATGGATCTACGGCTTCGCCGTTCATCTCCTCGGCTGTGCAGAGACACTTGCCGTCTTCTTCACATGACAAAAAAACGTAATATTCATTAGATAATGGCTGAAACCAAGGCATTGGAAGACCATCTGGTCCGCCAACTCCCTCGACACAAAAAGTAAGCCATTCCTCATCGTAATTGCTATACCTGTAGCGGTTCATGTATCCGGAACTGGACTTAATGACATCCACTCCTATAAGATATTTCGCGTAGTCAACAGGGGCATAATCTGTGCAAGGCATTGCATCATATTTGTTTAGCCTATTGAAGTCATATTGCATGATAAAGCTATCGCTTTCTTTTGGAATGAGGTACAATTTTTTATCATCCTCATACCAGGCATATCTATATCTCTCAATCCCATTATCAATGCGATACATTTTTTTGCATTTTTTCCCGTCAATCAATGTGTCACCATGCAGCACCATTGAAAAATAGGTTACTATTTCATCAAAATCAATGTTTTTATAGTTCCACTTTTTACCTTCTTTCAGCATCTGGTGATATGGAAGTGAAGGTGAGAATTGTGAGGGCTCACTGGTTTGAGCCCAAATTTGGACATTCGTTAGTTGGAATAATGATACAAGAAAAGCTATTGCTTTAAACTTCCATACTTGAAAACTGTTTTTCTTCTTTTCCATGTTATGAAATAATTTAATTTAGTGTGACTGTAAATTTATTCCTTTCTTATGAATAGTTATCGTTGCAAAAGTATGAAAAGTTCTTTGTTACAACAAGAAAAAACATTCGCAAAACATTCGCAAAACATTCGCATTTTGCTTAT
>CACXFT010000061.1 GCA_902767045.1 uncultured Prevotellaceae bacterium | reverse complement strand
TGTATCTCAGGCGTGCCTTTAGGTACGCGATATTCCACTTGTTTGTGTTGCGTACCTAAAGGCACGCCGTGAATGGTGGATCCATTTACTCCAGCCATAGGAATGGCTGGCTACCCCTATCATGCCCCGCTGGGGCACATTGCTGAGCACGAGTTTTATCATTTAGCGTAGCGCCTCATTTATCATTTATCATTTAGCGCAGCGAAGCGAAGCGCCTCATTTATCATTTAGCGAAGCGCCGTGCGCCATGGCATAGGCTCTGATTTGCTTCACCATGGCGAGCAGTCCGTTGGAGCGCGTGGGCGAGAGATGCTCGCGCAGTCCTATGCGCTCGATGAAGTAGAGGTCGGCATCGAGAATTTCCTGTGGCGTGTGGTTGTCGAGCACCCTGATGAGCAGGGCAATGATTCCCTTCACGATGAGCGCATCGCTTTCGGCCTGAAAGCGGAGCCGCCCGTCAACATAGTCGCACTGCACCCACACACGGCTCTGACATCCGTCTATGAGGTTCTGTTCGGTTTTATATTTCTCGTCGAAGTCGTTCAGTTCGCCGCCTAAGTCGATGAGCATCTGGTAGCGGTCCATCCAGTCGTCGAGTCCTTCAAACTCTTCGATAATCTCGTCTTGTATTTCGTTGATGGTCATTTCTTTTCAAAACATTGTTTCTGTTCAGTTCTGCGTTTCTATGCGGAACACCTTGTCGTTGGGCCTCACCTTCTCCGGCACGGCAATGGCTGCCAGTTCGTGCTGCGTGGCCTGCTGGGTGGGAAGCCCGTCGTTGTTGTGAATCTCCTTCACGTCTACCCACAGCGCCCCGGTGGTGGGTCCGGTGATGAGCAGACGATTGCCCACAGCAAAGGTAGAAGCATCTACGCTGAGTTCGGCCACGCCAATGCGCGAGAAGTATTTCGTTACGCGGCCCACCAGCACTTTCCGTTCCGTGGCGTTCGACCCGTAGCTGTTGTTCCACTCGCCCAGCCGCTGCCCCTGGTAGTATCCGTCCCAGAATCCACGGTTGAAGACGGTGGCCAAGCGGCGGTCCCACTCATCTTTCCGCTCTTCGGTGAACGTTCCGTCGAGCACGGCGGCAATAGCCTCTTGATAGGTTTTCACCACGGTATACACATACTCCGGACCGCGTGCCCTGCCTTCAATCTTGAACACGCGCACCCCCGCCTCCATCAGCCGGTCTATGAAGCGCACGGTCTTCAGGTCTTTCGGACTCATCAGGTATTTGTTGTCAACCTCAATCTCGTTGCCCGTTTCGGCATCGGTGAGAATATAAGAGCGCCGACAAATCTGTATGCACTCTCCGCGGTTGGCCGAGCGTCCGGCATCAGCCAGACTCATATAGCACTTCCCCGACACCGCCATGCACAGTGCTCCGTGGCAGAACATTTCTATGCGAATGAGCTCGCCGCCGGGTCCGCAGATGTGCTGTTCTTGAATCTGTCGGTGAATATGTGCCACCTGTTCCATGTTCAGCTCGCGTGCCAGCACCACCACATCGGCAAACTGGGCATAGAAGCGCAGCGCCTCTATGTTAGAGATGTTGAGCTGTGTGGAGAGGTGCACCTCCACCCCCACCTCTCGGCAGTAGGTCATCACTGCCACATCGCTGGCAATGATGGCCGTTACGTTGGCCTGGCGAGCGGCATCCACAATCCGGTGCATCGTTTCTATGTCGTTGTCATAGATGATGGTGTTCACCGTGAGGTAGGTTTTAATGCCATGCTGCTGACAGGTTGCCGCAATCTCCTGCAGGTCGTTGATGGTGAAATGGTTGGCCGAGTGGGAGCGCATGTTCAGCTGTCCGATTCCGAAGTAAACCGAGTTGGCGCCTGCCTTGATGGCAGCGGCCAACGAGTCGCGCGACCCCACGGGAGCCATAATCTCAAAGTCGTTGATTCTGTTCATGGGTGCAAAGGTAGTAAAAAGTTGAGAGTTGAAAGTTGAGAGTTGAGAGTTTTTTGTATTTTTGCAGGCAAAAACGAACGCAACATGAAAAGGTTTTCAGCCATTTTTGGCAGCATCGGTCTCTTGATGCTGCTCTGTTTCTTCGCAGGCTGCTCGGGGGGCGGTGCCGGTGGTGAGCGTCCCGCGGGCCTCATCATAGACACGCTGTTGCCCACCACACCAGTGAAAAACCAGGGCAGCAGTCCGCTCTGCTGGATTTACAGTGCCCTTGCCGTGATGGAAACCGAACACCTGGCACAGGGCGACTCGGTGAACCTGTCGGCCATATACGTTGCACGCATGTTCCTGCACGAGAGGGGAATGCAGGTTTTCGGTGCTCAAGGGAGCCAAGCAACGGGGAGTTCCAAAACATCTGCACAGCAACGCAACATCTCGCTGCGCGGCACACTGCCCATGTGCTTGCAGCTGACAGAACGCTATGGACTGCAACCCTACGACTACTACGAGGGCAGCACCCTGCTTCCGGCCAACGGCTCTGCCGCACAGCCCAACCTGAATGTGGTGGCACGCAAGGTGGAGCACCTGGCACGAATGTGCCGGGCACAGCGAATGAGCCGGAGCGCGTTTGAAGAAAAGCTCAACCACCTGCTCGACCAGGCCACGGGCTTTATGCCGCGCTATGTGCACATGCTCGGTGCCACCTACTCTTCGCGCGAGTTCGCACACAGCGTTTGCAGGCCGGGCGAATACATCGTGCTCACCACCATGCCCCAACAACCCTATTACCAATGGGTAGACCCCCGCCTGCCCGACAACCAGATGGGCGACCGTTTTCTGAACGTGCCCGCCGACTCGCTCATGCGCTATGTGGTGCGTGCCCTCAGGGGCGGACATCCCGTGGGATGGGAAGGCGGACTGGGCGACACCCCTTCCGACGACCACTGCATGGCCATTGTGGGCCTGGCCCACACCCGCCAACCGCTGCGCCGCTATTTCGTGTGCAAAAACTCGTGGGGAACCAACCGGGGCGATGGCGGCTTCTGCTACCTCAGCTACGAACATGTGCAGCAAAACACCATCGCCGTGATGCTGCCCAGCCAGCTTCTGCAACGCTAAACCTAAGCCTCTGCACTGCAAGTAGCCAAAAATTATATTCTATATGCTTTTGTATGTGGGCAATTCTTCGTAACTTTGCGCTGAAATTCAAACAGCATACACAATTATGGATAATCAAAAGAAAGCATTCGCAGCCATGCTGCTCAAGGTGAAAGCCATTAAGTTGCAACCGCAGGAACCCTTCACGTGGGCCAGCGGTTGGAAATCGCCTTTCTATTGCGACAATCGCAAAACGCTCTCGTTCCCCAACCTGCGCAGCTATGTGAAGCAGGAACTGGTGCACGCCATTCACAAACACTTCCCACAGGCCGAGGCTGTGGCCGGAGTTGCCACGGGTGCCATTGCACAAGGGGCACTGGTGGCCGACGAACTGGCGCTGCCCTTTGCATACGTGCGCTCGAAACCCAAAGACCACGGACTGGCAAACCTCATTGAGGGGGAACTGAAGCCCGGACTGAAAGTGGTGGTGGTGGAAGACCTCATCTCCACGGGCGGCAGCTCGCTGAAAGCTGTGGAGGCTATCCGCCAACACGGATGCGAGGTGGTGGGCATGGTGGCCTCCTATACCTACGGATTCCCCGTGGCCGAAGAAGCGTTCCGCCAAGCGGGGGTGCAACTCGTTACCCTCACCGACTACGAACATGTGGTGGCCGAAGCGTTAGAAACGGGCTACATCAGCCAGGCCGAAGTGCCCATGCTCGCCGAATGGCGCAAAGACCCCGCCAACTGGAAGAAACAGTGAACAGTGAATAGTGAACAGTGAATAGTGAATAGTGAATAGTGAATAGTGATATGACAAAATTTGAAAGCAGCATACGCGAGATTCAAGCTCCACAACAAAAGGTCTACGACCTGTTGAGCAACTTGGAAAACCTGGAGAAGGTGCGCGACCGCGTGCCCGAAGATAAACTGAAGGACTTCAGCTTCGACCACGACTCGCTCTCGGTGAACGTGCCACCCGTGGGCAGCATCAGCATGCGCATTGTGGAACGCGAAGAACCCAAGACCATTAAGTTCGAAACCGAACAGAGCCCCGTGCCCTTCAACTTCTGGATTCAGCTACTGCCCGTCACCAACGACTCGTGCAAAATGAAACTGACCATCAAGGCCGAACTCAACCCCTTCATCAAAACCATGGTGCAGAAACCCCTGCAAGAGGGACTGGAGAAGATTGCCGATGCCCTGCAAATGATCGACTATAGCTGATGACTGTAGACTTAGACTGTAGACTATAGACTGTAGACTATAGACTTCAGACTGTAGACTGTAGACTTTGACTTAGACTGTAGACTGTAGACTTTGACTTAGACTGTAGACTTTGACTTAGACTGTAGACTTTGACTTAGACTGTAGACTATAGACTATAGACTATAGACTATAGACTGTCTATATAGAGAGAGAGTAAAAAAATGAGTGTTGAAGAACTGATAGAGACTATTATAGATTGTGCAAAGAAGGTAAGAAGTCAGCTGACACCAGGTTTCGAGGAGAGAGTTTACAAGAACGCTATGTTCAAAGAACTCCGCGACTGTGGTATAGAAGTTGAAACAGAAGTGCCCTTCAATGTTTACTATAAGAAACATATTGTCGGTTCCTACAAGGCTGATAATGCATAGTCTAAAGTCTATAGTCTACAGTCTAAAGTCTATAGTCCAAAGTCTAAAGTCTAAAGTCTAAAGTCTATAGTCTAAAGTCTATAGTCTAAAGTCTAAAGTCTAAAGTCTATAGTCTAAAGTCTATAGTCTATAGTCTAAAGTCTATAGTCAAAATCTAAAGTCAAACCAAAATAACGTCAAAAATGAAGCTCTGGGAAAAGAATTACGAGGTGAACGCCGAGATAGACCGCTTCACTGTGGGTCGAGACCGCGAAATGGATCTCTACCTCGCCAAATACGATGTGCTGGGCTCTATGGCCCATATCACCATGCTGGAAAGCATCAACCTGCTCGGCTCCGACGAACTGCCACTGTTATTGGCCGAGCTGCGCAACATCTATGATGCCTGCGAGCGGGGCGAGTTCTGCATCGAAGAGGGGGTGGAGGATGTGCACTCGCAGGTGGAGCTGATGCTCACCCGCCGGCTCGGCGACTTAGGAAAGAAAATCCATTCCGGCCGGTCGCGCAACGACCAGGTCTTGCTCGACCTGAAGCTCTTCACCCGTCACCAGCTGCAAGAAATTGTTGGGCTGGTGAAGGAACTCTTCGACGAGCTCATTCAAAAGAGCGAACAGCACAAACATGTGCTCATGCCCGGCTACACCCACCTGCAGATTGCCATGCCATCGAGCTTTGGCCTGTGGTTTGGCGCATACGCCGAGTCGCTGGCCGACGACATGCTCTTCCTGCAGGCTGCCTACCGCATGTGCAACCGCAACCCCTTAGGGTCGGCAGCCGGCTATGGCTCGTCGTTCCCGCTGAACAGGCAGATGACAACCGACCTGCTCGGTTTCGACTCGATGAACTACAACGTGGTGTATGCCCAGATGGGGCGCGGCAAAATGGAACGCAACGTGGCTTTCGCCCTGGCAACCGTGGCAGGAACGCTGGCCAAGCTGGCCTTCGATGCCTGTCTGTTCAACTCGCAGAATTTCTCGTTTGTGCGCCTGCCCAAGGAATGCACCACGGGGTCGAGCATCATGCCGCACAAGAAAAACCCCGATGTGTTTGAACTCATCCGGGCTAAGTCGAACAAGCTGCAGGCATTACCCCAACAGGTTACGCTCATCATGAACAACCTGCCCGTGGGCTACTTCCGCGACCTGCAGATTATTAAAGAGGTGTTCCTGCCGGCTTTCGACGAACTGAAAGACTGTCTGCAGATGACGGCCTACATCATCAACCGCATGGAGGTGAACGAGCACATCTTGGACAACCCCATGTACGACCCGATGTTCTCCGTAGAAGAGGTGAACCGCTTAGCTACCAACGGCATGCCTTTCCGCGATGCCTACAAGACCGTGGGATTAGAGATTGAGGCGGGCACCTTCCATGCCGACCGCCACATCAACCACACCCACGAAGGCAGCATCGGAAACCTTTGCAACAACCGCATAGCAGACCTCATGAACCAAACGCTCGCCGCCTTCCACTTCGAAAAGGTAGACGAGGCACTGAGCCGACTGCGCTGCGCTAAATGATAAATGATAAATGATAAATGAGGCGCTGCGCTAAATGAAAAATGATAAATGATAAATGAAGCAAAAGAAAACTTTCCAGCTAAGTTGCATCGCTGCATTAACAGCGCTATTGCTTGCCGCCTGCAACGGCGATGACAAATATACGCGTGGCTACTGCAACCTTACCATCAACAACCAAACGGAACATCAGAATGCCACGCTCGCCAGAGCCATGGACCCCTACTCACGGGTGTTCGTGTGCATCACCACCACCGTGCACGATGGAGCCACCTTCTTCCGGTTTACCGACAACAACGGGGCACCCGCTACGGAAGAGCGTTTCTCCAGTCTTGATGCCAAACGAAACCCCATCGTGGGCATGAACAACGGCATCATCGTGGGCTTCGGGAATGGAACCACGCAGGCTTTCTATGCCTACGACCGCGAATGTCCCAACTGCTTCAACTTCGACAAAATTCCACTGCGGTCGTATCCATTGCAGATGAAACCATCTGGCCTTGCCGAGTGCACTACATGCCACCGCTTCTACGACATGAACAACGATGGCAACGTGGCACAGGGCGAAGGGGGAAAGGCGCTCACCCGCTACATCGCCAGCACCACGGGCCCTTACGGGGTGCTCATGGTTAATTGATTAAGGAATGTTAAATTTTAGGGGGGGGGTAAAAATTTTAAGAACATTTTTTGCTGCTTTAACGACAATTATGTATCTTTGCAGGGAAATAATAAGTTTTTTTAGTGGTTAATTTAGTTTTAGTAAGTTTTTAGGTAGCCTGTCGTGAGACAGGCTATTTTTGTTTTCAGGAGCTACCAATTGTTTCATTGCTCGTTCCAGAGCACCTGCACCATGGTTTGCCCCACGGCTTTGAGTGTGGTGCGGTCTATGTGTGAGAGGTCGTCGGCGAGGGTGTGCCAGGTGGGTCCGAAGCTGCTCTGCTCACAATCGGGATAGTAGGGTATGATGTCGATGGTGGGAATGTGGGCATATTGGTTCAGGGGCAGGTGGTCGTCGGTAATCATGCCTCCGGTTTTCTGTGGGAAGAAACTGCCGTAACCGGCTTGGCGGGCAGCCTTCCACACCTTTTTCACAATGGCCGGTGCAAACTGCAGGCTCACCCCTTCTTGATAGAACCGTGCCCCCTGTCCGCCCACCATGTCGAGCAGAATGCCATAGCGGGCTTCATAGCCCTGGGGCAGGTTCCGCGCGAAGTGTTGTGCTCCCAAGGCCCATGTGTCGCCGCTGCCTGTCTGGTCGTCGGCCCATTGCGGGGTACCCCAGTCTTCGGCATCGAAGCAAACAAAGTCTATGCCGATGTTCGGCGAAAGGGTTTCCGTTTTGCCATCGACTGTTTCCTGCTGTAGCAGTCGGGCAAGTTCGAGCATCACCGCCACGCCGCTTGCTGCATCGTTGGCAGCCAAGATGGGCTTGTGCCAGTTGGCCTTGTCGGGGTCGTTGTCGGCCCATGGACGACTGTCCCAGTGGGCGCAGAGCAAGATGCGTGTGGTCAGCTCCGGTCGGAACTGAGCCATGATGTTGGTTGCCTTCAGCATGGTTCCGTCGTAGCCTTTCAGCTGGGCCTGCTGGGTTGTCACCTCGCAGCCAAAGCTCTTGAACTTGGCAATAATCCATTCGGCACAGCGCTCGTGGCCCGCAGTGTTCATGGCTCGCGGACCAAACTCCAGCTGTTGGGCAGTGAAGGCGAAGGCCGAATCGGCATTAAAGACCGGTCCCACGGGGTTATATTTCTCGGCAGCGTTTGCCTCTTCGAGTGCCTTTTCAGCCCGGTAGTTTTCTATGAGCGGCCTCACGGCAAAGGTGTAGGCGGCAAAGAGAATGGCGGCGGCAAGGATGATGAGAAAGGTTTTTTTCATTTTTTCTTTATTTCGTTATTTCGTTATATCGAAATATCGATATTTCGACAAATCGACAAATCGACATTTCAGCTTCCCTGAATTTCTTGCATCAGGCGCAGCCAGTTTCCTCCCCAGATGAGCTGGATGTCGGCTTCGCTGTAGCGGCGGCGCAACAGATGGCGGGTAAAGTTGATGAGTTCCGACGAGTCGGCAAGACCGCTCACGCCCCCGTCGCCATCGAAGTCGGTGCCCAGTCCCACGTGTTCTATTCCCATCACGCTGATGGCATGTTCCAAGTGGTTCAGTGCATCGAGAACGGATGCTTCGCCCTGTTCGCGCAGGAACCCGGCATAAAGGGTGATATGGGCCACACCGCCTCGGCGGGCCAAGGCACGCAGCTGGTCGTCGGTGAGGTTGCGGGGATGGTTGCAGAGCGCCCTGCAGTTGGAATGACTGCACACGATGGGTGTGCGGCTGATGTCAAGAGCATCGTAGAATGAGCTTTCGGCAGCATGACTCAGGTCTACCATCACGCCTAACCTGTTCATCTCTGCTATCACCTCACGGCCGAACTCGCTCACCCCGCCCCATGTGGCTGTGCCCCGTGCCGAGTCGCAGATGTCGTTGTCGCCGTTGTGACAGAGCGTTACATAGGTGATGCCGCGTTGGGCAAAGTGGCGCAGCTGGTCGAGACTGTGCTCCAGGGCGAGTCCGTTTTCGATACCCAGCAAGATTGATTTCACCCCCTCGGCTTTGTTTTGATAGATGTCGTGCGGCGTGCGGGCAATGCGGATGTAGTTCATGTGCTCATTCACGATTTGCTCGATGCGGTCGAAGATGAGATTGGTATAGCGGGCGGGTGTGATGGCATCTTGGGTGTTGCACCAGCTGGTATCTACCTTGCTGGCAAACGCCTCGCCCTTTGCCGGCTGTGGCAGATAGCACACCATGGTTACGGCATCCTGTCGGCCATCGTCCATCTTGTGCAGGTCTACCAGAATCTTGGGGTCGCGGCTGCCAAAGTCAATATCCTGATGAAAGAACATGGGGGTATCGCAATGGGTGTCGAGCGTGAGCGTGTGTTCATGCACCCGCTTGGCGTGAGCAAACAGGCGCGCCTCATCTACGAGCCATTGGAAGAGTGGCAACCCGTCGGCTCCCATCCACTCGGGATGCCACTGCACACCGAGTATGGGTTTATGTTCGCTGCTCTCAATGGCCTCGATGATACCGTCGGGGGCAGTAGCCGTTACCACGAAATGAGGTCCGGGCTGGCTCACCGCCTGGTGGTGGAACGAGTTGACGAAGAGCGAGCTGCTGTTGTAAAGTGAAGAAAGGATAGAACCCTCCTGAACCGTCACCGAATGTGTGGGTTCTGAGCGGTCGGCATCCTGAGAATGTTTGATATGAGTGTCCACATGCTGCGCTACCTTCCCGTCGAGGGCCATAGCCAGGGTTTGAATGCCGCGGCAAATGCCCAGCATGGGAATCTGTCGGTTGTAGGCCAGTCGGGTGATGAGAAGTTCGGGCAAGTCGCGCTCGGCATTCACATGGCCCAACTGGGGTGATGGCTGTTCGCCGGCCCACAGCGGGTTGTAGTCGGCACCTCCCGTGAGCAGCAGGGCATCGATGTGCTGCAGGGTGTTCACAATCACGCTCACATCGGCCACCGGCGGAATAATCAACGGCACGCCCCCCACCTCCACCACCTGCCGGTAGTAGACGCTGCGCAGGGTGGCATCGATGTTTTCGTAATTGGCAGTGATGCCAATGATGGGTTTGCGTGTGGCTTCGGGAAAGGTTGCATACACCCGTTGCAGGTGTGCTTGCAGGTTGAAACAGGTTTTTTCCATTTATCAGTCGTCGACGTGAACGGGAATTTCTCTTTTAATGCTCTGTTCCAACGAGATGAGTGTTTCGGTGGAGACCACGCCCGGAATGCTCTGCAGTTTGTTGTTGAGCAGGGTCATCAGGTGTTCGTTGTCGCGTGCGTAGCATTTGATGAGCATGGTGTAGGTGCCGGTGGTGAAGTGGCATTCCACAATTTCGGGAATGTCCATGAGCTGTTTCACCACATCTTTATACATGCTGCCCCGTTCAAGGTTGATGCCCACATAGGTGCAGGTGGTGTAGCCCAAGCTCTTGGGGTTCACGTCGAAGCCGCTACCGGTGATCACACCGTCTTCGATGAGCTTCTGCACACGCTGGTGAATGGCGGCACGCGAAACTCCGCACTCTGCTGCTACATCTTTAAAGGGAATGCGGGCATTCTTTGAGAGAATGCTGAGGATTCGTTTGTCGAGCTTATCAATCTTTTCCATTACTGTTAGTGTAAGTTAAGTAACAATCTGTCAACAAAAGTAAACATTTCAAATGATATAAACAACAAAATGCACGGATATTTTTCATTATCCGTGCATTTTGCTAAACATTGTATATGTTTCTTACCTTTCAGCAAGCAAGCATCTCAATTATTTTTTGATTTCTTCCAGCTCTACGGTGAAGATGAGGGTTGAGAACGACTTGATCTTTCCCGTTTCGCGCGGGCCGTAGCCTAACTCCTGCGGAATGCAGAGTTCCCACTTACTGCCCACAGGCATGAGCAGCAGCGCTTCGGTCCATCCCTTGATAACCTGGGTTACACCGAAGGTGGAAGTTTGCGGATTGCGGGTGTAGGAACTGTCGAACACCGTACCGTCGATGAGCTTTCCTTCGTATTTCACCACCACCTTGTCAGACTTGGTGGGACGTGCGCCCTTACCCTGGCGAATAACCTTGTAGAGCAGTCCGTCGGCAGTCTTCGTCACGCTGTCGTTCTGAGCGTAGGTAACGAGGAAGGCCTCGTTTTGGCGTTTCCATTCGCCGAAGGCCGCTTCTTTTGCCTCGGTCACATACTTATCCTTCAGCACGGTGGCCACAGAGTCGTTGAAGTGCTTGTGGTCGCCCATCACGGCATCCATGAATCCTTGGAAGAACATCTCGCGGTTCAGTTCTGTCTTGGGATAGTCGTTCATCATGGTAGGAATCACGCGCTGCAGCGTCATCTCGGCAATCTGCGTTCCCACCTGGTAGGCACGGAAGTCTGGCAGGGTGTCGTTCTGCACAGCCGTGTAGAACCCGCGCAGGAAATCCTGCATGTAGTTCTCATTCAGGTGATACTGTCCTTTCAGGTAAGGGAGCAGTCCCTGTGTGACCACCATTCCCGAAACGTAGCCGATGGAGTCGGCACGGGTGATGATGGGTGCATCGGGGCGCACGAAGATGGCAGCGGCAGAATCAACCACAACGGTGTCTGCCACCTCTTCTTGCTTGGCCTTTTTCTTTTTCTTGTCTTTCTTAGCAGCACTGGCCGGACAGCAGGTTGCCCCCGCCAGAATAACCAGTGCCATCAATAATACTTTCTTCATTGTTATATTATTAAAGAACAAACAACTCGTCAACTCGTCAACTAACAACTTGTCAACTCGTCAACTTTCTTAATCAACCTTATCTACAGCAATGAGGCTAACCTTGAAGATGAGAGCCGAGAAAGGTTTGATTTGTCCCTGCTCGCGTTCGCCGTAGGCCAGTTCCTGAGGAATGTAGATTTCCCATTCCGAACCCTCGGGCATGTGTACCAGTGCATCGGTGAAGCCCTTGATAACCTGGTTGGCACGCAGTGTGATGGGAGTTCCGTTTTTATAAGAGCTGTCGAACACGTTGCCGTCGATGGTGCGACCCTCGTAGTGAACCTTCACGCGCGAAGTATCCTTAGGCATGGCACCGGTTCCCTCTTTGAGCACCTTGTACTGCACACCGCTGGGCAGGGTTTTCACATCGGGCTGCTTTTTGTTGCCTGCAAGGAATTTCTCACCGGCCTGTTTGTTGGGGCCATACTCTTTCTCCATGTTCTTAGTCTTGATTTCGTGCATCTTGGTTTCAGCCACGGTCTGAGCCTGCTCAACAGTCATCTTGGCATTCTTGCCGGTGGTGCCTGCCACGAAGCCAGCCATGAAGTTCTTCATAGAGATGGTTTTGGTGGAGTCGTTGCCGAACACCTCGTGGTTGATGCCCACAATCATCTGGTTAGAAATCTGCTGACCAATCTGGATGCCTGCATAATAGGCAGCCTTCTTCTTGTCGTCGCCAGCGTTGGCACCGTCGTTCAGTCCCTTGATGAATTCGTCCATGTAGGTGGTGTCGATGTTCATGCGCTGCACAAGGAAGTCTTTCAGTCCCTGCGACTGAGCCAGACCCATGCCATAGCTCATAGAGTCAACATCGCTCTTCAGGTCGGCCTTCGGAGTAGAATTGCCACAACCGGTGAAGGCAGCGGCAGCAATAGCCATAGCGGCTACAAATGTAAGTTTTTTCATTGTTTTTGTTATGTGTTTAAAATTTATCTGTCATTTATCATTTATCATTTATCATTTAGCGCAGCGCCTCATTTATCATTTAGCGCAGCGCCTACACCACTTCGATGAGTTCCACATCGAACACCAGCGCTGCGAAGGGAGGAATAGACTGGCCGGCACCGCGTTCGCCATAGCCCAGGTGGTAGGGAATGAAGAAACGATACTTGGCACCTTCTTCCATGAGCTGCAAGCCTTCGGTCCAACCGGCAATAACGCCGTTCAGGGGGAAGGTGGCGGGTTCGCCGCGCTGTATGCTGCTGTCGAACATGGTACCGTCGATGAGCATACCCTCGTAGTGGCACTTCACCGAGTCGGTGGCTTTCGGCTTACGACCGTTACCGGCCTTGAGCACCTGATACTGCAGTCCGCTGGGAAGAGTTACAACCCCTTCTTTCTTTGCATTCTGGGCAAGGTATTTCTCGCCTTCTTCTTTCTGGGTCTTGAATTTCTCGGCTGCTGCTGCGCGCTGTTTCTTTTCCTGCTCGGCAAAGAAATTCTGCACCAGTGTTTGAGCCTCGCTGTCGGAAACCTGTTTCTTGGCACCGGCAATAACGTCCTTGATGGCCTGAGCGAAGTCGTCGATGTTCAATTCGCGGGCACCCATGTCGCACAACTGCCGACCGATGCCAAGACCAAGGGCATAGCTTACTTTATCCATTTTCTTTTTTACCTTATTAATATATATAATTACATTCAGCCTGCAAAGGTATGAAAAAAAGTAAGAACGCGCATAAGATATACTTACAAATTATATATTTTTAAGCGCTTGTGTTGTTTATTTGGGGAAAAAAGCTTAAGTTTGCAAGCGATGCAGACAATCATCTGCACAGAAGATAACGAAACAAACAAAAACAGGAGGTGAAAGCGTATGAAAAAGAAGATTGTGTTTTTGACCGGTGCCGGCATGTCGGTGGAGAGTGGTTTCAAGACGTTTCGGGGCAGCAACGGCTTGTGGGAAGACTTTCCCGTGGAGCAGGTGGCGAGCCACGAGGGATGGGAACGCGACCCCGAACTGGTGAACCGCTTCTACAACGGACTGCGGCACAAGCTATACGAGGCGCAGCCCAACGAGGGGCACCGCCTCATTGCCGAATTAGAGAAAGACTACGACGTGACGGTGGTGACGCAGAACGTTGACAACCTGCACGAGAAAGCAGGCTCTACGCGGGTGGTGCACCTGCACGGCGAGCTAACGAAGGTTTGTTCGTCGCGCGACCAGTTCGATGAGCGGTATGTGCGCGAGCTGCCGGCCGACGACTGCGAGGTGAAGCCAGGCGAGAAGGCTGGCGACGGTTCGCTGCTGCGCCCGTTCATTGTGTTCTTCGGCGAGTCGGTGCCCATGATTAGTGTGGCTGCCGAATGTGCAAGCCAGGCCGACGTGTTCGTGATCATTGGCACGTCGCTGAATGTGTACCCCGCCGCAGGGCTCTATCACTATGTGCGGCCGGATATCCCCGTCTACCTCATCGACCCCGAACCCGTGCCTGCCTCCCTTCCCAACCTCACCCACCTGCAGATGGGAGCCTCGGAGGGTATGCGCCGGCTCTGCCAGCTGCTCAAAGAGTAAGTTTCAGTTGCTCGGGGCGTAGGTGTCGTTAGAGCACTTGTATCATGCGCAGGTATTCGGGCCATTCGCCCATGTCTCGCCAGGCATGCTCACTCACAGGGAAACAACCGATGCGGCCGCCTCGCTGCTGAACCTTCGCCATGAGGTGGGTGATGTGAAAGAACTCGCCTTCGGGAATCTCGTCAATCAGTTCCGGATTGAGAATATACACACCCGTGTTGATCATATAGGTCGACTCGGGTTTTTCTTGCAGACTGGTCATGAGTCCGTTCTCGGCTGTTTGAATCACTCCGTAAGGAATCTTGATGGTTTTCATAGCAGTAACGATGGTGAGGTCGTTGCGGTTCTCGCAGTGATAGTCGTAAACGTCGCAATAGTCTTGGTCGATGATGATGTCGCAGTTGGAAACAAAGAAGGGGGTTTTTATTTTGTTCTTCAACAGTGCCACGCTGCCAATGGTTCCCAACGGGCGGGGTTCTTCGAAGAACTCGATATCGTAGTGGTGGGGGAGCTGGTCGATGTAGAAGCGCATCATGTCCGACTTGTAGTTGACCGACATATAGAACTTCCTGCAGCCGATGCCCTCGAACTGGTCCATGATTTCTTCGAGAATGGTTTTCTCGCCGATGGGGATGAGCGGCTTTGGCAGCACATTGGTGAGCGGCCGCAGGCGGGTACCCTTTCCACCCGCCATAATCACCACAGGCAGGTTGAGCTTTCTGTGCGGCTGCGGCTGCGGCTGTTGAAAAACGTCGGCCCAGAAGAGCACATCCACAATGCGGCGCTGCTCATCGAGCACCGGCATACAGTCGATGTTCTCCCGGAACATCACGTTGCTGATTTCCTCCAACGGCTGCCCCGCGTAGGCATAGATTTTCTTACGGTCGAGAATGGCGGCAATGCTTTCCGTGAGCGGAACGTTGCGGATGATGGCACGCTGGATGTCGCCGATGGTGAGGAGACAGTCGAAGGAGTCGCCCTCGAAAACGAAGAGCAACTTCTTCTTCACCTCGTCCATCTTCTTCAGGGCACCGAGAATGGTTAGCTCGGCACCCACTATCTGGTCTTGTATTTTACTGATGTTATTCATGATTGTTCCAGTGCCTGCCGGAGCGTGTCGCAGATGAAGTCTACTTGCTCCATGGTGAGTGCGGCATACATGGGCAGAGTGATTTCGTTATCGGTAACATACTCCGTTTGGGGCAGCACAGCGCCCAACTCACGATAGGTTGAAAAGAGGTGGACGGCAGGATAGTGCACCGAGGTTTGAATGCCGGCGGCATGTATGAACTCGCGCACCTTGTTGCGCCGTTCCTTGGTAGAGTTCTTCAGCACCACGGGCATGATGTAGTTGCTCACAAACTCTTGGTTATCGGCAAAGGGCACCACCACCTGTTCCATTTGCGAGAGTCGTTCCACATAGCGCCGGCGCACGTTCAGTCGGGTTTGCAGGTCGGCGGGGAGTTTCTTCAGCTGTTCTATGGCAATGGAAGCGCGAATGTCGTCCATGCGGAAGTTGTAGCCCAAGCAAGTGATGTCGTATTCGGTGGCATGCCCGGTTGCCCGCTGATAGCTCATGGTGCTCATGCCGTGAGAGCGGATGAGCCGTGCCTGGCGTTCCATCTCTTCGTTGTTGGTGATGAACATGCCCCCCTCGCCGGTAGAGATGTTCTTGTTAGAGAAGAACGAGAAAGAAGCACAGTCGCCAATGGTGCCCAGCTTGCGCCCTTTGTATTCCGAGAGCGGTCCGTGGCAGGCATCTTCTATCACCTTCAGGTTGTGACGGCGGGCAATATCCATGATTTCGTCCATGCGAGCAGGGAATCCAGCCATGTGCACCACCACGATGCCCTTGGTGCGCGGGGTTATTTTGCGTTCGATGTCTTCGGGCGAGATGTTGATATGGTCGGGGCCCACTATGTCGGCAAACACCGGTGTAGCTCCCACATATCGAATGCAGTTGCACGATGCAGCAAAGGTGAGCGACGGACAGATGACCTCGTCGCCGGGGCCGAAGCCGCACACCATGCAAGCCACATGCAGCGAGTCGGTGCAATTAGACATGGAAACGGCATATTTCACGTTCCACATATCGCGGAACATCTGTTCCAGTTCGGCATTCTTCGGTCCGGTTGAAATCCAGCCCGATTTGATGGTGTCGTAGGCAGCCTGCGCCTCACGCTCATCGAAATTTAAATTGAATAATGGTATCTGATAAGCCATAATTGAATATTGTTTATATTTCTACATTTTCTGGTCGAGGTTCTTTCCTTTTTCTTCATGTTCGAAGTTGGGAATGAAAGTTTTGATGGCCTCCACCACCTGAGCCTTGGTGAAGTTGTCTTGTTGGAAGATAGCCTCTAAGCGGTTGAAGAACTCCACCACTTCTTCCATGCTGTGGCGAGCTGTCTGCTCCACCACGCCCAAGGCCTGGAAACGCTGCAGGTCGAGCTTCTCGCCCGGCACATAGAACTCTTCGAAGGCTTTCTCGCCTGTGGTGTCGGAAGTGAAATAGCGCACGGGGTATTTGCCTGTATGCGTTTTTTTCATTTCAAAGGCCAGCAGTCGTGCTTCGGCATCGGTTTCACATTCCTGCTTCTCCAGCCCGTTGGCCTCAACGAAGTTATCGCAGATGCTGCTGAAGGTGAGCATCTGTTCTTCGCCCAACTTGGGGAAGAACACTTCGCCGCCTCGCCCCAGAATGCAGGCCAGCATGCAAATCTGCCCCGACTCTTCGGGCGACACGAAATAGCGCTTCACGTCGCTTGGTGCTGCCAGGGGTTGCTGTTTCTGCAAGCGGTGCATCCACCCGTCGGGCAGCGACCCGTTGCTGAAGGCAACGTTGGCAAAGCGTGCTGTGGTTACTTTGAAGTATTGGTTGTAGGCCATCACCAAATCTTCCATGATGCGTTTCGATGCCCCCATGATGTTCACCGGGTTGGCAGCCTTGTCGGTGGAAACGCAGAAGAAGTGGCGCGGCGGAAATTCCTTGAGCAGGTCCATGAGGCGCTTGGCCTTGATGTCGTTGTTTTCGATAAGCGCCTGCACCGAGTAGCGGTCTTTCTCTGAGCGCACATGCTTGTGGGCCGAGAAGTTGGCCACAATATCGAAACCCTTTTCTTCGCGCAGGATGCGCTCAAAGATGGGGTCGGCAAAGTTCAGGGTATAGCAGCGCAGTTCGTTGGGACAGTACAGGCCATGTGTGGAACGGATGTCACGCACCAGTTCGGCCAGTCCATTTTCGTTGAGGTCGACCACCACCACGCTTCGCGGTTCAAAGCGCAACACGGCCTTGATGAATGAAGAGCCAATGGAGCCTGCCCCACCAATCACGCACACCGAACGGCCCTTGATTTCGCGTGAAAGCTGCTCGCGGTTTTTCTCTATGTCGGGCAGGAACATGCTCTCGGGGCGATGGGTCACGCTGTTGGCAATAAATTTCTCAAGATTAAACATCGTGTAGTGTGTATTATATTTATATAAGGTGCAAAGTTATAACAAATTTTGTGTATCTCTCGTTTTTTTTTCGTAATTTTGCTCCCAATATGGAAGAAAACAAAATATCGGTTGTTATCAACACCTATAATGCCGAAGAGCACCTTCAGCCCGTGCTCGACTCGGTGAAGGAGTTCGACGAGGTGCTCATCTGCGACATGGAGAGCACCGACGGCACGCTTGACATTGCCCGCCGCAACGGGTGCCGCATTGTCACCTTCCCCAAGGCCAACCACAAGAGTGCCGAGCCCGCCCGCACGTTTGCCATACAGAGTGCCCGCTTCAAATGGGTGCTGGTGGTTGATGCCGACGAGCTGATTAGTGCCGAGCTTCGCCATTACCTGTATGAGCGCATTCAGCATGCCGACTGCCCGGCGGGGCTCTACCTGTTCAGGCGCAACAAGTTCATTGGCAAGTATGGCCGCGACTGGGCACACGACTACCAGCTGCGCTTTTTCATTCGCGAGGGCACGGTGTGGCCACCTTACGTGCACACCTTCCCCGAGGTGCAAGGCCGCGTGGAGCGTGCGCCCTCGAAATATGCCATTGTTCACTTGGCCGACGAAACCATCCGCCACTGGGTGACCAAGATGAACGAATATACCGACAACGAGGTTGACAAGAAGGCCGACCGCCATTATGGTTTGTGTGCCCTTTTCCTGCGACCGCTATGGCGTTTCCTTCGCAACTACCTGCTCATGGGCGGATTTATGAACGGAAAGCGCGGACTGCTTCAGGCTTTGCAGTGGGCGCTCTACCAGCAGGTGATGGTGATGAAGATAATAGAAAGAAAACTGCGTTCCGAACTATGAGAAAGATTATTCACATTGTGTCGAACAACGTGTGGGGAGGGGGCGAACAGTATGTCTTCGACCTTGCCGGCCGCCAGCTGGCCGATGGTATTGACGTGGAAATTTGCTGCCGGCCTTCTGAAACCGTGATTTCAAAGTTCCGAAAGCTCGGCATCCCTGTTCATGCCATGCCCCTGCGAGGGGTGATAGATCTGAAGAGCGGACTGCTGCTTTCGAAAATTGTGAACCTGGCAGGGCCGTGCTTGATTCATGCCCACAACTTCAAGGATGCTTTCACCGCTGCCTACGCCCGCCGTTTCTCATCCAACACCGATGTGCGCGTGGTGATGTGCCGCCACCTCACCCGAAAGGGAAAGAACTCACTACCCTACCGCTGGCTCTACCGGCAGATAGACCGCATCATCTTCGATTCAGAGATCTCGCGCAGCGAATTCCTCAGCACCCGTCCCACCATCGACCAGCAAAAGTTAGGCATCGTTCACACCAGCATTCAGGTGCCACGCCAACTCACTCCCATTGACCTTCGCAAACGCTATGGCATTGGCCCCGACGAGGTGATTGCCATGTACCATGGTAGGCACGATGCCGAAAAGGGATTAGACGTGTTGCTGGAGGCTACCGCCATCTTGCGCGAAAAACCTTTCAGGCTGGTGCTCTTGGGGCATGGCTCGGCCGAATACAGTGCCCACCTGCAGGAGGTTATTGCCCAACGCGGAATAGCCGACAAGGTGGTGTTCACTGGGTTCGTGGATGCCATATTGCCATACGTGTCTTCAGCCGACTTTGGGTTGCTTCCTTCGGTGGTGCGCGAGGGCTGTCCGCTCTCGCCCATGGAATATATGTCGCAGGCCCATCCGGTGATTGCTACCGACAACGGCGGACAGCGGGAATATCTCTGCAACGAAAGGAACAGCCTGCTCATTCCACCGGGCAACAGCCGACTGTTAGCATCGGCCATGGCCCGACTCATCGACAACCGCGAACTGCGCAACCAGTTAGGAATGCAAGCCAAGGCCGACTTCGACAGCTCTCTGAACTACAATATCTTTTACGAACAAATGAAACAGCAATATGCCCTTACCTTATTATAATATTATTGCGTTATTCTTTGTGCTCTGGCTCGGAGGCTTCGCCATTTACATGGGTTGCAACCACGGCCTTGCTCCCAACGCCCGCCTGCAACAGTTCCTGCGCTACCTGGCCGGAGCTGCACTTGCCGTGGTGCCCATTGCCGTGGCTGCTGCCAACCCCACAGAACCGGCATTGCTCTTGGTGATGGCTGCCAGCATGAGCTGGATGATAGCTTATCCGCTGCTCTACCACCTGACGAACCGCCACTCGTCGCCCGACTACGACAACCAAATAGACATTGCCTTCGGCATCTATCTCTATGGCTGGCTCTCGGCACTGTTTCTGCTCTTGCCAGAAGCAGGTGCCGCATGGGGTGTGCTCGCCTTTGTGGTGATGATGCAGGCGGTGGTGCTGCTGGGCTATTATGCCACATGCCATGTGGTGCTCGATGCCAGCGGAATAAAGATGCTGCAGGAAACCAACTACAACGAGGTTATTGAATTTCTACGCTCCTACTCGCCGCTGCGTGTGGTGGGCATGGCCCTGCCGGTGGTGATGCTGGCTGTGGGCTGTGTGTATGTGGGTGCCACTTATCCCCTGCAGGGCGAAAGGGCATGGTGGCAGTTGGCAGTGGTGGGGGCCGTGTTCGCCTTCACCACAATATATATGTGGAAGCCCGGCCACGGACTGTTCGTACGTTGCGGCTTGCCTCAGCTTTATCAGATAGTGCGTGAGTATGTTATCAACAACAGTCAATATATTGAAAGACGCTCCGAACGCATGGAGTCGCTCACGGTGATGCCGCTGCATCCCATGCAGAAACCCCACACCATCATCATGGTGATAGGCGAGTCGGCATCGCGAGACTATATGAGTGCCTTCACAACGATGAAGGAAGATACCACCCCCTGGCTGCGCTCGCTGGCAGCTGCCGACCCCCACTGCGTGCTCTTTCCCCATGCCTACAGCTGCGACATTCAAACGGTGCCCACACTCGAAAAGGCACTCACCGAATATAACCAGTATAACGGCGGACAGTTCTACACGTCGTGCTCCATCGTTGACATTGCGCACAAGGCGGGCTACCATATCCACTGGTATAGTAACCAAGGACACTTGGGGGCTGCCGACACGCCCATCACACTGGTGGCCAACACTGCTCACACGGCCAAGTGGACAGAACAGCAGCTGAACAAGGAACAATACGACGAAGCATTGATTGACTTCCTTGACGAGGTGGACCCCACGCTCAACAACTTTGTGGTGCTTCACCTAAAAGGAAGTCACTTCAACTATGAAAACCGCTTTACCGAGGCTTCACGCCAATGGGGAGAGCCGGGCAATCACGACCGGATAACGAATTACAAGAACAGCCTTTATTATACCGACAGCGTGCTCAACAAGGTGTTCGACTATGCACGCCGGCAACTGAACCTGCAGGCAATGGTCTACTGCAGCGACCACGGCGACATTCCCAATCGCCACCGCATGCCCAACTTCACGGGATTCCTTGACACGCGCATTCCGCTTGCCGTGTGGTTCGCACAGGACTATGCCGCTTTGCACCCCAACCGCCTTGCGGCACTGCAACAGAACCGCAACCGCTATTGGACCAACGACCTGCTCTACGAACTGATGTGCGGCATCTTCGACATTCAGAGCAACCACTTCCGCGAAGAAAATTCCCTTGCCTCGGCCAACTACCGGTTCCAGCTGCAAGACCTCACCGCCATGGATGGCCGCTTCCGCATTGCCGACGACCAACTTCACTAGAAAGTTACACGAACCACCCCTAACCCCTCCTAAGCCCCCTAAGTTAGGGGGTTGGGGGTCTGTTCTTGAGCACCCTAAGTTAGGGGGTTGGGGGTCTGTCAAGTTACACGAACCACCCCTAACCCCTCCTTTATGAAAGGAGGGGACTACAAATGGAGTCTCTTCTTGAGAAAATTTCCCAAGCGAGTAGGCGCTAGCTCGTAGTTCCCTCCTTTCATAAAGGAGGGGACTACAAATGGAGTCTCTTCTTGAGAAAATATCCCAAGCGAGTAGGCACTAGCTCGTAGTCCCCTCCTTTCATAAAGGAGGGGTTAGGGGTGGTTCGTGTAATCAACCCTATTCACTAATCACTAATCACTATTCACTATTCACTAATCACTATTCACTACAGAATAGAGCTGCAGCATCTGCGTGGCCACATCGCTGTTCTCGAAACGGCGCACATGCGCTTGGCATCGAATCCAATAACGAGGGACTTTTCCATTTCTCTTTAGTTTTGTTGCAACAATTACAACTTTTCTGCCTAACCCGATAGAAATGAAAGGTAAAAACAATCCGAATCGCTTGGCGGTTCGAATTTTTTGATATGATTTCTTTGGGTGATTAAAGAAAAAGTCTTATCTTTGCCCGGTCTACCACGCGAAGCCCGCCGGTCGGGTCAGGGGTGTGGAGACCTATATATGGGAAAGCGTTACTTGACGCTTTGTGCTTGACGTTCAAGAATCTGGCAGTTCGACAAACATCAGTCAAGAATACAAAGCAACAATGACGCTCATGGGTATGTATATATATTAATGTATATATAGCATACAGGCGTGGGCTTCAGCGTTGCTCGTTTCTGACTGATGGGCGATGCCAGAGCCTTTGGACGTGGAACGAGTGGCAAGTAGACTCCCACGCTTTTTTGTATCCATAGCCTATTTGCATACTCATCAAAATGCTAAACAATATGAAACGTATCTTACTAAACATCCTTTTGGCTTGCCTACCAGTGTTGGGAGCCAGTGCGTATGATTGCTTGGTGAATGGAATATGTTATAACCTCTCCAATGGAGAGGCTTCTGTTACAAGCAAAACACCCAAATACAGTGGTGACATTGTCATTCCTTCCACCATTGAGTATAACAACAGCACTTATCAAGTGACGAGTATTGAAGCTGGCGCATTCTGGGAATGCAGCAACCTCACTTCTCTGTATGTTCCAAATACCGTTGTCAGCATAGGCAGTGGAGCCGTTTCTCGTTGTACAAGTTTGACCACACTTATTTTAGAGGATGGTTCTTCTGAATTGAAATTCAATGACTCTAAGCCGTTCTATTCTCCTGTTTCTGGTGGTGGCTATAGTCGTTTGAATATACAAACTGTGTACTTGGGCCGCAATATCAGTTCAAGCAGCTCAAGTGTTGATTGGTTTAATGGTTTCACAAGTCTGAAATCAATCACCATCGGAAATCTGGTAACAGATATTCCTTCTCGGTTATGCTATGGCTGCATGAATCTAACAACTATAAAACTTGGTGAATCGCTTTCAAAAATCAGTTCGTTTTCTTTCATGTTTTGTGAAAGTGTTACCGAGATAGCTTTGCCAGCCAGTATACAGTCTATTGAAGAACAGGCATTCTATGGCTGCAAAGGACTTAAAAATCTGGTAATACCGCAAAACGTCAAGTCGATAGGCTACTGTGCTTTTTTTGAATGTGAAGGATTAACTACTGCATCTGTCAATAGTGAGACGATTGGTAAAAGTGCTTTTCTAGGGTGTACAGCATTAAATTCACTTACATTAGGAAACAACGTTACAAGCATTGGTGAAGGTGCTTTTAGCGGTTGTCCGATATCAAGCATATCCATTCCTAACAATGTGGTGCGCATTGAGGAATATGCGTTTAGAAGCATAAAAGAACTGACCATAGAAGACGGTGAAGAAACTCTTGATTGCAATTTGAGGAACATGGGGCCGTTGGAGCAAGTATATTTAGGAAGGAATGTTCCTGAACAATCATCAGGATTAGGAGGAATTATAAGGAGTTGCAGCACATTACGCTCGCTGACCATAGGTGATAAAGTGACTCAAATCTACAGATATGCTTTTGAAGATTGTGCCAATTTGACGAATGTATCTATACTAGGTTCAAATGTAACTATTGGTTATGGCTCTTTTGAGAATTGCACATCGCTAACATCTGTTTCCATTGCCGGAGGAATTATCGGTGATCATGCTTTTTATGATTGCACATCGCTAACATCTGTTTCCATTGCTGGAGGAATGATTGGGGATTATGCTTTTTATGATTGCAGTAATCTTTCTGACTTGACAATGGGACCAAACGTGACCGCCATTGGGGAATCTGCTTTTGAAGATTGTTCCAGCCTACATTCTGTTATTCTGCCTAATAGCCTTACAAATATTGAGGATTATGCTTTTGCGCAAACATCATCACTAAAAGAAATTGCCATACCAAATAGCGTGACCGCCATTGGCAGATACGCTTTCGCATTGAATACTGTTCATATTACTGATATGGCAGCATGGTGCAGCATTGCCTTTGGAGAGAATTGGAACGGGGACAGCAGTGATGCGGGGTTCAACTTGTATATAGAGAATGAGAAAGTGACGAGCCTGTTCATTCCCAAGGAGGCTACGATAGTGAATGCGCTGGCTTTCTTCAACTGCAAAGGTATCGAGAGCATTAACGTGGAAGATGGAAATGAGAAGTACGACTCAAGGCAGGGCTGCAATGCCATTATTGAAACAGAAAGCAACACGCTGTTGAAAGGCTGTAAGAACTCGTTCGTACCCTCTGACGTGACCGCCATCGCCGACTATGCATTCCTGAACTGCGACGGACTAACATCCGTGACATTAGGCAGCGGAATGCAACAGATAGGCTCATTGACATTCTATGGTTGTAAACTGCGAAACGTGCTTGTGAAGAATGCTACCCCACCGAGAGCCTCCACCTCTTGCTTCTCTGCACAGACATTCTATCATACCACGCTCTATATCCCCACTGGCAGTTGGGACAACTATGCATACGACGATAGTTGGTACCGCTTTATCAACATCCGCGAAACAGCAACTACAGAGGCTCAGCTAACCATGCAGCAGGCCTATATGCTGATGGATGCGAATAAGTTCTCTTACTCCGTTTATGACCCAGTGAACGACTGCATAGGCACCATAGGCAGTGTTAGCGGTATTGACGAGAACAACCCCAACCACTGTTGGCAAGTGGTGGAAAACGAAGGTAAACACTATCTCTTCAATATTGGTGCCAAGAAATTTGCTGTTCCCTCTGCCAATGGCAACGGTTTCGTTCTATCAGAAAAGGCTGCCTGCATTGACATGAAAGATGGGGAAGAAGGCATCATCATAGACAACCAGCCCGTCAGACAGTGGGCATTGGTCAGCAACGATCGCATGGCTGTGGCTCAGGATGTCATTGACGATATTATCACTGGCATGCCGTCGATAGTGACTCCATCCCCACAGGGAGTCACTCGCTATTACGACCTCAACGGCCAACAGCTTCAACAGCCCAAGAACGGATTGAACATCATCCGCACCGCTGACGGGCGAATTGTAAAGTCTTTCAAGAAATAATTACTAACCAATAACGAGAATCAACAATGAAGAAATCAACAATCATTGCTGCCATCGCATCGGCGATGCTGCTGGCAGCTCCTCAGCAGGCCGAGGCACAGTTCTTGAAGAAGCTGGGCAAAGCTATTAGCGACAAAGCAAAAGAGACATGGGACAAGGCAAAGGAAGCCGCCACAGACAATCAGTCAAACGGGGCGACAGGGAAATCCTCCAGTTTTAAGCTTTCAACAGAAGGCAATGGAAATATTAAGAATCCTAACCTTACGGTGACGCTTGTCTCGTGTGTAAGAAACGGCAATGAGGTAATGGCAACCTACAATGTAACCAACAACAATGCCACCGACCGAAGCTACGAGATACTGAACTGTGACGTGCTCGATTTGGAATATCATACCATGGCTTACGACGAGAAAGGAAAACGTCACCTGATAGATTTCATTTTCAACGACAAACGCATACATACAAATATCGACTGCATGGCGGGTGTTTCTCTTCCTCACGGCATCACCGTTCCGTTAGTTATGGTGGTTAAATTTGTCGATCCCTCTATCAAGAAAATGGCCCGCCTGCAACTGGCCTTCAATCAATATAAGTTCACTGCCGAGAATATACCTATTGAAGAACCTGCAC
>CACXFT010000060.1 GCA_902767045.1 uncultured Prevotellaceae bacterium | reverse complement strand
GGCGACGACTTCTGGAAAAACAACAGCCCAGGGCGTTGCCCTGGGCTGTTAGCATATTGGGCTTTCAGCCCGATTAAGCTTCTCTTTGTTAAGAAAAGCCGTTACCCACCGAAGTTATCATACATGATTGATTCGGGCTCTACGCCGAGCGAGTCGAGCATAGACACAACGGCCTTCGACATGGGGCCGGGTCCGCACATGTAGTACTCGATATCCTCGGGTGCCTCGTGGTCTTTCAGGTAGGTGTTGAGCATCACCTGATGCACGAATCCCGGAGTGTACTTCACGCCGGCAGCATCTGCTGCGGGATCCGGACGGTCCAGGGCCAAGTGGAAATGGAAGTTGGGGAACTCCTTCTCCAGTCCAAGGAAGTCTTCGAGATAGAACACCTCGTTCAGTGCGCGTGCGCCGTAGAAATAGTGCATTTCGCGGTCGCGCGTGTTCAGTGTCTTGGTCATGTGCATGATTTGCGCACGCAACGGAGCCATGCCGGCACCACCGCCAACCCAAATCATTTCCTTTTTCGAGTCGAAGTGTGGATGGAAGTCGCCAAACGGTCCACTCATAATCACCTTGTCGCCCGGTTTGAGCGAGAAGATATAGGATGATGCGATACCCGGGTTCACCTCCATGAAACCGCTGCGGTCGGGTTTGAAGGGCGGCGTAGCTATGCGCACTGTGAGCATAAACACATCGCCTTCGGCCGGATAGTTGGCCATGGAGTAAGCACGAATGGTAGCTTCCGGATTCTTACACTTCAGCGGGAACAAACCGAACTTCTCCCATGCAGGCAGATACTCCTCTCCAATGAGCGACTTATCGAAGTCTTTATCGTAGTCGATGCAGTCGAAAGCAGGAATCTTAATTTGAGCGTAGGAACCAGGCAAGAAGTCCATGTGCGCACCAGCAGGCAGTTGCACTTTGAACTCTTTTATGAAGGTGGCCACGTTTTTATTAGAGATTACCGTGCACTCATATTCCTTCACGCCGAGGATGCTCTCATCAACATGAATCTTCAGGTCGCCTTTAACCTTGCACTGGCAACCCAGTCGCCAGCCGGCTTTAATCTCTTTGCGCGAGAAGTGGGGTTTCTCTGAGTCGAGAATCTCACCGCCCCCTTCGAGCACCTGCACCTTGCACTGTCCGCACGAAGCCTTACCGCCGCAGGCACTGGGCAGGAACACCCCATTTTCGTTGAGTGTAGACATGAGCGAGTTGCCCTGCGGAACATTGATGGTTCGGTTGCCATTGATTTCGATATTCACATTTCCTGAGGGCGACAGATACTTCTTAGCCACCAACAAGACTATCACCACCAGGATGATGAGGGAAAGGAAAACTCCTATACTTATTGCTATAAATTGTGCCATACCTTATTATATATTAAGTCCAGAGAAACACATCATCGCCATAGCCATCAGGCCCACGGTGATAAACACAATGCCAAGTCCCTGCAGCGGACGTGGAACATCGGAATATTGCATTTTCTCGCGAATGGCACCAAGTGCCACGATAGCGAGTGTCCAGCCGATGCCCGATCCGAATCCATACACAACGGCATCAACAACAGAGGTGATGGCCTGTGAGTTGGAGGGGTCCATGAGAATGCGCTGCTGCATGAAGAGCGATGCTCCCATGATGGCACAGTTCACAGCAATGAGGGGCAGGAATATGCCAAGAGCCGCATAGAGCGAGGGTGAATATTTCTCTACGGTCATTTCCACCAGCTGCACCATGCCGGCAATCACAGCGATGAAGAGGATAAACGAAAGGTAGCTCAGGTCTACCCCCTGCACGAGGCAGTCGGGTCCCAGCACCTTGGTTTGCAACAGATAGTTCACAGGCACGGTGACGGTGAGCACAAAGGTAACGGCCAGCCCGAGCCCGAGCGATGTTTTCACCGTCTTCGACACGGCAAGATAAGAGCACATGCCAAGGAAGAAGGCGAAAATCATGTTGTCCACGAATATGGACCTAAAGAGTAATGATATTGCGTGTTCCATAACTTACTTCTCCTTATAAAAATAAGCACGATGCACCCAAATGACACACCCCACGAGGATGAGAGCCATGGCGGGCATAGTCATCATGCCATTGTTTACATATCCCATATCGTAGCAGGCATCAGGAATGATTTGGAAGCCCAGCAGCGAGCCACGTCCGAGCAGTTCGCGCACGGCACCCACTATAACCAGAATCATGGCATAGCCGAGTCCGTTGCCCACGCCATCGAGGAACGAAGGCCAGGGTTTGTTGGTCATGGCGAAAGCCTCCAGTCGGCCCATGAGAATACAGTTGGTGATGATCAGTCCCACATAAACCGAAAGCTGCACGCTCACGTCGTAGGCAAAAGCTTTCAGAATTTGCGAAACGATTGTTACCAGCGCAGCCACAACCACCAGCTGCACCACAATGCGAATGCGGTTGGGTATGGTGTTGCGGATAACCGAGATGATAACGTTTGAGAATGCCGTGATAACCGTTACGGCCAGTCCCATCACGATGGCCGGTTTCAGCTGTGCAGTAACAGCCAGTGCCGAGCAGATGCCGAGCACCTGTCCGAGGATGGGATGGTCTACGTTTAATGGGTTTGTGAAAACCTCTTTGTTTTGTTTACTGAATAATGCCATAGTTTATTCCTCCCCTGATTTAGTTTCACATGCGGAGTTTTTCAGAACCTTCACGCCCTTCACCAGTCCGTCGCGCAGCATATCGCTAACGCCGTTGGATGTGAGCGTGGCACCTGTCACACAATCCACTTCCGTTGCCGGGTTCTCCACTTTCTTCACCACGGCGATGGCGGCATTGCCATTCTCGTCGAGAATTTTCTTGCCCTGGAACTTCTCCTGCCATGCCTGCGAGTCTTTGATTTCGGCTCCCAGTCCGGCGGTTTCACTTTCGTGGTTGAAATAAGCGCCATAGATGGTGTTCAGGTCATCATCAACCGCAACAAAGCCGCTGATGGCGCCCCAGAGTCCCATTCCTTTCAAGGGGAACACATACTTGGTTTGTCCATCCACCTGGCAGCTGTAGTATTTCACGCCTTCTGCTTCGGCTTCGTTTTTCACCACCTCGGCATACTTGGCTTCGGCTTCAGCTCCGTCGAGTCCGCGAATGTTCAGCGAGTAGAGAATCTGCTTTTTCACGTCGAGCGCTACGTTAGCATCCTGCATCGGTTTCAGAGCCTGATAGACAAAGGCCAGCAGGAAAGCCACTATCACCACGAGTATCGCACTATATATAATAATGTACGAATTGCTGTTTGTGTTCAGTTTCATTTGTTACCTCCTCTCTTTAATCGTTTCGATATATTGCGCTCCACGATGAAGTGGTCGATGGTGGGCGCTAACATGTTGCCGAAGAAGATGGCGAGCATCATGCCTTCGGGGTAGCCGGCATTCCTCACACGAATGATGATGGCCATGGCTCCGATGATGAATCCGTAGATGAACTGTCCGCATTGTGTGCGGCACGAAGTAACGGGGTCGGTAGCCATGAACACGGCACCGAAGGCGAAGCCGCCGAGCACGAAGTGGTGCCACCAGGTCATCGACTGACCGGTTTGTTCGAAGATGCAAGCCATCACGGCTCCACCCACAAACACGCTGAGCATGGTGCGCCACGAAGCGATGCCGGTGAGCAGCAGCAAGCATCCGCCCAAGGCGATGGCCACCACCGATGTTTCGCCGATAGACCCGGGAATGAAACCGAGGATATAGTCAGCCACGCAGGTGTTGGGGTCAATGCCCTGTGCTATCTGCCCCAGCGGAGTGGCAGCAGTGAAGCCGTCGGGCAGTGTATTGCCAAGGCCGAAGATAGAATCCTGAGCCACCCACACCTGGTCGCCGGTCATCTTCGACGGATAAGCGAAGAAGAGGAACATGCGTGCGGCAATGGCAGGGTTGAACATGTTCATGCCCGTTCCGCCGAAAATCTCCTTACAGAAGATAACACTGAAGGCGCATGCCAGAGCAAGCATCCACAGCGGACAGCCGATGGGAATGATCAACGGAATGATGATACCCGAAACAAGGTAGCCCTCTTGAATTTCTTCGCCTTTCCATTGTGCCCAGGCAAACTCGATGCCCAGTCCCACAATGTAGCTCACGAGAATCTTGGGCAGCACGGCCAAGAAACCGAAGCAGAACACTTCGAGGAACGAAGCCTGGGCAAGCGTTCCGGCAGCCAGATAGTTCTGATAGCCCACATTGTACATGCCGAAGAGCATGGCCGGCATCAGGGCGATAACCACCATCGACATGATGCGTTTCGAATCGATGGCATCGTGAATGTGAGCACCGCTCTTGGCAGTGGTGTTCGGCACGAAGAGGAAAGTCTCAAAGCCGTCGAAGACGCTCTGCAAACTGTGCAGTTTGCCGCCTTTCTCAAAGTTCGGCTTAATCTGGTCGATATATTTTCTAAGTGACATTACGCATTCTCCTTTCTGAGGATGTCGAGACCCTCTCTAACAATTTTCTGAAGTTCAAGCTTCGACGAATCGACAAACTCTGCCAGTGCGAAGTCTTCGGGCGACACCTCGTAGATGCCGAGTTGTTCCTGTCGGTCGATGTCGCCGGCAATGATAGCCTTAATGAGGTATTCGCCATAGATGTCCATGGGGAGCACCTTGTCGTATTCGCCACTCATAATCATGTGGCGTTCGCCGCCTTTCACGCGGGCATCGAGTGCATATTCGCGCTTGCCGAGCAACCACGAGAAGTAGCTTCGGTTCACGGAGAACTGTTTCAGTCGTGGCATAATCCATCCGAGCATCTCGTCGGCATGGTTGCCTTCTGGAATGGCCGTCACCTCCGATGTGTGCCCACCCACGAATCCGTCTATGCCGGTGTGTATGCCGGTGAGCGGGTTGCCGTTGATGATGCGCACATCGCTTTTTCCTGCCAAGGCAGCAATCTGCGGAATGGCCTTCAGCGGTGTTCCCACGAGTGCATCCACATAAGCCGGTTCTGCCACCTCGCTGCCAGCCACTGCCACGGTGCGGGTGAGGTTCACACAGCCCGTGTTGAAGAGTCGGCCGAAGAAGATTACAGCCGTGGGGTCTACCGTCCACACCACTTCGCCCTTGTTCACCGGGTCGATGTGGTTCACCTGCACGCCCACGTTGCCTGCGGGACAGGGACCGTCGAACACGTTCACCTCCACATCTCTGGCATTGGTAAGAGCCTGTGCGTGCTGAGCGGCTCCGATGCCCAGATAGGTCTTGGCCATTTTCGAAAGGGCGGTAAGTCCGGTCTGGAAGTCAGCCTCTTGTCCTTTCAGTTCAAACTCAAAGTTTCCTGCAAGCGGCATGTCGCGCAGGGCCGACACGAAGATTGCCTTTGGCTGGTCGGCAGGATTGGCCACCACAGCATAGGGCAACTGGTTGATGTAGCCAAACAGACCTGCTTCGAGCAGCGCCTGCTTCACCTCGTCGCCCTTCATCGATGCAACATCGCGCTTGGCAAAGGCAGCATACTGCTGCTGGGCATCGGCTTTCACGCGCACGGCGAGCACTTTGCGGCGCTCGCCACGCTCCACAGCTGTTACAGTACCGCTCACAGGTGATGCAAATTTCACCTCGGGATGGGCCTTGTCTACAAACAAGGCATCCCCGGCTTTGACACTGTCGCCTTCGCGAACCACCACTTTCGGAGTCATTCCAACGAAAGCCGCCGGCACGAGCGCATATTCTTCGCTCTGGTCCAGGCGCACTTTCTGCTCCGCAGCGCGTCCCTTCAGGTTAATGTCCAAGCCTTTTCGTAACTTGATAACACTTGTCATAATTAAGAAAAAATATTTAAATTCTCGTATATACGTTTGCGCAATATTTCGTTCTCTTTCTGAAAAACGATGCAAATTTACTCAAAAAAAGCCGTTCAAGGAAAGAAAAAGGTTTTTTTATTGTGCTATCACCGCAAATTTCTTTAATTTTGCGAGCGATTTGAAGAAATTGAAACACATCACCAACGCATTTGTGTGGACTGTTGTCTCGGTCTATGCCTTGCTGAGCGTATTGCTGCATGTGCCGGCAATACAGCAATTGATGGGCTCACGCGCCGCGGCTGCCATGGAAAAGGAGCTGGGCACGCAGGTGCGTTTGGGCCGCATTGAACTGGGGTTCTTCAACCGGCTGCTTATCGATGATGTGCACATCCTCGACCAGCAGGGCGAACCCATGATTGCTGCCACCCGCCTTTCGGTGAAGCCCGACTTGGGCGAGCTGTTGCAAGGCCGCATTGTTATCACTTCGGCACAGCTCTTTGGCATGAAAGCCTGGCTCTATCAGCAAAATGCCCAAACACCGGCCAACTTTCAGTTTCTCATCGACTCGCTCTCCACCAACAACGATGCTGCCTCTGCCCCGCTGCATCTTCGCATCAACTCGCTCATCATTCGCCACGGCAGCATCAGCTTTCACAGGCGCGACGTGGCTCCCCAATATGGGCGGCTCACACCTCATCACATCGATGTAACCAACATCAGCACACACATCATTCTGAATGCGCTCACCGATGATTCGCTCAACCTGAACCTGAAACGGCTCTCACTGAACGAACGCTCGGGACTGAAGCTGAAAAACCTGAAGCTGAAACTCACTGCCAACAGGCGTGAGGCGCGCCTGGAAAACTGCCACCTGCAAATGCCCAATACCAGTGTGACGGTTGACTCGCTGCATGCTTCATATCGTTTCGATGATGACCGCTTTGTTCCCGCAACGCTGCAATATGAAGGAAATATTGGCCAATCACACATAACACCCTCTGACATAAGTTGTTTTGTTGAAGAACTCAAGAATTTCGTTAATCCCATTTTCGTTTCTTCACGCTTCTCGGGAACCAGCAACAGCCTGCGCATTTCTGAGCTGAACGTGGAGTCGAAGAACCATAGCATACAGCTATTGGCCGACGGCTCGCTGAACAACTGGAATGCCAACCCGCGCTTCAATGCCAACATCCACAACCTGCATCTCTCGGCCAACGGCATCAGGTTTGTGGCCGACAACCTGGGCGCTCGCTTCAATCTGCCCGAAGAAATCACCCGCTTGGGCAGCATCAACTATCAAGGAAGCGTGGGGGGCAACAGAAACGACATGGCCACACAGGGCATTCTGAAAACCGATGCGGGCAATGTGGAACTGCACATGGGCAAACACCTGAAACAGTTTAACGGACAACTGAATACCGCTGCCATCAACCTGGGACAGGTGCTTGCCGACAACCATTTTGGAACGCTCGCCACCAACATCCATTTCAATGGCTCACTACCAGAAAAAGGCAAGAGCGACCTTTCGATAAAACTGAAAGGAGAGGTTTCAAAGATTGAGTATAACCAATACGTTTACAACAACATATCCATAGACGGAACATATCAGAACAAAGCCTTCGACGGCTCGTTGAAGGTGGACGACCCCAATGCTAAAATTGCCATGAACGGCAGGCTCGACACGTCGGTGCAAACACCGGCTGCACAGCTCACTGCCAACATCGAAAACCTGGCTCCGCAGGCGCTGAACCTCTCCAATCGTTGGGGCAACACCATGTTCCGGATGGACATTACAGCCGATTTCACCGGCAACAACATCAACTCGGCCAACGGGTCGCTGCGGGTGAACAACTTGCGCATGACAAACAACGAAGAGGTGGTTTATGCCATGAACAGCCTTCTTGTGGAAGCTTTCAACCAGCAAGGCCGCCACAGGGTGACACTGGCCAGCGACTTTGCCAACCTGCAGCTGGAAGGGAGCTACGACTACGGAACGCTCGTGCAGAGTTTCACCAACCTGGTGGCCGACAAGCTGCCCACCCTGCCCGGACTGCCGCAATATGCCAAAACACACAACAACAATTTCACCCTCGAAGGCACCATCAGCAACGCCAACTGGTTGCGACACTTGCTTGGCATACCCATCGACATGGAGCAAACGGCCACTCTCTCCTGCCAGCTCAACGACTTCACCCGAAGCATCAGTCTGAAGGTGACAGCACCGCAATTCTCTTACAATGGCGCTGCATATAAAGACGCAAGGCTCAACATCTCTGCCCCGGGCGACACACTGAGCACCCATGCGCATGTAACAAAAATCATGGACAATGGCGAACGCTTCGACTGGAACATCACTGCCCATGCTGCCAACAACCACCTGAACACACTCGTAGCCTTCGACAACCATCAACCCCATCCGTTCAAAGGAACACTCAACGCTGATGCGCAGTTCTTCCGAAATCCTCTGGGACAGCCCTTGGCTCAGATAGACGTCAGGCCTTCGAGCCTTTCCGTCAGCGATACCACCTGGCATGTGAAACCCAGCCGCATCACCTATAGCGAAAACGACCTGGTGGTAGACCACTTTGCCGTTACCAGCAACGATAACCAGCACCTGGTTGTGAACGGAAGGGGCTCGCGCCTTGCCAATGACTCACTCACGATAGACCTGCGCGACATCAACGTGCGCTATATCCTCGACCTGGTGAACTTCCACTCGGTCGACTTCGACGGCCGCGCTACGGGAAAAGCTGTCATAACCAGTCTGTTCAACAAGCCTGATGCACAAGCCCGGCTCAGCGTGGCCGACTTCCGCTTTCAGAACGGACGAATGGGCACACTCATGGCTGAAGCTCACTTGAACAACGAAGCTGAACAGATTGATATACATGCCATTGCCAACGACGACGACGGCAGGCACACGCTCGTTGACGGGTTTGTGTCGCCACAGCGCAACGAAATTGACCTGGCACTTGGTGCCCGGCGCACAAGGGCAGAGTTTTTAGAGAGCTTCTGCGGCAGTTTCATGGACAATGTGGATGTAGACATCGTGGGCGACCTAAGACTGCACGGACCGCTCAGCGCCATCAACCTCACCGGACTGGCCACCACCAACGGCCATCTCACCATCAAACCGCTCAACACCACCTATCGGCTGAACGACGTGGCTGTGAGGCTTCAGCCCGACGAGATTCTCTTTGAAAACGATACCGTGAGAGACCGCAACGGCAACATTGGCATCGTGAACGGAGCGCTTCACCACAAGAATCTCACACGGCTCACCTACGACCTGAACATAGAGGCGCAAAGCCTCTTGGCCTACGACTATCCCGACTTTGCCGGCGGCACCATCTGCGGAACGGTGTACGGAACAGGAACCTGCGGCATTCACGGACGAAGCGGCGAGGTGGTTATCGACATCAACGTAACGCCCAACAGCGGCACCGTGTTCGCCTATAATGCAGCCAGTCCGGATGCACTGCGCTCGCAGGAATTTGTGCACTGGAACGAAACCCACACACCCGACAGTGCAATACATGTCAACGACTCTTTCAATTCGCTCCTGACTACCAACATACGCATGAACCTGCTCATCAATGCCACACCCGATGCCACGCTGCGAGTGGTGATGGACAACGAAACAGGCGACCACATCGCACTCAACGGTACGGGCATGCTCAGGGCTACCTATTATAATAAAGGAGCCTTCGACATGTTCGGAAACTATGCCATCGACCACGGTACCTACAAGATGACCATACAGAACGTTATCAAGAAAGAGTTCGACTTTGTGCGAGGCGGCACCATCGTGTTCGGCGGCGACCCCTACAACGCACAGCTCAACCTGCAGGCACAATATGCCGTGAACGGCGTGAGCCTGAGCGACCTGCAAATAGGGCGCTCGTTCACATCAAACAACATTCGCGTGAACTGTCTGATGAACATCAGCGGAACGCCCTATGCACCACACATCGACTTCGACCTCGACATGCCCACCGTAGACAGCAATGCCAAACAAATGGTGTTCAGCCTCATCAACTCTGAAGAGGAAATGAACCAACAGGTGCTCTACCTGCTGGCCGTGGGCCGGTTCTATGCGCCCGACACCAACAATGCTGCCACCGAAAACCCCAACCAGCAGAGCCAGACCAGCCTGGCCATGCAAAGCATTCTGAGCGGAGCCCTGAGCCAACAGCTCAGCAACATCATTGGAAGTGTGGCCAACAGCAGCAAATGGAATGTGGGGGCCAACATCTCAACAGGGGCAGAGGGTTTCTACAATGCCGAATACGAAGGACTGCTCACCGGCCGGTTGCTCCACAACCGACTGCTCATTAACGGGCAGTTTGGCTATCGCGACAATGTGAACAACCCCAACAACTCGAGCTTCATTGGCGATTTCGACATTCGCTACCTGCTCAGGCCAAACGGAAACCTGGCTGTGAAGGTATATAACCAAACCAACGACCGATACTTCACCCGCAACTCGCTCACCACGCAAGGCCTGGGCATCATCATGAAAAAAGACTTCAACGGATGGCGCGACCTCTTCTCACTGAAAAAGAAGAAGAAGAAAAAGAAGAAATGATTTTCCGACAGTGGAAATATTTGGCAACCTGAAAGCAATGCTTTGGCAACCTGAAAGCAATGCTTTGGCAACTTGAAAGCAATGCTTTGACAACCTGAAAGCAATGTTTTGACAACCTAACCAGCATTAAATCAATGTCGCCCCTTCTTGTCCATTTATCGTCCGATTATCGATAAATGGATTTATCGGCAGAAAATGGCGGTCGATTTTAGTCCATCTACCAAACCACTTATATATATATATGTGGTTTGGTAGACTGGACAAAAAATCTTATCGCGGGCAAAACAACAAACACACTCGTTGTCAGCATGTTTTTCTGAAATTAAGAAAGCTACATGTTGCCAATCATTCCTTGCTTCATATATCGTTCTATCTCCTGATGCTCTGCTTCAGCTTCAGAATGCGACGCACGCTCTCGTCAATGCGCTGCTCCGTGATTTCACCGTCTTCTACAGCCTTGACCACCGCATCGAAAGCCTCTGTGAACACCTGCGGACCGAGCACGATGTCGACACCGGCCTTGATGCAGCCCACGGCAGCTTCGGCATTGGAATACTGCTGGGTGATGGCTCCCATCTCCATAGCATCAGTGATAATGAGATTCTGATAGCCCAGTTCGCGGCGCAACTTGTTCTGAAGTATAACCGATGACATTGTTGAAGGAATGTCGGAGCCCGTCACGTTGGGCGCACTGATGTGAGCCGTCATAATAAGTTGGCACCCCCACTGGATACCAGCCTTGAAGGTTACCATCTCGCACGAAAGCATCTCCTCCCACGTTTTCTGCGAGCTGGCATAGCCGAAGTGGGTGTCGGCCTTCGTGTCGCCGTGACCAGGGAAGTGCTTGATACATCCCACCACCCCGGCATCCTTCAGTCCCTGAAGATAGTTGGTCACCATCGGTGCAGCTATCTCTGGCTTGTCGCTGAAGGCACGTGCACCGATAACGATATTTTCAGGATTGGTGTTCACGTCGGCCACAGGTGCGAAATCAATATCGAATCCGTAGCGGTGGAGATAGGTTCCGATGGTGTTACCGCACTCATAGGCATTCCGTGGGTCGCCAGTAGCACCGATGGCACCCATCGACTCGTAGGTTTTCACGTTGAAGTTGCTGTTGCGACCTATGCGAGCCACACGCCCGCCTTCCTCGTCGATGCACAGCAAGGGTGAACCTTTCAGCGCCCGAATCTCAGGGATGAAGCGTGTGAGCTGTGCCTCGTCCTCGATGTTGTGCGCATAGAGAATGATGCCGCCCACGGGATATTTCTCGTTCACCTTCCGCATCGTCTCGTTGACGGCCTGCAGTCTGATCTTGGTGATGTCGTCCACACTCTGGTCAATACCGCCAGAGCGGTTGAAGTGAATGGTAGTGTCGAGACATTCGGGGCGCACATAGAACATCTGGCCCACCTTTTCTCGCAGGGTCATCCGCTGCAGTTGTGACTCCACCTCATCTGTTGAAGGTACATCCGTGTTGTCGTCATTCGAACACGAGCTAAGCATCATCTGGCCACAAGATGTAAGGATGGTGGCCAGCATCCATAGTTTCATTTTTTTCATGGCTGCAAAATTACATATTTTCTATGAAACAAGGCCCTAATACATCCTTTTTAACATCAATTTCTGCTCACCGAGCCTAACTTCTTTTACTTCAACTAAATTTTGAAAACGCAAAACCTCATCAAACCAATCTTCCTTACATTTTTCATGAAAACCAACCTTCATTCAAAAACTTTTTTGTATCTTTGCAAATAAAAACAATTAATTGCCTGCCAACTATGGAAATCATCCGCAGTTTTGAAGATATGGTGGTGCACCTGGCACAACGGCGCGAACGCAGTCGCGTGGCGGTGGTGTGGGCCGAAGATGCCTATTCGCAGGTGTCGCTGGAGCGTGCCCTCGACGTGGGTTTCGTGGATGTGGTGTTTGTGGGGTGCCGCCGCCACATTGAACAGAACCCACGGCTCATGCACTTTGCCAGCCACATCAACTTTGTAGACGCTGCCGACCGCGACGAAGCGGCCCGACGTGCCGTGGCTCTGGTGCGCGCTGGCGAAGCTGACATACTGATGAAGGGAATGATCAACACCGACAACCTGCTGCATGTGGTGCTCAACAAAGAAACGGGCATTCTGCCACGCGGCCGTGTGCTCACCCACGTTACGGCTGCCCGACTGCCCGAACTGGAACGGCTCATTTTCTTCACCGATTCGGCCGTCATCCCCTACCCCACGCAGCAGCAGCGCATCGAGCAGGTGCGCTACATCACCAGCGTGTGCCACTCGTTTGGCATTCGGGAACCGAAAGTGTCGCTCATTCACTGCACCGAGAAAGTGAATGCCAAGTATTTCCCCTTCACCGAAGGCTACCGAGATATTGTGCGCATGAGCCAAGAAGGAGATTTCGGACCGTGCATCATCGACGGACCGCTCGACCTGAAGACCTCTGTGAGCCCCGAGTGCCTGCGCATCAAGGGCATCGATTCGCCCATTGGCGGCATGGCCGATGCACTGGTGTTTCCCGACATAGAAGCTGCCAACGTTTTCTACAAATCTATCACGCTCTTTCTGGGGGTAGAAACCGCCGGCATGCTGCAAGGTGCCATGGCTCCCGTGGTGCTCCCCTCGCGAAGCGACAGCAAGCTATGCAAGTTCTACAGCCTGGCACTCGCAGCTCTCACCGCCCGGAAAGAGTCGGGCTTATCACCTATTTAATTATTCATAACAACCATGCTCATTCTCGTTATCAACCCCGGCTCCACATCAACGAAGATTGCCGTCTACGACTATGCAAAACCCATTCTGCTGCGCAGCATTGCCCACACTGCCGACGAACTGAGCCGCTTCGACGAAGTGACCGACCAGTTTGAGTTTCGCAAACAGATTGTGGTGAACGAACTGCACCACATGGGCATTCCCTTTGAGTTTAAGGCCGTTATCGGCAGGGGTGGTTTGGCCAAACCACTCGAGGGTGGTGTGTATGAGATCAACCAGCAAATGCTCGACGACGTGCGCCAAGCCATACACAAGCATGCCTGCGACCTGGGCTGCATCATTGCCCATGAGATAGCACGCGACATTCCCGGCTGCCGAAGCTTCATTGCCGACCCGGGGGTGGTGGACGAGCTGAACGACTATGCCCGCATCAGCGGGTCGCCCCAAATGCCACGCATCTGCATCTGGCACGCCCTGAACCAGCGCGCCATCGCACGCAGGTTTGCCAACGAAATAGGCCGGCGATACGAAGACCTGAACCTGATTGTTTGCCACATGGGGGGAGGCATTTCCATTGCGGCACACGAACACGGACGGGCAGTTGATGCCAACAATGCCCTCGACGGCGAAGGGCCTTTCTCGCCCGAACGGGCTGGCTCGCTGCCGGCGGCCGACCTCATTCGCCTTTGTTTCAGCGGTGAATATACCGAACAGCAACTGCTCAAGCGCATTGCTGGAAAGGCGGGCCTCACTGCCCATTTAGGTACCAACAACATGAAAGAGCTGGAACAGCGCATTGCCAACGGCGACAAGCATGCACAACTGGTGGTGGATGCCATGATCTACCATGTGGCCAAACATATCGCTGCCGAGAGTGCCGTGCTCTGCGGAAAGATTGATGCCATTCTGCTCACAGGGGGCATGGCTCGCTCGGAATATGTGGTGCAAAGGTTGCGCAAGCGCATCAGCTTTCTCGCACCCACCTATTGCTATCCGGGCGAAGACGAAATGGGGGCTCTGGCACAGAATGCGCTCGACGTGCTTCGTGGGCAGGTGGTGGCCAAGATTTACCAATAACACACATTAATTAATATAACACTATGAAAAGATTTTGTTTTCTGTTGATAACATCCCTCGCGCAGTGGTGCGCCTGGGCGCAATTTGTTACACCGGGCAATGGCAACACCTACACCCTGCAGAAGCTTACCACCATTGCCGAGAGCGGCGTGGAGAGTGAAGAGTGTGACGGGCCGCGCGAAGAACAGAACACCTGCTACCGGCTCACTCAGTCGGTGACCATCGCACGGGGCGACCGCTTTGTGCTCGATGAAGATGCCAGCATCGTGGAGTTTGCCTCCGGCACCGAACTCACCATCGAGGGCGAAGCTTCGTTCGAAGCCGATGTGGAAACCGTGTTCAACGCCACCTATCAAGGGGGAACTCCGAAAGGGGTGTTCCTGAATGCCCCCATCGGTGCAGTGAAATTCTGCAACATCACGTTCCGACAAGTGGGTCTGAGGGTTTCTGAAACAACTCTGCTCGAAATCAGCCACTGCAACTTCTTCAATCACAACGGCTCGGCTGCCGCTGCGCTATACTTTGTGCTTGGCACCACTCAGGCAAAAGTGAACAGCTGCAGGTTCGAAGCTTGCCAGCGGGCTGCCATCGGCAGTTCGGTCACGGCAAGTGCACTCATCGCTTGTGATAGCTGCACACTCTACCAGAACTCGGCACAGAACCAAAACGTGCCGCAGATAAACCTCTCGGCATCGCCTTCCATTGCCATCACCAACTGCACCGTCACGGGCAACCCGAATAACAACCTGGTGGGAGGCATAGGCATCTCTAACTTCACCGCTACCACAGATACCGACATCCGCATAGAGGGATGCACCATCGCTGACAACCGATATGGCATTGGCACGGTGGGACCTGTCAACATTCTTATTGCCAACAACCAACTGCTCAACAACCGCTACGAAACAAACCCCATGAATGGGGGAAGCGGTGTGAGCCTTTATGACCCATACGCCCAAACCTGCGCCCGGCTCACCGGCAACACCATTGAGGGCAGCCTGTGGGGAGTGACAATCATCGGATGCAAAGAGGTGAACTTAGGTAGAACAGAGGTACCTACAGACGATGAAGCATACAACCCGGGCGGCAACATCTTCAAAGACAATGGCAACGGAGGTGTTCTCTACGACCTCTACAACAACTCTACCATCACGGTGTATGCGCAGGGCAACACTTGGAATGTGCCGCAGCAAACCAGCAACTATATCGAAGGGGTGATTACACACAAACACGACAATGCCTCGCTGGGCGAAGTAATCTTCTGGCCTGCTGCAGGAGAGGTGAACAGCATCAGCAACACCCGTTACGGAACAACGGGGTTGAACAGCAGCGGGGGCTGCTTCGACCTTCTCGGCCGCAAAAGAACTGTTTCGCAAAGTGGGAACAAAGGCATTGGAATCGTGAACGGAAAAAAAATACTCATCAGATGAGGAAACTCCTTCTACACTTCACTTGTGCATTAACCCTTGTGGGGTGCTCAAGCCGG
>CACXFT010000059.1 GCA_902767045.1 uncultured Prevotellaceae bacterium | reverse complement strand
CCTCCCTAAATCGGGCGGCGCAAAGTTACAAATAACTCTGTATAAGCAAGTTATGCTTTTGGATAAAAATGAGTGACGAAGTCAGGATTTGCTGTCAGCGTCATCAACACCAAGAGCAGCATTGTTAAAATGTTTTTTGTTTTCATGTCTTTTTTGCTTTAAAACTAAAATTTGAGGCAAAAGTAGATGAAAAGGAAGAAACGGACAAATTTCAGATAAACTTTCGGTACACGAAAACTACACTTAAAAAATGTTTAATTGCCCTTCAATTATTTGATAAGCAACAAGTTAAGAGGCTCTTTCTTCCTGCTCACTTTTTGATGATAAAGAATGGTGAAAGCTTTTCGTCAAGACCGATTTAGGTTCAAGGTTCTCGAAAGCGGTCTTTGGGATGCTTGAAAGCGGTCTTTGGGATGCTTGAAAGCGTTCTTTGAGGAGGTCGAAAGCGGGTGTTTGAGCATTCGGCGCCCAACGCATACGGAAACAAACTTTTTGTTCGTTGTTGAAGCTACACTATATATATAGTAGCTTCAACAACGAACGAAAAATTGTCAACGTTCGGTCGGTTATCGATAAATGGTGTTGTTGGCAGAAAATTGCTGCCGATTTTGATACACCCTCGAAGATGATGCACGGCAATGAAGAAAGCAGCAGAAGCAAACTATGTGGTGAGCAGGTATGGAAGCTTCATGAGCTGAGCGGGTTCCAACCTTGAGCTTTGAGCGGGAACTCCTGACCATCGCGGGTAACGAGGTTGGTTCCGAGTTCGGGGCGGGTGATGTGCCCAATGAGTTTCACCCCATCTAACTGTTCTATCTTTTCGTGGTCGCCGATGGGTATGGTGAAGAGCAGTTCGTAGTCTTCGCCCCCGTTCAGAGCGCAGGTGGTGACGTTCATGTTCAGCTCTTCGGCCATCACTGCCGTTTGGTAGTCGATGGGTAGGTTCTTCTCATAGATGCGGCAACCCGTGTTGCTCTGTTTGCAGATGTGCATGATTTCGCTGGAAAGACCGTCGCTGATGTCAATCATGGCCGTTGGGCGTATTCCTGCCTGTTGCAGTTTCTGGCGAATGTCGCCCCGCGCTTCAGGTTGCAGTTGGCGTTGAAGCAGATACTCCTTGCCGGCAAAGTCGGGTTGGAAGTTGTTTAGTTCGGCGAGTTGTTGATGCAATGCTTCTGCTTTCTTGTCGTCGCCCTGTTTCTTGGCCTCGGCAATTTTTCGTTGCAAGTCGTTCACCTGACCGTAGTAAACAGCTTTCTCGCGTTCCAGCAGTTGCAGTCCCATGTAGGCAGCCCCCAGGTCGCCGCTCACGCAGATGAGATCGGTGTCGTGTGCCCCGTTTCGGTACACAATATCTTCTTTTGGTGCATCGCCAATGCAGGTGATGGAGATGGCCAACCCTGTGTAGGACGATGTGGTATCGCCCCCCACAATGTCTACATTCCATTTCTGGCAGGCAGCACGCAGTCCCTCGTAAAACTCGTCCATGTCTTCCACCGTGAAGCGTTTGCTCAGCGCAATGCTCACCACCAGTTGTCTGGGTGTGCCATTCATGGCAAACACATCACTGATGTTCACCATGGCCGATTTGTAGCCCAGGTGTTTCAGGGTGATGTAGGTAAGGTCGAAGTGCACGCCTTCCATGAGCATATCGGAAGTAACCAGCACTTCGCTGTTGGGGTAGGAGAGCACGGCGCAGTCGTCGCCCACGCCGTGCTTGGTTGAATTGTTTTGTGGATGTATTTCTTTTGTGAGATGTTCGATGAGTCCGAACTCTCCAAGTTTAGCAATTTCCATTCTGAAGGGTTTACACGTTGTCAACTCTTTTAATCATTTCACGAATCAGTTCGGTCATGATGGGCTGTGCCTTGTCGGCAGCCTGCTGCACCTCTTCGTGGCTCACCTCAACGGGGCTGTCGAATCCGCCCAGGTCGGTAACCACGCTGATGCCGAACGACTTAATGCCACAGTGGTGTGCCACGATGACTTCGGGAACTGTTGACATGCCCACCGTGTCGCCCCCCAGTGCGCGATACATCTTATATTCGGCAGGCGTTTCGAAGGTTGGCCCTTGCACACCCACATACACCCCATAAACAAGACGGATGTTTTTGTCTTTGGCAACCTGAGTGGCCAGTGAAATGAGCCGATGGTCGTAGGGTTCGTGCATGTCGGGGAATCGCGGTCCTGTGGGGAAATTCTTACCACGCAGCGGATGTTCGGGGAAAAGGTTGATGTGGTCGGTGATAACCATTAGGTCGCCAATTTTGAAAGCCGGGTTCATGCCTCCGGCCGCATTGGAAACAAAGAGAGTGGTGATGCCCAGCTCGTACATCACGCGAATGGGCAGTGTGACCTCTTTCATGGAGTATCCCTCGTAGAAGTGGAAGCGCCCTTTCATGGCCATGATGTCGCGCCCGCCAAGCTTGCCGAAAATCAGTTTGCCGCTATGGCCCTCTACGGTAGAGATGGGGAAGTTGGGTATGTCGGCATAAGGAATTTCAACTGCGTCGGAAATCTCGGCAGCTAATTCTCCCAGTCCGCTACCCAGAATGATTGCTATCTTAGGATTGGTGGTCATCCTCTCTTTGAGCCAGGATGCTGTTTCTTGAATTTTTTTGTACATAGCTTAGAATTTTATCATTAAACATTTTTTCTTTTCCGATCAAAAACCTGATTCTGATGGGCAGTACATAAAGTGCTTTGCGCACTTCTTTTGAAAGTCCTTTGATGGATTTAAGTCTGGTGGCATCTTTCTCCGTCGTTATCAGAAGTTTTGGTTCGGGCAATTCACTAAATCGTTTGTTGATGGCCTCCACATCTTTTGGTGTAAAGAAATGGTGGTCGGGGAAGTTCATCGAAGTGATGTTTTTGGAATAAGGGGCCAAGTCTACAAGCATCTGCTTGGGCGAAGCAATGCCCGTGAGCAATAGAATGTTATCGTTTTTGTTGATGCTGTTCAGTGTTTTGCTGCGCTTGGCAAAAAGCGGTTGAAGGTTTTCGTAGGTGATGGTGGTGAAAAACAGATGCTGGAAGGTGTAGAGGTTGAGCGCTTTTGTTAGCACCCTGAATTCCATAGGTTTCAGGTCGCGTGGGCATTTGGTGATAATCACCATGTTTGCCCGTGTTTTTCCACTGATGGGTTCGCGCAGTCGGCCCGCCGGCAGCAGCTTGTCGTAGATGATGAGCCGGTGGTAGTCTACGAGCAGTATGTTGATGCCCGGTTTCACATAGCGGTGCTGATAGGCATCGTCGAGCAGAATTACTTCCACGTCGTTGGTGGCCTGGTCGGTTGTGAGCCGTTCAATGCCGTTGCACCGGTCGCGGTCTACGGCCACATAGATGTTGCTGAACTTCTGCTTCATCTGGTAGGGTTCGTCGCCCAGGTCGCTCATCTTCGATGTCTTAGAGGCAAGCTGATAGCCCTTGCTTTTTCGTTTATACCCCCGTGAAAGCACTGCCACTTTGAAGGAGTCTTGCAGCAGGCGGATGAGGTATTCCACATGTGGTGTCTTTCCGGAACCGCCCACGGTGATGTTTCCCACCGAAATGACGGGAATGTTGAAGGCACGACTTTTCAGCAAACCCATTTCAAAGAGTTCGTTGCGAATGGCCACTCCCAAACCGTAGAGCCAGCTCAACGGGAGCAACCATTTGTTTATTTTTATAAAGTCGCCTTCTGTTCTCATAAGCAATCCAGTCCCCCCCTCAACGACCCAACCCCGACCCCACCCCCGACCCCTCCCAAGGGGAGGGGAGTGGTTACTTATTTAAATTGTTATTCTCAATTAAAACATTAAACTCTATACTCTCAACGCTCATCTGAGATTCATCCAGAAGGGCATGCGAGCTTGAATGGCCGACTGGTGATTGATGGTTTTCATCAGCATGAAGGGTTCGTAGTATTCTCCGAGCGAGAGTCGCATTTGTTCGTCGAGATAGTTGTTGGAGCTTTTGTCGGCCTGTTCCAACAGCTGGTCGAGGAAGCTTTCCTGTGCCGGATAGCTTTGTGTGTGGTATTCGTTGAGCTTTGCCAGCTTAGCAGCCTTGGCAACGGCCACATCCAGTCCGCCCAACTCATCAACCAACTTCAGCTTAATGGCATGCTGGCCTAAGAATACATGACCTTGAGCCACCTCTTCCACCTCTTCAATTTTCATTTTTCTGCCATCGGCCACACGCTGACGGAACAAGGCATAGCCACGGTTGATGTGCTTTTGCAAGAAAGCCGTTTCTTCGGCGTTCATGGGTCGTGCGGGTGTGCCAAGGGTTGCGTGCCGGTTGGTTTTCACCTCATCGAACTTCACGCCTAACTTCTGGGTGATGAGTCCGCTAAAGTCGGGAATCATGCCAAAGATGCCGATGCTGCCGGTGAGCGTGGTGGGTTCAGCCACAATCCAGTTGGCATTGCAGCTCATGTAGTAGCCGCCCGAAGCAGCATAGCCCCCCATGGAAACCACCACCGGCTTTTTGGCTTTAAGCAGCGATACTTGTCGCCAGATCTGCTCCGAGGCATAGGCACTGCCACCGGGAGAGTTTACACGAATCACAACAGCTTTCACATCGTCGTCGTTCATGAGTTCTTCTAAGTCGCGACAAGTTTTCCCCGACACAATCTGGTGTTCCTGTCCCATGACCAAGCCTTCCTCTTCGTTGTCTACGATGTCGCCATAGGCATAGTACACAGCAATCTGCTCGCCCGGCTGTTCTTCTTTCACGTTTTGCATGTCGGCAATGCTCACCTGTTGCAGCTTGTCGTCTTCGCCAAGGTTCATCTGCTTCTTCACGGCATCTTTCACCTGGTCGTGGTAGAGCAGTGCATCAACCATTTTCAGCTTCACCAGTTCTTTCTGGTCGGCAAAGGTGATGAGACTATCGGCGTATGCGTTCAGCTGGGCAACAGAAAGTTTACGGCTTGCTCCCACCTCGCTGCAGATGTTCAGCCAAAGTCCATCGATGTAAGCTTGAGTCTGTTGGCGGTTGAAGTCGCTCATTTTTTCTTCGGTGAACATTTCGGTGGCACTCTTATACTTGCCCACCTTCAGCACCTGCATCTTCACGCCGAACTTGTCCATGAGGTCTTTTACGAAGATGGGTTGTGCGCCAATGCCGTGCCAGTCTACCTCGCCCTGCGGGTTCATGTATACTTTGTCGGCAACCGAAGCCAGGTAATAGGTGCCCTGTGTGTAGATGTCGCCATAGGCAATAATCCATTTGCCGCTTTTCTTGAAGTCGAGCAAGGCCTGGCGCACTTCCTGCAGTTGAGCATAGTCGGCCGCAAACATGCCGGCCTCTATGTAGATGCCTTTGATGTTTTTGTTTTCCTTAGCCTTTTTGATGGCATTCAGAGTTTCGTGCAGTCCGATTGGAGCCGCCATGCTGTTATTCAAGAGCGCTGCCAGATTATCTTCGGCCTGTTCCTGCATCTGCCCGGAAAGGTTGAGCACGAGCACCGAGTTTTCTTTCACCTCTTTGGTAGCTTCGCCCGAAGCCACCATACCCACCAAGCTCATCATGCCCAGTATGCCGGCAACTATTCCAAACAGGAACAGACCCACCACTGTGGCAAGCACGTATTTCAGAAAGTCTTTCATCTTATTTATTTATCATTTTTCATTTATCATTTATCATTTATCATTTATCATTTAGCTGCGAAGCAGCGAAGCAGCGAAGCAGCGACCTCAGTCGCGGCGGAAGATGTCGCGTGTGTAAACCTTCTCTTTCACATCGTTGAGACAGTCGTCGTAGCGGTTGGCGATGATGGCATGTGACTGTTGCTTGAAAGCGTCAAGGTTGTTCACCACCTTCGAACCGAAGAATGTGGTTCCATCTTCCAGAGTCGGTTCATAGACAATCACCTCGGCACCCTTGGCCTTGATGCGTTTCATGATGCCTTGTATGGCCGACTGCCGGAAGTTGTCGGAGTTCGATTTCATGGTCAGCCGATACACACCAATCACGCAAGCCTTCTCTTTGCTGGCATCGAACGAAGAGTTTTCGTTGTAGTATCCGGCCTTTCTCAGCACCGCATCGGCAATGTAGTCTTTGCGTGTGCGGTTGCTCTGCACAATGGCTGTCATCATGTCTTGAGGCACGTTCTGATAGTTGGCCAGCAGCTGCTTGGTATCCTTAGGCAAACAATAGCCGCCATAGCCAAACGAGGGGTTGTTATAGTGAGTGCCGATGCGTGGGTCGAGTCCCACACCGTTGATGATAGCCGCCGTGTCGAGTCCCTTCACCTCGGCATAGGTGTCCAGTTCGTTGAAGTAGCTAACACGCAAAGCCAGGTAGGTGTTGGCAAAGAGTTTCACGGCTTCGGCTTCCTTCATGCCCATGAAGAGCGTGTCGATGTTTTCCTTGATGGCACCTTCTTGCAGCAGGTGGGCAAACGTGTGGGCCTGCTTCTCGGCATCGGGGTTTCCTATGGCCGTGATGGCGGCATTCTCGTCGTTGAAGTTCTTTTCGTCGATGTTGATAATCTTCGGGAATCCCACAATGATGCGTGAGGGATAGAGGTTATCGTAGAGCGCTTTGCTTTCGCGCAGGAACTCCGGCGAGAAGAGCAGGTTGAACTTCTTCCCCTTCAGTTCGGGCTTGTAGAGGAACTGCAGGGCATACTTCACGAAGAGCGAGCGGGTGTAGCCCACGGGAATGGTAGATTTGATAACCATCACGGCATCGGGGTTTACCGACAGCACCAGGTCTATCACCTCTTCAACATGACTTGTGTCGAAGTAGTTTTTCACGGGGTCGTAGTTGGTTGGTGCTGCAATCACCACGAAGTCGGCATCCTTATAGGCAGCGGCACCGTCGAGCGTGGCTTTCAGGTTCAGTTCTTTTTCGGCAAAGAATTTCTCAATGTACTCGTCTTGAATGGGCGACTGCCGGCGGTTTATCATGTCTACCTTTTCGGGAATCACGTCAACGGCCGTAACCTGATGGTGCTGGCTCAACAGTGTGGCAATACTCAGTCCAACGTAGCCGGTGCCGGCTACTGCAATCTTTATTTCTTTTTCCATGTTAGTATTTAATTTTTATTCTCTCTTTAGTTTTGTTAAAAATGTTCCATTTGGCAAAGGTAGACTTTTTCTTTGAAACAGCCAAATATAAGTTTCAAAAAGAATGTTTTAGTTTCAATTATTCATGGAGCGTTGAGCGTTGAGCCTGCATTATTCATAGATAATCTCGCTTATGGTAACCGAGCAAGCCTCCATCTCGTGGTCCCCTCCTTTCATAAAGGAGGGGACCACGCACTGAGAACTTTCTATGAATAATGCACGTTAGAGCGTTGAGCTTAGTGGTTATTCAGTATTTCCCGTGCCCGAGCCAATGCAAGGTCTATGTGGTTGCAAATGTTCTCTTCGCCGAGCAGCGTGTTGAAGTTGTTTCGCTTGAGCACTGCTTCAACTTTTGGGTTCACACCCGAGAGCACCACGGTGATGCCCTCCTTTTGGCTCATCAGGCACATGTTCTCCAGGTTGTGCAGGCCGGTGGAATCGATGAAGGGCACCTTTCGCATGCGGATGATGCGAACTTTTGGTCGGTTGCCATAGCGTGCCATGATGTCTTCGAACCGGTTGCCGGCACCGAAGAAGAAAGGTCCGTTAATTTCATACACCTCCACATCGTGCGGAATGGTGAGGTGCTCCAGGTTGCCCCGCTGCATGTCGGCATCCTCGTTCAGGTCTATCTCGTCGAGAATGGTTCGCACCTCAGTGGTTTCAGCCATGCGCCGCATGAACAGCAGGCAAGCACATACCAAGCCCACCTCAATGGCAATGGTGAGGTCGAAAATGATGGTGAGCAGGAAGGTGAGCACCAGTACGGTGATGTCGCTCTTGGGGTTGCGCATCATGGCCACGAACGACCGCCAGCCGCTCATGCCGTAGCTCACCACCACGAGCACTCCTGCCAGGCAAGCCATGGGAATATACTGTGCAAGCGGCATGAGGAAAAGGAAAATAGCCAACAACACTGCTGCGTGCACAATGCCTGCAATAGGTGTGCGCCCGCCATTGTTGATGTTGGTCATGGTGCGGGCGATGGCTCCCGTGGCAGGAATGCCACCGAAGAGGGGCGAAGCAATGTTGGCAATGCCCTGTCCGATGAGTTCGGTGTTGGAATCGTGGTGGTCGCCAATAACACCATCAGCAACCGTAGCCGAAAGCAAGCTCTCAATGGCACCGAGCACAGCAATGGTCATGGCTGGTCCGGCGAGCGACTTGATGGTTTCCCAGGTGATGGTTGGCACCACGGCATCCGGCAGGTTGGAGTTGATGCTGAAACGGTCGCCGATGGTTTCGATGGTGGTGACACCGGCATACTGTTTCAGCAGAAGTGCAACAACAGTGATAACGATGATGGCAATGAGAGAGCCCGGCACTTTCTTGCTGAATCGGGGTGTGACGGCAATGATGATCACACTTGCTATACCCACAAGCGTGCTCCAGAGGTCGATGTGAGTGATGTTTTGCGCATAGGCAATCCATTTCTCAATGAAGTCTGCCGGAACCGTTTCCATCTGCATGCCTAACAGGTCTTTTATCTGTGTGGTGAAGATGGTTACGGCAATACCGCTGGTGAAGCCTACAATAATGGGGTAGGGGATGTATTTGATGATGGTTCCTAACCGGAGCACCCCAAGCATGATGAGAAACACGCCAGCCATGAGCGTGGCAATGGTGAGCCCTTGCATGCCATATTGCTGGATGATGCCATAGACGATGACGATGAATGCCCCTGTGGGACCTCCAATTTGCACGCGGCTGCCACCCAGGGCCGAGATGATAAACCCGGCAACAATGGCGGTGATGATACCTTTTTCGGGCGACACCCCGCTGGCAATGCCGAAGGCGATGGCCAAAGGAAGCGCCACAATGCCGGTGATGATGCCTGCCATGAGGTCGGCCGTGAACGATTTCTTGTTGTAGTTTTTAAGTGCCGAGAATAGTTTCGGCTTCACTTGAAGATTTTTTATCATTTGCTATAAACCTGTTAACTGTTAACATGTGAGCAGTCTTGAAAGAGCTGCCTTTTCTTTCGTTATCCGGTGGCAAAGGTAATAAAAATAAATAAGGTAGCACTCAATTGTGCTACCTTATGTAAGCAAAAAGCCGATTTTCTTGATTTTGCGCAATGCCCATGTTCGCGCCCTATATATATAATAAGGTGTAGCGGGTGGCACATTGCATGAAAAGATGGGCTTGAACCCAACCGCAACCTTACTTTTGCTTGAGCAGGTCGCGAATCTCGGCAAGCAGTTCCTCTTGTGTGGGGCCGGCAGGAGCGGCAGGCTCAGCGGTCTTGGCTTCAGCCTCTTCTTTCTTCTTCAGGTTGCTAAGCTTGTTGATACCCTTGATGAGAAGGAATATGCAGAAAGCCACAATGAGGAAGTCGAGCGTGGTTTGCAGGAACTGTCCGTAATTGATGGTTACGGGGTCTTGGTCGGGTGTGAGCGGATTAACAGGTAACTTCACGGCCAGGTCGGAGAACTTGATGCCACCAATGAGCCAGCCGATGGGTGGCATGATGACGTCGTCGACGAGCGAACTGACAATTTTCCCAAACGCACCGCCGATGATTACACCGACAGCCATGTCCAACACGTTGCCACGCATGGCAAAATCTTTAAACTCTTGAATGAATCCCATAATTCTACGTTTTTATAAATGTTGATATTTTGCAATCTGTATTTAGCAATCTGAGCTTTTAAAGCTTTTTTTTCATACTTTAATTCTTAAAGACGATTCTTTAATTTTAATTAAGAATGAATTTTGATGCAAATATAGAAAATATTTTGTAACTTTGCGCTCGAAAGAAAGAAAAAATGCTTTTTAAGCATGAAAAAACTTGAACGAATTTATTTTTAACCCTATTAATAAACCAAAAAAAGAAATGACAAAAGTAGCTATTAACGGCTTTGGCCGTATCGGTCGCCTCGCATTCCGTCAGATGTTCGAGGCTGAAGGTTATGAAGTGG
>CACXFT010000058.1 GCA_902767045.1 uncultured Prevotellaceae bacterium | reverse complement strand
TGCAAGATATTCTGGTAAAAAGTTCATAATAGCAAAATAACAATATTTCACTAATAATTTCTAACTTAAAACTTAAACAAAATGAAAAGAATCAGACTTTTAATGTTTCTGCTTTCTCTCATAGTAGGAGGAGGCAGCGTCTGGGCACAGACCTTGACGGCTTCTGAAGTTGGAGCAGGGGATTTTGTTCTCTACAACGTCGGTACAAGCCAGTATTTCACCAAAGGTAATGGCTATGGCACACAGGCCAGTATCACTACAAATGGTAATCCTTCCAGTGCTATGACCCTGACATTATCTGAGATTGACGGAAATTACAAACTCGGCAATGGCAATTATGGTATTGAGTATTTGTCGGGTGGTACAATTTACACGGACCAATCACGCAATAAGAATTCCACGTGGACATTCACTCAGGTTGGCACAGACAACGGTCCTGTATATAATATCATCTCTGCAGCCAACCACGGTGGCGGTTCTAACGTTTATATGACTGCAGGAGTTGACGGTACCATCGTAACCCCTGGTACAGATGGATCAATTGCAGGCGCAAAGTGGAAACTGTTTGCAGCAGCTAAAGTTCCCTTGCTGACTAAGATTGCAGAATACGAGGAAGTACGTGCAACCGTGATGGGCTTTGCCACCAACACATCTGCTTATACTGACGAGGTCGGTGCTGCTAACACACTTACCTCTACTGTTGCAACTCAGGATGAGGCCGTGAACAATGCTACCACCACAACAGAAATCGATAATGCCATGAGTGCAATCAAAGCTGCTGGCAATACATTCCTTGAGAGTGTCATCATCACCGCTGGCTTTGATATCACCAATGCATGGATTACCAACCCGTCTCCTGGTATTGCAGGCAATCTAACTGGTTGGACAAACTCGGGGGCACCTAGTCTTCAATATCAATTATACGAATATTGGAATGTATCTGGTGCTACAACCAAACAGACTCTTTACAATCTCCCAAAGGGTGCTTACAAACTGTCAGCAATTGCCTATACACGTGACAATATGACTGCATACCTGAATGCTGGTGAGGACAAGGTTAAACTTGTAGGATGCGGAAGCGTAAATGACAGAAATGGAGGTAACAATTGGATTGCCCAAGGTCATGGTTTAAATGAGCTCAACTTCACACTTGACGAAGCTACCGAGTCTTTAGAAATAGGTTTAACAGCTGACAACTCTACAGTCGACCACTGGATGTGCTGGCGCAGTTTCACTCTAATATATTATGGTGACCCCATCAATCTCAAGAAGGCGCAATTGGTTGAAGCTGTTGCTGCCGCTCAAGCTATTGATGGAAACACGATTCCCACTGCTGCAAAAGATGCAATCGATGAAGTCGTAACTGCCAACAATCAGACTTGGAGCACAGAGGCAGAATACGATGATGCTGTCAGCGCAATTAACACAGCTATCAGCACATACGCTTCTGCTGGAATTGTTGCTGCCTATGCTACTGTAACCGAAGCCAAGGCTATTTACAACCAGACAGACTACACAGACAAGGATGGCGCTAAGGCAACCTTTAAGTCTCTCATCGATGCCGCTGATGCTACGACTAATTTGACAGACCTGAATGCCGCCATTGTTAATCTTAAGGCTGGTCTCGTTCCTTTCATTTCTACAGTTACATTGGATCAGGATGCTTTCTTCAATGTTACAAACTTCTTTGTGGTCAATCCATCTGTAAGTCAAAATACTACGGGTTGGACCATTGAAGGTACTCCCAATGGTGACTACAGCTTCGGTGTCTGCAACTATGGCGAATGTGAATTCTATCAACAGAACTTCAAGTTCTATCAGACTCTGGCCCTCACTCCCGGCACATGGGAATTCGGCGTGACCGGTTTCCACCGCGCCGGCAACCACAGCACCTATTTCTATGCCGGCGAAGACAAGATTCTCATTCCCGGCGTAGAGAGCACTGTTGTTAACACCATGGCTCAAGCCAAAACCTATTTCGACAACGGTAACGGTAAGGTTGCCCTGAAGTTCCTCATCGAAGAGACTCAAGACGTTGAAATTGGTATCAACAACCAAGATGACGATAAAACCGACAAGTGGACCATCTTCCGCGACTTCACACTGAAGTACTATGGTGCTCCCGACTATTCTGTATATGACGAACAGTGGGCCGCCCTCGTTAGCGATGCTGCTACAGCAAAGACCACCTATCCAAACGTAATCGGTTCTGAGTTAACAGCTCTTAACGAAGCTATCGCCGACGAACCCGACGGAAGCTCCAAGGCAAACTATATTGAAAAGATTAGCGCACTTCAATCAGCCCTCATGACATTCACAGGTAGTGCTGCATCTTGGAATAATTACGTAGCCGTAAAAGCTCAGGTTTCAGGAGAACTCCCCTATGCAAACCCCGAGAAGAAAACCGCTCTCGACAACGCTGTCGCAGCAACTGTAAACTCTGCCACCGAAGCAGATGCACAAGTTGCTGCCATCAACACCGCTAACCGTCTGTACGTAGAGTCCAATGCTCTGGCAGAAGGAGTGGAAGATGCTGTTGACATGACCGACAAGATTAAGCAGGATGCTCTTACTGATTGGACAGAAGAAATCACAGGTTCAGACGCACACTTTGTATTGAAGAGTGATGACGACACCTATACAGCAGGTGATGGTACAAAGGGAACCAATCTGATTGACACGGGTGATCTTTGGGGCGCAAGTTCATATACTGCCAAGATGAGTCAGGATGTCACCCTTACCGCAGGTAGGTACCTGCTCACAGCAACAGCACGTGGTAGCAATGATTTGACAACATTCCGCCTCTTTGCCGATGACGAATCTGTTAATATGGGGCACTTCGGTGCTGCTGTTGGCACAGGTATATTTGACCGCGGATTTAACGACTATTCTGTAGAGTTTGAACTGACAGAAGCTAAAAGTGTAAACATTGGTTTCGAAGCTGCAACCGAGAGTGCTCACAACTGGGCATCTGTTGCACGTTTCCGTCTTGTTCAACTGGAAGAAACGGATGTATGGGCAGATGCATCTGACATCATGGCTTTTAACGAAGCTACTCAGCCCACAGCCATGCTTGGTTTCGAGGACGGCGAATATGCTCCTTACAACAATATTGACAATATTGCTACTGCTCAGACAGAAGTCAACAAGGTACTGGCAGAGATGGAAGCCTTCGGAGGAAAAGCCAAGAAAGCTACTGTTACTGCTGCTACCGCAGCTATCAACGCTCTTAAGTGGGTTGCCAACGATGGTGAAGTAAATGCAGTTTACGACGGTGACTTCGCTATCCAGACTGTGCCTGCAGAGAACACACGTCCTTTAGGATGGAGCCGCCACAGCGCAACTGCAAACTCAAACGATGGTACAGATAGTGGATATGAAACCCGCTTGATGACTCTTCCTGAAGGCGCTTCTGCATCTGGAAAGGGAATGATGACAAAGTTCCATACTTTCTATGGCGACACCGAAGGCTATGAGCTTCCCTTGAAAGCAAACACTGCATACCAGCTTACTTTCAAATATGCAGGATGGGGTAACAGTCCAACTATGCATATCAACGTTTATGCAGAAAATGGCACAAAGATTGCCACCTCTGATGATTTCACAGCAAAAACTGGTGGCGACGGGTCAGCTGAACCATACACAGAATATGCATACATGTTCACCACAGAAGCTGCAGGCAACTATGTGATTGGTCTTATCAAGAACGCTGGTGGCACAAAACAGAATCAGGCTGTATTTACAGACATCGAGCTGAAGAAAGTAGCTGACCTTACCATCGATGAAGAAGTTGGTTACACTGGTTCCAAGAAATATTACAACGTTACCTTGCAGCGCAAGGTGAAGAAAGGTGTTTGGAACTCATTCACCGTACCTTTCAACATGAACAAGCCTGATGGATGGACTGTGAAGAAGCTGACTGCAAGCGAAATCAATGGAAACCAAGATGTTCGTCTGACATTCAGCGATGCTGAGGCTATTGAGGCCGGTGTTCCCTACATGGTGAAACTTGCCGATGATGCAGAGAAAGACGTTAATGAAATCAGTGCTACCGGTGTAGCTGTTGATCCCACACTTCACAACATCACTACCACCAACGCTGACATGACCGGTAACATGGAACCCATGGCTGCACCTGTTGGTTCTATCATCATCAGCAACAATATGTTCCTGAGTGTTGTTGAAGGCAAGCAGCCCAACATGAAGGCTTTCCGTGCTTACATCACACTACACAATGTATCTGGTGAAGCTCGTATCATCGCTGTCGGCCTCGACGACGAGACCACTGGCATCAACGGTGTGAATGCAGCCGAGAAGAAGTTCGACGGAGCTGTTTACGACCTGAGCGGTCGCAAAGTGGCTCAGCCCACTCGCGGCCTGTATATCGTGAATGGTAAGAAGGTTGTGATTAAGTAATCATCATTAAAACAGAAAAGATTATGAAGAAGACTATGTATATCAAACCAACTCTTCAGGTTATCGACACACATCCTGAAAAGATGATGGTGAATGTTTCAACGAGTTCACTTGAAGGAACCACGGTTGGTGGAGAAGCTGAAGGAACCGAAGAGGTTGACGCACGCTGGTACGAAAACAAGAGCGTTTGGGACGACTAAGATGCCCCCCACCCGACCTCCCCAAGATGCCCCCCACCCGACCTCCCCAAGGGGAGGGGAATTACTCGGGGAGGACATATAACAGAATGCGGAGCACCATTGCGGTGCCCCGCATTTTTTTACACCGGAAAAGTTGGCTGGTAACAGAAATGTTTGTATCTTTGCAAACAAACAAAAGCAATAAGTGCATTATGGTAGTAATATCAGGAAGAGATTTGAACAGGAATGAGATTACCCCAGAATTAGCAGCTGAGATTGAGAAAGCCAGACAGGAGTGTCGTGAAGGGAAGTGTGTTACACTGAGTACACACCAGGACATTGACCGCTATTTTGAGTCTATGTAGTCACTATGTACAAAGTTGAAGTATCATCGTCTGCCGACAAAGTTGTGAGGAAGTGGAAGAAATCCAATCCACAGCTTTGGAGAAAATACGTTAAGATTTATCATGAATTGGCCGACCATCCACGTTCCGGGCTTGGTCACCCTGAAGCCCTTGTTGGAGGAAAAGATGTTACTTGGTCGCGTCACATCACGGCGCACGACCGTATTATCTATGATATATATGAAGATGTAGTGACGGTTTTGGTTGTTAAAGTGGAGGGGCACTACAACGACAAATGAGGAATGCGGAGCACCGTTGCGGTGCCCCGCATTTTTTTGCACCGGAAAAGTTGGCTGGTAACAGAAATGTTTGTATCTTTGCGGTTGTAAACAATAAACAACAAAGAAATCATGTTAGGCATCAATTCACCAAGAGAACCCATCACAGCAGAGTTTTCCAGAGAAATCAGGCAAAGTCTTTGGCGTGCCACAACCGGCCATCTCACAGAAAAGGAAAAAGAAGCTATTAAAAAAGGAGCAGAAGCTTTAAACGAGTGGGAAGGAGAATGGAAAACAGACTAAAAGAACATTTAGGGAAAATAGAAATTTCTCCATTAAAAGATTTTCAATGCTTGAAATCCTTTTGCTCGGGAGTGAAATCTATGGACTCTTTTATTCAAAACGATTTCAAACTAAGCATTGAGCATCATTATTGCACTGCATATATTGCCAAGCTCAACGATGAGATCGTGGCTGTATTTGCTCTAAGTTTTGATTCGCTGGACTTAGACTCTATCGACAAGGAGGAACTTCAACTTGGCATTTCTTCTACGGGAACTCCAAGCATAGATTGGAATTACAAAGACACCTTTTATTCAAAACCAAGGTATCCTGCACTCGACATTGCTTATTTAGCCGTACAAGAAAAATGGCGAAACAAACATATTGGCAGATTTCTAATTGAAATGATAGTAAAGCAAGCTCGCACTCAAACTTTGGCTGGATGTCAGTTCATCACAGTCGAAGCTCTTGCCACCAGTGAATACAGTGCAGTTGGTTTCTATGAAAGGTGCGGATTCACTCCCAATGAAGCTCCAAAGCCTTATAAAGACACATTAAGAATGTACCGAACTCTCTATACTTGATTTTTCCATTTAGAAGGATGCAAATAAAAGAACAACCATCATAGCAAGAATGCGGAGCACCGTTGCGGTGCCCCGCATTTTTTATAGTTGAAAAGTTGGCTGGTAACAGAAATGTTTGTATCTTTGCGGTTGTAAACAATATAGATGTTATGGAAGCAACAAAACCGACAAAGTTTATTCTTGCACTTCGCAGATACAGGGAATATAAGAAGAAATGGAATGAAGAGATGAGCATAAAGCTCGAAGCCGAAGAAGAAGCTCTTCGCCAAAAGATGTAATTCTATCATCCTTTCGGGGCTTCACCGCCTGACCGTAATTTTGCATCGGGGAAAAAACAGACTAAAAGAACATTTAAGGAAAATACCATTATAACAGAATGCGGAGCACCGTTGCGGTGCCCCGCATTTTTTTTGCACCGGAAAAGTTGGCTGGTAACAGAAATGTTTGTATCTTTGCCGAAAATAAAGAACGCATGGATAACAAGCAAGCAACACTGGAACTGGGCACGAAGCCTGTGGGACGACTGCTCTGGCAGTATGCACTGCCGGCCATCATCGCCATGACTGCCTCTTCGCTCTACAACATCATCGACCGGGCCTTCATCGGTCAGGTGGTAGGAGCCGATGCCATTGCCGGACTGGGCATCACGTTTCCGTTCATGAACCTGAGTGCCGCCTTCGGTGCTGCCGTGGGCGTGGGGGCCTCAACCGCCATCTCGGTGAAGCTGGGGCAGCGCGACTATAAGACAGCCCAGCACCTGTTAGGAAACACCGTTACGCTGAACCTCATCATCGGTGCGGCGTTCATGGCGGTGTGCCTGATCTTCCTCGACCCCATCCTGCGCTTCTTCGGTGCCAGTGACAACACCCTGCCCTACGCCCGCGAGTTCATGCAGGTGATTCTTTTAGGCAACGTGATAACCCACATGTACTTCGGCATGAACGCCGTGCTGCGGGCCGCATCGAAACCGCGCCAAGCCATGATGGCCACCCTCTTCACCGTGGGCATGAACATCGTGCTGGTGGTGGCCTTTGTGTGGTGGTTCCGCTGGGGCATCCGCGGAGCAGCCATCGCCACCATCACGTCGCAGACCATGGCACTTGTGTGGCAGATGCGGCAGTTCAGCAACAAGCAAGAACTGCTGCACCTGAAGCGTGGCATCTACCGACTGCGGGCCAACTTAGTGAAGAACATCATTGGCATTGGCATCTCACCTTTCTTAATGAATGTGTGCGCGTGCGTGATTGTGATTTTCATGAACAACCAGCTGGTGCGCTACGGCGGCGACATGGCCGTGGGTGCCTACAGCATCTCCAACTCCATTGCCATGATGTTTGTGATGTTTGTGATGGGTGTGAACCAGGGGATGCAACCCATTGCCGGCTATAACTACGGTGCTCAGAACCGCGAACGGCTCATGCGGGTGCTCAACCTCTCCATCATAGCTGCCACGGGCATCATGGTGTGCGGCTGGCTCATCGCCATGTTCATACCCTACTACTGCGCACGCCTGTTCACCACCGACTCCACACTCATAGACATGAGCATTTATGCCATTCGCATGAACATGCTGGTGTTTCCCATCATTGGTTTCCAAATGGTGGTAACAAACTTCTTCCAGTGCATCGGCAAGGTGAAGATAAGCATCTTCCTCTCGCTCTCGCGCCAGTTGCTGCTGTTGCTGCCGCTCATTGTGGTGCTCCCCCTCTGGTGGAACATCGACGGGGTGTGGGCTGCACTGCCCACGAGCGATGCACTTTCGGCCATTATCGCCTTTGGCATGATGTGGTACTATTTTAGAGGTAATAAGTTATAGGTAATAGGTTATTGGCATGGAAAAGATTATCATTAACATTGGGCGACAGATTGGTTCGGGCGGCAGGATTGTTGCAGCGCGGTTGGCCGAAGAGTTCGGCTGCAAGCTCTACGACAAGGAGATTCTGGACCTGGCCGCTCACGAGAGCGGGTTCTCACCCAAGTTTTTCGAGCAGAGCGACGAGCACAGGGGATTCCTGCGCCACATCGTGCACCAGAGCGGCCGGGCCCTGGCCATGGGTAGCTTCTATAACAACAACCAGTTTTCAGAGGAGAGTCTGTTCCAGTTCCAGAGCGAGGCCATACAGAAGGCCGCCCAGGAGGGGTCGTGTGTGTTTGTGGGGCGCTGTGCCGACTACATCCTGCGCGACATGCCCCAAGCAATGAGCTTCTTCATCACCGCCGACCTGAACGACCGCATAGCACGGGTGCAGGAACGCCACGGCTGCGACACTGCCACCGCACAGAAACTGATACACCACGAAGAGAATGCCCGCGCATCGTACTACAACTACTACACGGGCAAGAAATGGGGACATGCCGAAAGCTACGACCTGTGCATCAACAGCTCGCGCTGGGGCATAGAGGGCACCGTGGAGCTTATTTGCGCTGCGCTGCGCAAGGCGGCACTGCGCTAAATGATAAATGAGGCGCTGCGCTAAATGATAAATGAGGCGCTGCGCTAAATGATAAATGATAAATGATAAATGATATTACATAAGAGAAAATTGTTATGACTACAGCTATTAAGAATCGTACTCGCAATGAAATTATCTCAGCGTTCCGTGAGTCCATACGCAAAAAAAACGAATGTTTGGAACGAATGGGAGAACTTATGCGAGAAATACGCAGAGAAGAACAAGCAATGAATACTGTCGGATAGAGAAAACATGAAGCAGTTGAACTTAGATTTAGTAAATAGTCATTCTCCATATCAAGTGAAAATGAGGGTGGAGAATATCTACTATTTCAAAACAGACTATGGAATGCTATGTTCCATTTCTTTCATGGACGACTATTCTATCTGGCAGGAAGGAGCCTTTCAGTTTGTTATCGGCAATGAGAACAACGTGTCATCGCCACTTGATAACAAACTGAGAGATACTATATTCTGTATTATCGACGAATTTTTCCATGTCAACCCAGATATTCTTCTTTATATATGTGAAACAGGAGATGGCAAACAAGCCTTTCGCAGCCGACTATTCTTAAGATGGTTCAACAGCTATGAAGGGCGGTCTTCCTATGTTATGGAAACAGCTGTAGTGGAAGAAGAAAACATCAAGAATTTTGCCGCACTCATTGTTCAAAAAGACAATCCTCACCTCGAGACGATTCTAACAGAATTCAAAGAAACAATACAGATTTTGACAAACAAACCCGACTAAATGGGACGCTGCACTGCGCTAAATGATAAATGAGGCGCTGCGCTAAATGATAAATGATAAATGATAAATGATAAACCATCAACTATGAAACGGATACTGCTGTTAGGCTCAGGCGAACTGGGCAAGGAGTTTGTGATTGCCGCCAAACGTGCCGGCGTGTATGTAATTGCCTGCGACCGTTATGCAGGGGCACCCGCCATGCAGGTGGCCGACGAGTGCGAGGTGTTCTCGATGCTCGACGGCGATGCCCTCGACCGCGTGGTGGCCAAACACCGTCCCGACATCATCGTGCCGGAGATTGAAGCCATCCGCACTGAACGACTCTTCGACTATGAACAACAGGGCATTCAGGTGGTGCCCAGTGCACGCGCGGTGAACTACACCATGAACCGCAGGGCCATCCGCGACTTGGCTGCCCGCGAACTGGGATTGCGCACGGCGAAGTATTTCTATGCCAAAACCTTCGACGAGTTTAAGACGGCTGCCGACGAGATTGGATTTCCCTGCGTGGTGAAACCCCTGATGTCGTCGAGCGGACACGGACAGAGCTATGTTCACAACCACGGCGAACTGGAACAGGCTTTCCGCGAAGCCATGGAGGGTTCGCGCGGCGACGTGAAAGAGGTAATCATAGAAGAGTTCATACAGTTCGAGAGCGAGTTCACGCTGCTCACCGTCACTCAGAAGAACGGCCCCACCCTGTTCTGTCCACCCATCGGACATGTGCAGAAAGGCGGCGACTACCGCGAGAGCTGGCAGCCCTATCAGATACCGGAAGCTTCGCTGCGCCAGGCCGAAGAGATGGCCGACAAGGTTACACGCGCCCTCACCGGTGCCGGCATCTGGGGTGTGGAGTTCTTCCTGAAAGCCGATGGAGAGGTCATCTTCAGCGAGTTGTCGCCCCGTCCGCACGACACGGGTATGGTTACACTGGGGCACACCACCAACCTGAGCGAGTTTGAACTGCACCTGCGTGCCGTGCTCGGTTTGCCCATCGCCGGCATCAACCTGGAACACTGCGGCTGCTCGGCTGTGGTGCTGGCACCCGAAGACACCGACCATGCTCCCGAATACAACCTGGTGGACGCCCTGAAGGAAGAGCGCACCCGCGTTCGCATCTTCGGTAAGCCCGAAGCCCATAAGGGTCGTCGCATGGGCGTGGTGCTCTGCTATGGCGAAGTGGGCGACGATGTGGAAGCCCTGCGCACCAAGGCCAAGCGGCTTGCTGCAACGGTGCTGGGCACAGACCCGTATATGAAAAAATAATGAAAGCATTAGCTATCTATCTGCCCATTGCAGCACTGTTCCTATGCTTACAGGCACTGCAGGGACTCTCGTATCTCGACATTGGAATGTACATGTCGGGATACGAGCATTTTGCCGAAGAACCTGCCGTTACAGCCTATCTCGGTCAGTGGATAGCAACCTATCTGTTCACAGGACAGTTCATCACAAAGCTGCTTCCAAACAGTTTCTTGTCACTCCGTCTACTCCATATTGTTCTATTTCTTGGTTTGCAAACAACGGTTTTTCTGTGGCTACGCAATCTTTTCAACAAGAAACTGCTCATTGTCGGCATGGCACTTACCACCCTTTCCCATTTCGGAAGCTATCTCGACATCAACTACAACGACTATTCCACCACCTTGCTCACCCTTGCCATTCTTGTTCTTCATCGTGCTGTATTCTCTCAAAAAAATGCCGCATTGCTGTTTGCCCTCTCAGGCGGATTAGCAGGCACGGCGGTTTTTTTCAGGGTGGTGAACGTTAGTTTTCTGCTGCTCCCTTTTGTAACGGTGCCCTTATGCAAACTTTGCAGGGCAGAGGTGAACAGTAGCAAACTGTTTGCGGGGTTCGGTATAGGCTATCTGGCAGGTATGATGCTCATGAGCTGCTACCTCTGGCAGCAAGGAGCATGGCCAGTGTGGATGCTCACCCTGAGCGACCTAACCACCATCGGAACAGACGGCGAAGATCCACACAGTCTGAAAGCCGTGGCCGTGGGCGTTTATACTACTTATAAGACTTTCTTCACACAGGCATGCGTGTTTCTTGCATTTCTTTTTCTGCTGACCCAATCCATAGCACGGCTGCAACGAACCTGGAAAGTGATGTCATGCACATTGCTTGCCTTGCTTTTCATCGTCAACCTGTATCTGTGGGAACCGGCAGCAGGGGTTGTAGGGGGCATCTGCGTGATAGCATTTTCTTCACTTTTCATGGGTAACCGCATCAGTCCCCGTAGCGATTTGCTTTTGTCGCTCTCTCTCGTTGTTCCCTTGGTATATCCTATAGGCAGCAACGGCGGACTCGACTTTTTTGGTCAAAGTTTGTTTACATTAGCGTTACCTGTGGGCATAGTCTATATGGCCCACATTCCAACGCTGATAAGCAAACCTTGTCAACAAGCTTACCCTCATGCCCTTCGTTTGATTTTCATTTCTTTAGGTGCCGCTCTGCTGCTAACCAACGTTAAACGCCCCATGATGGAAGAAGGAAACCGACTTGATTGCTTCCATTCCATCGACAACCCACGAACAGAACACATTCTGACCACTGTCCACAATGCCACCTTGCACAACCACTTGCTCAGCGAACTTTCGCCCATCGTGCCCAAGGGAAGTTACCTGGTTTGCAACTTCTCGCTGCCACTCATCTCCATGCTGGAATGCAAGCCCTATGCCGTTTTCTCCGACGTGTTCACTTCAACAAAAATGAACCAGCACTATATTAACATTGCTCACCAAACTCTTGCGAACCAAACACCTACAGCACCAGCTGAAAAACTTTTTCCGTGGATGCTCATCGACCGCGAACAGCTCTCAGAGGGTTTCGGCCATGTGGTAGAAGAGCTGAACAGCCGATGCGCCTACAAGACCGTTTGGACTGATGGCAGATATGAACTGCAAAGGCCATATACTAAAAAACGACAGAGATTATTTTGAGGTTTCGACAAAAATGCGTACTTTCGCACAAAATATGCTATAGGAACTACCGAATGAAACAAAATATAGGAGCAATCATCAACCTGCCCAAGATCCTCGACCCGCGCGGCAACCTGACCGTGGTGGAACAGTTTCGCCATGTGCCTTTCGAGGTGAAACGCGTATACTGGGTCTACGATGTACCCTCGGGCGAATGGCGGGGCGGACATTCCCACAAGCAGTGTCAGGAGTTCATCGTGGCTGTGAGCGGCTCGTTCGACGTAACACTCGACAACGGCGACGGCACGAAACATACCTACCACCTGAACCACCCCTACCAGGGACTGTTCATTGATACTAACATCTGGCGCACACTCGACGACTTCTCCAGCGGTGCGGTGTGCTTGGTGCTCGCCTCGGAACTGTTTGAAGAGGAAGACTACATCAGGGAGTATGAGGAGTTTAGGCGCTTCGCTAAATGATAAATGATAAATGATAAATGATAACACCTTTCCAGCCATAGGAATGGCTGGCTACCTCTATCAAGCCCCGATGGGGCTTTACAAATGATAAATGATAAATGATAAATGATAAATGAGGATTGAGCGGTATACAGCAGAGAAGGCTGAAGAATGGAACAGGTTTGTGGCACTGTCGAAGAATGGAACATTTCTCTTCGACCGGGGCTACATGGACTATCATGCCGATAGGTTTGAAGACCATTCGCTGCTCTTCTATCTCAACAACCGGCTGCTGGCCCTGCTGCCCGCCAACCGGCAAGGCTCTACACTCTACTCGCACCAGGGACTTACCTACGGCGGACTGGTGGTTAACGAACAGGCAACAACAGCACAGGTGGTGGAGCTGTTCCGGGAACTGATGGAATACCTCGCCGCCGAGGGCATCAACAAACTCATCTACAAGCCTGTGCCACACATCTACCACAGCGTGCCTGCCGAAGAAGACCTCTTTGCCCTTTACAGCGTATGCGATGCACAGCTGCTGGAACGCAACGTGTCGTGCAGCATCGACCTGAACCGCCAACTGAAATGGAATCGCGACCGCAAGTATGGCATCAACCGCAGCAGGAACAACGGGGTTGTGGTGAGCGAAAGCGACAACTGGGAAGGGTTCTGGCAAATACTCGAAGAAAACCTGATGCATAAGTTCGGTGCCCGACCAGTGCACACCATAGAAGAGATACTACTGCTTCATGCCCGCTTCCCCCGGCTCATTCGTCTTTTCACGGCAACGAAAGACAACCGCATGCTGGGCGGAACGGTTCTCTACCTGAGCAGGAACGTGGTGCACACCCAATACATCTCGGCCAACGAAGAAGGCAAGCACCTACGCGTGCTGGATGCCATCTTCCACCACCTGCTGAACGAACGGGAGTGGCCCTGCCGCTATTTCGACTTCGGCACCTCCAACGGACCAGATGCTCACGAACTGAAAGAGTCGCTCATCCACCAGAAAGAAGGGTTCGGAGCAAGGGCCGTGGTGTATGACTGGTATGGTGCTGTGCTGCGCTGCGCTAAATGATAAATGATAAATGATAAATGATAAATGATAATAAATGAAAACCGAAAAGAAAACAAACAAACAACGTGCAGCAAAGGCTGTTTTTTTCCGCACAGAGAAGCTGGCAACAAACCACTCTTCCAGTAAGCACGGGAAGAGGCTCAGTGCCAGCCTGTTGCGCTGGTGGGCCTGGCTGCTGCCACTGACAGCAGTGGCGGTGGCGGGCACGGCCATGGTCATGTTCGAAGACCTCTTCCTCTTCCGCGTGCAAGAACTGAACCTGTTCCTCTACACCCCGCTATTCCTGAAACAACAAATGGTGGTGTCGGGGGGCTTGCTCACCTACCTGGGCACTTACTTCACACAGTATTTCTACCACCCGTGGATGGGTGTAACCATGCTGTGCTGTTGGTGGCTGTTGCTCATGTGGCTCACCAAACATGCCTTCGTCATTCCCAACAAGTGGATGGCACTGACACTGATTCCTGCCGTGGCACTGCTCATCAGCGACATGGACTTAGGCTATTGGATTTTCTACCTGAAAGCCCGCGGTCACTTCTTCGCCGGCACCATCGGTGCTTGCGTGAGCGTGGCCATGGTATGGGGCTATCGTGCCCTGCCCGGCAGGTGGTTCCTGCGCACGGCTTTCATTCCCGTGAGCGTGGCGGTGTTCTATCCCCTCTTTGGTTTCTATGCCCTGCTCGGTGCAGCACTCATGGGCATCATGGCCTGGCGCGTGGAAGACTATAAAACCCTCTGCCGATGCATCGACACCGCAGCGGTGCTCGTGGCGGTGGGCCTCATCCCCCTACTCTACTACCGATTCTGGTTCTATCAAACGAACATCGTGAACATCTACTGGACCGGGCTTCCCCTGTTCCGACTCGACAAAGACTACTACACCTATTATATACCTTATTATATATTAGGCGCATCGCTGGCCCTGCTCGCCTTGGCATTCAGCCGCAAACCGAAAACCGAAGGCAATCAACAATCGGTTGAGGGCAAGAAGGCGCTCACCACCTGGTTCATCGCCCAACTGCTCATCGTGGGTGGCGTGGTGTATGCCGGCTACACATACTGGTATAAAGACTACAATTTCCACAAGGAACTGAAGATGAACCGGCTGGTGGAGGAACAAGACTGGGAAGGCGTGCTCTCGCTGGCCCGCGACAACAAAGTGGAAGGAACCCGCATGATGTGGCTGATGAAGAACCTCGCCCTCATTCGTCTGGGACGTGCCGGCGACGAGATGTTCCACTACCCCAACGGTGCCAAGAAATGTGAGGCTCCGTTCTGGGTGCGCATGACGCAGTCGGGCGGAAAGATTCTCTATTACAACTACGGACAGCTGAACTTCTGCTACCGCTGGTGCTTAGAAGACGGTGTGGAGTATGGCTGGCGTATCGACTACTATAAGCACATGCTCAAATGCTCTATCCTGAACGGCGAGATGACAGTGGCACAGAAATATGTGGACATTCTGAAGCAAACAAAATACTACCGCGAGTGGGCCGAACACTACGAAACGTTCATCAAGAAGCCGGCCCTCATCAAACAGGACAAGGAGTTTGCAGCCATCATCCCCTTCATGAAAACACAAGATGTGCTCACAAGCGACAACACACTCATCGAGATGTTCCTGCTCGACCACTTCCTGCGCTACGAAGGCAACGACCCGCTGCTGCAGGAGATGTCGCTCATTGCCGCCCTGCAGATGAAAGACATCCAACTCTTCTGGCCCCGCTTCTTCAACTATGCAACACTGCATGTGAATGAACACATGCCCATACACTACCAGGAGGCAGCACTGCTCTACGGCAACCTGGAACACGAGGTGGACATATCGAAGATGCCCTTCGACCCCGAGGTGAAAGCATCGTTCCAAGACTTCATGACGGCAGCACAGCAAACATACGCCGGCATGACCGAACAGCAAATGAAACCACTCATGTACGACCGGTTCGGGAACACGTTCTTCTATGAGTATTTCTTCACGCGAGGGCAGAAAAGCTATTAAAAGCAGAAAGAAGAAATGAAATAACGTTTATTACGTTCATTACGTTAATAACGTTCATAACGTTAGTAACGTTCATAACGTTCATAACGTTAGTAACGTTAATAACGATAAAACGATTAAACGATAATAACGAAAAAAATGAAAAAAAAACGAAAAAACAACTATGCGCTATAATTATTTTAAAACCACAATAGCAATGGCTTGTGTGGCCATGCTGCTCACTGCCTGCGGCGGAGCAAGCGTGCCCACAAGCTATATAGACAGCAAGAAGCTGCCAAAGATTTATCCCGATTATGCCGAGGTGACCATTCCGGTGAACATTGCACCGCTCTCGCTACAGCTGATGCAACAGGCCGACGATGCCGTTACCCGCTACAGCTGCGGCGACGAGGAGATTGTGTGCGGCGGACTGAAAGCCATGCCCGACATCGACGACTGGCACCAGCTGGCCGAACATGCCAAGAACAAGGCCATTCAAGTGGAGGTGTTTGCACAGAACAACGGACAGTGGACGCGGTTCAAACCGTTCAACATCTATGTATCGCCCGACAGCATCGACCCCTACATCAGCTACCGACTCATCTCACCCTCGTATGTCACCTACGAAGAGCTCACCATCAACCAGCGGTGTCTCGAAAACTACTGGGAACAGCCCATCTACGACAACATGCTCTGCGGCGACGAGGTGAGCGGACAATGCATCAACTGTCACAACTACCAAATGTATAACCCCCAGCGCATGCAGTTCCATGCCCGACAGAAAAACGGCGGCACAGTGGTGATATACGATGGTGAAATCAAAAAGGTGAACATGGCCAACGACAGCATCCTCTCGGCAGGGGTCTATCCCTCGTGGCACCCGTGGCTGAAACTCATCGCCTACTCCACCAACAAAACAATGCAGAGCTTCCACACCCGCGACGTGAACAAGATTGAAGTGCTCGACTCTGAAAGCGACCTGATTGTCTACGACATAGACCGCAACGAGGTGACAAACATCGAAAACGACCCGAAAGAGTTTGAAGTGTTCCCCTTCTGGTCGCCCGACGGCAAATGGCTCTATTATTGCAGTGCCCACTTCGAATATGAAAACGACACGGTGAACACCAGCGAAACCATCGGTCGTGCCTACGAAATCAAATACAGCCTCTACCGCAAGGCCTTCGACATCGACAAACGCAAGTTCGGACCGCGCGAAATGGTGTTCGATGCCGCTGCTATGGGCAAGAGTCTCACGCTGCCCCGCATCTCGCCCGACGGTCGCTGGCTGCTGTTCACCCTCGGCGGATGGGGTTGCTTCCACATCTGGCACCGCGATGCCGACCTGTGGCTCATGGACCTTCAGGCCTACGATGCCGAAACCCCTGAGCTCACAGCCTTAGACTGTTCACGTCCGCTCACTGAATGCAACAGCGACAACGTAGAGAGCTACCACACCTGGTCGAGCAACGGCAAATGGATTATCTTCTCCTCCCGTCGCGACGATGGTGTCTACACCCGTCCCTTTATCGCCCACATGGAAAACGGCAAGGGAACGAAACCGTTTGAACTGCCCACCGAAGACCCCGACTACCACCGCCAGCTGATGAAGAGCTACAACATTCCCGAGTTTATGAAAGGAAAGGTGGAGTTCACACCCCAGCAGATTGCCGACGTGCTCAAGCAGAATGTGGCACCGGTGGAGTATCGACCCCACCCCTAACCCCTCGACCCACGACCCCACCCCTAACCCCTCCCAAGGGAGGGGAGTAATTACCCTGTGTAATTGGATGTTGATTATTAGAAATAACTATCTACCGCCGAAGAGGTTTGAGGCATTGAACCTCTTCGGCGTTTTGTTTTGCCGCAGGCATGCCAACCTGAGCAAAGCCCTCTTGCAGCATGAGCGCATACACAGTGCCCAAATGCGCGAGATGCTGTTCGTGGGCTTCTACCTATGGTATGCCGCCGAATGGCTCTTTCGGCTCACACAAAAGGGAAATGCCTACGAGCACATCAGCTTAGAGCGCGAAGCATACGCCCACATGCACACCCCCGGGTATCTGCAGCAGCGCCGGCCCTATGCCTGGCTGAGGTATTTGTAGCATAGAAACAAAAAAAGCGCCGTTTGGCGCTTTTCTTTTTCTGTCAACTATCGACAAGTTTATCGACGCAGGCCGAGAGCCTTGATGAGAGCACGGTAGCGTTCGATGTCGCGATCCTTCAGATAAGAAAGGAGTTTGCGACGCTTACCAACAAGCATCGTGAGCGAACGAGCAGTGTTGTGATCCTTGTGGTTCTGCTTGAGGTGCTCGGTGAGGTGCTTGATGCGATAAGAGAACAGAGCAACCTGGCTCTCAACCGAACCGGTGTCTTGAGCACCACCCTTACCATACTGTGCGAAAATCTCGGCTTTCTTTTCTTTGTCTAAGTACATGATTGAAATGTTTTGATGAATTGTTTGAAATTACATCCTGCCAGCGCCGGCCGCCTTCATCAAAGCGCACCACATTGACAGAATGCACCGGAGTTTCCGGATTTGCGGCTGCAAAGTTACAAATAATTTTCCTTTTATCATGCACAATCCATAATATTTTTGTAATTTTGCACCCAAATTACATAAAAAGCTTATGCAAGACATCAGAAACATCGCCATCATCGCTCACGTAGACCATGGTAAGACCACGCTCGTAGACAAGATGATGCTCGCCGGAAAACTCTTCCGCGACGGACAGGATAACAGCAACCAAGTGCTCGATGCCAACGATTTGGAACGCGAACGCGGCATCACCATTCTTTCTAAAAACGTTTCCATCAACTGGAAAGGAACCAAGATTAACATCATTGACACTCCGGGGCACGCCGACTTCGGCGGCGAGGTGGAGCGTGTGCTGAACATGGCCGACGGCTGTCTGCTGCTGGTGGATGCCTTTGAGGGTCCGATGCCTCAAACGCGCTTCGTGCTGCAGAAAGCATTGCAGATTGGTCTGAAGCCCATTGTGGTGGTGAACAAGGTTGACAAACCCAACTGCCGTCCCGAAGAGGTGTACGAGATGGTGTTCGACCTGATGTTTGCCCTGAATGCAAGCGAAGACCAGCTCGACTTCCCCGTGGTGTATGGTTCGGCCAAACAGGGATGGATGGGTGAAGACTGGACCCACCCCACCGACAACATTGAATATCTGCTCGACAAGATAGTGGAAGTGATTCCTGCCCCGCGCCAGATAGAAGGCACGCCGCAGATGCTCATCACCTCGCTCGACTATTCGAGCTACACCGGTCGCATCGCCGTGGGACGTGTGCACCGCGGTACACTCCGCGACGGCATGCAGGTGACCATCTGTCATCGCGACGGTTCGCAAGAGAAGACAAAGATTAAGGAACTGCACACCTTCGAGGGCATGGGCCATGTGAAGACCGACCATGTGGACTCGGGCGACATCTGTGCCGTGATTGGTTTGGACCGCTTCGAAATTGGCGATACCATCAGCGACATCGAGAACCCCGAACCGCTGCCGCCGATAGCCATCGACGAACCCACCATGTCGATGCTCTTCATGATCAACGACTCGCCCTTCTTCGGACGTGAAGGCAAGTTCTGCACCTCGCGCCACATCAACGACCGTTTGCAGAAGGAATTAGAGAAAAACCTGGCCCTGCGTGTGCGCCCGTTCGAAGATTCCACCGACAAGTGGATTGTTTCCGGTCGCGGCGTGCTGCACCTGAGTGTGCTCATCGAAACCATGCGCCGCGAGGGGTACGAGCTGCAGGTAGGGCAGCCGCAGGTAATCTATAAGGAGATAGACGGGCAGCGCTGCGAACCCATCGAAGAGCTCACCATCAACGTGCCCGAAGAGTTCTCGTCGAAGATGATTGACATGGTGACGCGCCGCAAGGGCGAACTCACCTCCATGGAGAGTCAGGCCGACCGTGTGAACATCGAGTTCGACATTCCCTCACGAGGCATCATCGGACTGCGCACCAATGTGCTCACCGCCTCACAGGGCGAAGCCATCATGGCCCACCGCTTCAAGGAGTATCAGCCCTATAAGGGCGACATCGAACGACGCGTGAACGGTAGCATGATTGCCTTGGAAACAGGAACCGCCTTCGCCTACTCCATCGACAAGCTGCAAGACCGCGGGAAGTTCTTCATCGACCCGGGCGAGGAAGTGTATGGCGGTCAGGTGGTGGGCGAACACGTTCACGACAACGACCTGGTGGTTAACGTTACCAAGGCCAAGCAGCTCACCAACGTGCGCGCATCGGGCACCGACGACAAGGCCCGCATCATTCCCAAGGTGCAGATGAGCCTTGAAGAATGCTTAGAGTATATCAAGACCGACGAGCTGGTGGAGGTAACACCCAAGTCGATGCGCATGCGCAAGACATTGCTCGACCACTTGGAGCGCAAGCGGTCGGGGAAATAAAATAACCCTTAGCCCCCTAAGTTAGGGGAGGCTAAGCCCCCTAAGTTAGGGGGTTGGGGGTCTGTCTAAGCCCCCTAAGCTAGGGGGTTGGGGGTCTGAAGTTACACGAACCACCCCTAACCCCTCCTTTATGAAAGGAGGGGACTACGAGATGGAGGCTTTCTCGCACCCTCGCTTTATTCAATCCATGTGGAAGAGTTCTTGCAGCGGAATGGTGACGGGCGAGTTGTCGGGGTTCACCTGCATGATGTCGGCCATCATGTCCCACCAGCGTTGGGTCACGGGGTCTACGTTGTCGGTTGATTGGGAGTTGCCCTCTTTGCTACACTCCTGGTAGGCAAAGAGAATGTTTGTGTCGCGATCCCAATAGATGCTGTAGTTGCCCACACCTTGTTGTTTAATCATCTCACGCAGTTCTGGCCACAGGGCTGCGTGTCTTTTTTCATATTCCTCTTCGCAGCCCGGCTTGAGGAACATCTTGAATGCAAATCTTTTCATTGTTGAAGGTTTTTATAGATGGGATAGTTGCTATAGATGATATAGTTGCTATAGATGCTATAGTTGCTGTAGATGCTATAGATGCTATAGATGCTATAGATGCTATAGTTGCTATAGAAGCTATAGAGACTATAGAAGTTTTAGCGGGATAGCATTTTTTTCCATTTGAAATAGCCGAGGATGGCGATAACCACATAGAGCCCGTAGAGCGAAGCCTTGAAGGGAATGTCTTTGTAGAAATAGAGCACACAGGTGACGATGTCTACGGCAATCCACACGAACCACTGTTCGAGGAATTTGTGAGCGAGCGCCCACACCCCCACCAAGCTGAACGCCGTGGTGAACGAATCGGCCAAGGGAACGGTGGAGTCGGTGAAGGTGACGAGAATATAGTAGATGGCTGCCCACAACGTCAGGGCGATGGCTCCCCACCTGAGCGCCAGGTGCAGGGGAATATGGGTAATCGCCTGTTGTGCGGCAGTGCTATTTTGTTGCGCCCGTTCTGTTGCGCCTTGTTGCGTCCGTTCAGCCGTGCCCTGTTGCATATTGCCACGCGCCGTCCATTTCCACAGTCCGTAGAAAGTCATCAGAATATAGTAGGCCTCCATACCACAGTCGGCATAGAGTCCTTTCTGGTAATAGAGCACGATGCCCAGAGCTTGCATGGCCAGTCCAACGAACCACATCAACACACTGGCCCGATACTCGAACAGGATGTAGGCCAGTCCGAGTATCGTGGTAGTGATGTCGAGCCAATGCGCTAAGAGATATTCTTGCATAGTGTGAGATTAGAATCGGAGCGTAACATTCCCTATAGCGGTGAATCCAGCCATGGGAACATATCCAATCTGATAGTATCGGTTGTTGTTGGTGTGCCCATGGCTTTCGTAGATGGCCGAGTAGACCCATCCGCTGGCAGCATAGTGGCGGCTGAACACGTTGCTCAGGTTCATGCCCAGTGTAACCTCTTTGATGCCCATCGCCTTAGAAACCTTAGAGGTGTAGCTCAGGTTGAGGTTCGACACCGAGTAGGCAGGCAGTGAGCGTTCGCTGTTTTCGGTGTTGTCGAGATACTGGCGCGACACGAAGTTGGTGTGCCAAACAGCCTGGAAGCCTCCCACATGGAAGTTAATGAATCCGTTGAGGATGGTAGAGGGCGAGAAGGCCAGCGTAGACTTGCTATAGTGGAACTGCCGGTGTTCGTCGCCATTTCCGTCGCAGTGATAGAGAGCGGCCTCGGTGTTTCCTTCCCAGTCGTCCCAGTCTTCCACAAACTCGTCGAAATCTTTGATTTTGTTCTGGCTCAGCGATGCATTCCCCTCGATGGAAAGCCATGGAGTGATTTCCACACCAGCCGAGAGTTCGATGCCCCGACGGTAAGAATCTTTGATGTTGGTAGTAAGACTTTCGCCGATGTCGCTCACAGCCCCCGTCTGCACGAACTGGTTGTTGTAGTCCATGTAATAGACGTTCACCCCCGCGTGCCATCGTTGCGCCTGATACTGATAGCCCACTTCATAGTCGGTGAGCCGTTCGGGGCGCGGAGCCGGGTAGGAGCCATTGTCGGTATAGTTGTTGCGCTCAGGTTCCCGGTGGCTCACTGCCACTGAAGCGTAGGCATGGTGTCCGTTGCTGTTGTAGCTCAGTCCGGCCTTTGGGTTGAAGAAGTAGTGCCGTTTGTCTACATCGAGCAGCTGGTTCACATAAGTTCCATTCTCTTTCACAAACTTATCGTTGTTGCCCCCCACCTCATAGTCGATGCGCCTTGCCTGCAGGTCGGCAAAAGCCGTCAGCTGCGGTGCAATCTTGTAGGCCGCCTTCAGAAAGGCGCTGTAGTCGTTTTTATGTGCATCCGAGCCATAGTATTTAAAGTTGCCGTTAGAGAGCAGAATCGCGTCCAGTTCGGGGTGAGCGATGTAGGTGAGATAGCCGAAGTGGTCGGCTTTGAACAGCTGTGCCGTGAGGCCGCCCACAATGTCCCACCGACTGTTGCGGTAAGCGATGTTTGCCACGGCACCGTATGTATTCTGGCGCATACCCTTTTTGCGCACGAAATCGGTGCGTTCGATATATTCGCCCGTGGCATCAGTGAACGAAGGTAGTCCGAATTTCTTCAGCTTGTAGTTGAACCTAAACTCGCGGTAGTAGCCATAGCCGTGTGTATAGCGCAGGGTGGCCGATGCCTTCCAATGCGAGTTGATGTCCCAAGCCGCCGAGAGCAGGTTATGGTTTTGCCAGAAGTTGTCGGTAGCCTTATCCCAGTAGTCGCCGTTGCGCAGTTGATAGCGTTTGGTTGAGTAGGAGCCGTCGTCGTTGAAGATGAACTGTTCATAGAGACTGTTGAACCGTCCCATGCCGCGGTTGTAGAGGTCTTTGTAAGAAGCCACGCCGTTCATGTCGCCGTATGTACCGCGCATGGCACTCAGATCGTCGTTGCCGGCCGTTACTCCGTTCCACGCCTGTCCGGTTTTCTCGAAGTTTCCAATGTTTTTATACCGGAGCACGAAGTTTCCGTTCACATAAGAAAGCCCACCGTAGTAGCTTCCCGAGCGTCCGGCGGTACCATGAATATATCCGTCGGTATTTGTTTCGTGGTAGGCTCCGTCGATGATGAAGTGGTTGGCGATGAGTCCCGTTGAGAATGAGCCCCCCACGTTGAAAGTGTTGTAGCTCCCGAACGAAGCCGAGAGTTCGCCCGTTGGTGTTTCTCGTGGAGCCGCCGTTGTCATGGTCACGCTCCCCCCGAACGAGCCGTCGCCGTTGGTTGACGTACCAACTCCGCGTTGCAGTTGAATGCTTCCCATCAGGGCACCGTAGCTGTTCATGTTGGCCCAGAACACGCACTGGTCTTCGGGCGAGTTGAGTGGCATGCCGTCGAGGGTTACATTGATGCGCGAGTCAGCCGCGCCTCGAATGCGCATGTACACCGTTCCCGTGCCCAGTCCGTTTTCGCTCCATGCGAGCACGCCCGGTGTCTGTGCAAAGAGGAAAGGCAGTTCCCTGCCCGTTTTCGAGAACTCCTGCAGTTCCTGTTTTTTGAAGTTGGCGATGGCGTATGGTGCATTCTTCTGTGCCTTCACACCACTTACCACAATCTCCTGCAGTTTCTCCATGCGGGTAGAGTCGGTTTGTTCCTGTGCTGCAAGGTTGGCATTCGTCATTGTCAGCAGTGCAACGGCCGCCGTTACCTGAAAAGTTTTTTTCATTGTTTTACCTTATTAATATAATATGTATACAATAAGGGGATGAGAAAATATGAATCCGTCGTTTCTATTCCTACGCAGGCATTACCCTGTTCAGGTCAGAGGGTATCATCTCAGCCAGCCCCAACCGGAGCGGCACCCCTTGGTTTGCAGTTTGCAAACCGCGTGCAAAGGTACAAAATAATTTATAATTCAGGTTGTTTTAGGGGTGTTTTTTTTTCAAATTACACGAACCACCCCTACCCCTCCTTTGTGAAAGGAGGGGTAGGGGTGGTAATTCCCCTCCCAGAAGTATGTTACATGAGGATGATGCCTCCCATGGGTTGCAGCGTTACCTTTGCTTCCCCTTTCTTGTTCACCTTGAGTTGTTTGAGCACCGAGGTGGGAATGGTTTCACCGTTCGTTTTCGGCTCGTCGGTATAGTAGTTCACCGTTTGTTCGGCAAACATGGGCAGTTGCAAGGTGAGCGTGATGGGCTGGTCGGTTCCGTTGATACCTCCCACGAACCAGCGTCCGCCCACAGCGCGGCGAGCAATCACGGCATAGCGTGTGGGATAGCCGTCGAGGAAGCAGGTTTCTTCCCATGCCGTTGGCACCTGACGCAGGAAGTCGAGTTCGAACTGCGGCACATCGTCGAGGTTATTGGGATACATGGCCACGCAGTTCACCGAAGTCTGGTTGGTGATGGCCGTAGCCATTTCGAACACATCGCTGGTGAAGCGCGGGTGACGACTCTTGTTGTCGCGGCTCATGTGGTGGTTCATCATCATGCCTCCCCAGTCGAACGAGCCCACGGCATTGCGCGAGAAGGGGTGCATGGTCATTTGGAAACCCTCTTGGCGGGCATGGTAGTCGCTGAAGTAAACATTCTCTGAAGCCAGGGCAGCCTCAGAAGCCACATAGTTGGGATAGAGTCGTTCCCATCCGCGGGGCAGTGTGCATCCATGGAAGATCACCTGAATGCCATAGTCGTTGGCATCGCTCAGAATCTCTTCATAGAGGCGCATGGTTTCTTGTTTGTCGCCCCCGAAGAAGTCAACCTTGATGGCTTTCACGCCGATGCGTTTCATCCAGGCCATGTCTTGTTTGCGTTTGATGCTGTTGTTCATCACGCCACGCGGTCCTTGCGGCGCATCGTTCTCGGCCCCATTGGAGTTATACCAGAGCATGAGCGCCACGTTTTTCGTGCGTGCATAGCGTGCCAGTTCCTCAATGCGGTCGTAGCCAATCTGCGTGTCCCAGAGTCCGTCAACCAGACAATACTCATAACCCATGGCAGCGGCCACGTCGATGAGTCGCACCTGATCGTCGTAGCAGGTGGCATCGTCTTGCCAGATGAGCCAGCTCCAGGTATAGCGCCCGGGTTTGTAGTTTTCGGTTGGTTCGTAGAGCGGTTCCACCACGTCGAACTGTACGGTTGTTTCCACGATGGGTTTCAGCGAGTTGCCCACGGTGACGGTTCGCCAGGGTGTGTAGCCGGGCAGCATGATGGCAGCCCCTGTAGAGCCGAATCCGTTGTTCTCGCCCTGTTGCGGGTAGGCGATGGTGTAGCCTTGTCCTTCCACATAGTCAGAGAGTCGCGAGGCGCAGTAGTCGGCCGTTACCCCGGTTTCCGAGATGAGCACCCACAGGTTCTCATTCGGTTTCACCTCGCGGCGGAAGAGACAGGGAAAGGTGTAGCCTACACCGAATTTCGATTTCACGTTCACCGGCTCATCGGCTTTATACTCTTCTTCGTAGGAAGGTTTGGTGCGCTCCCACCCCGTCATGGGTGTAATTTGCGGACAGATGAACGAGCGTGCATCAGTGGGTACATTGAAAGCTGTTGCCTCGCTCTCCACCACGGCACACTTGGGATTGTCTTGGGGTCCGCGTCCCAGCTGATAGCGGAAAGCCACGTCGTTGTTGCTCACCTGGAAGTAAACGGTGAGGGGGATTTTCTTTTCGGTGTTCAGGCGTAATGTGAGCGTGCGAGCATCGTAATGAATCTTCGAGCGTTTTGTTCGGGTCATCACATAGTCTTTGGTTACGCTGCTTTCCGAAGCATTGGCGAGCGAGAGGTTCTGGGTGAAGTCTCCCAGGTTGGTTTTTATTCCGAGAGCAGAAGGAGCGAGCACCTGCTGTCCGTCGTAGCTGACAGTATAGGCAGCCCTACCATTTTCCACGGAAACGTTCACCACAAGTCGGCCGTCGGGCGATGCCACCTGCCGGTTATCGGCCCAAGCCATTGCCGATACAGCAAGGGTGAGGGCCAAGAAGCATAGTTTTCTCATTGATACAAGTCTGATAGTTGGTTGATATTTGCAAAGTCGTTGATAAAGCTGGCGTATGCATCGGCCACGGCATTGGCAAAGCGAGCGCCCTTTTCGGGTGTGGCAGCAGCGGGGTTGCCAATGCCGGTGTCGGTGGTTACAAGCGTCCAGTGTCGCGGAATCCACACCTTTCCCTTGGCCAGGGCATCTATGGCAAAGCCCTTGCTTTTTCCTTGTCCGGCCTCAGCAAGATTCACCAGTTCGGGGTGGTAGTGCATCATCACCGATGTTTCCAGTTCGTCGGCATGGTCGCCCGGGTCGTCGAAGAACTCTTTGGCCGGTGCCATTTTAAACCATTCGCTGGCAGCGATGATGAAGTCGGGATAGTCTACGGCCAAGTCGCGAATCATGCTTTTGAAGCTGTTGCCCCCATGCCCATTCACGATGAGCAGTCGGCGTATGCCCTGATGGTGCAGCGACCTGACGATGTCGCGCAAGATGGCTTGCTGCGTTTCGTAGCAATAGTGTATGCAGAATTTCAAGTCGCGCTGACCTGGGTTCTGCGCTCCCATGGGCACGGGTGGCAGCACCATGGCCCGCTTTCCGTAGCGTTTGAGTGCCCGTTCGGCGGCATCAACTGCTACAGCCTGCGAGAGCAAGCAGTCGGTCATGTAGGGCAAATGCAGATTGTGAGGTTCGGTGGCCCCCCAGGGCAGTATAGCCAGGTTGTAGTCGAGGTTGCGGACAACACCGTAGGCTGTAACACTTAAGTCTATTTCTCTGTTCATCATATATCATTTTTTTTGACCCCACCCCTAAACCCTCGACCCCACCCCTAACCCCTCCCAAGGGAGGGGAAGCGGAAAGGAGAGGACTACGAGATGGAGGTTTTCTTTAGTAATCAAAACTGTTCACTGTTCACTTTTCACTGTTCACTCTTCACTCTTCACTATGAACTCTTCACTCTTCACTACAATACGTTGAAGCTGGCACGCCGGCCTGGTTGTAGAGGTTAGCTTTGGTGTAGGGTTGCCAGGCATAGCGGAAGCTCACCGGTGCGGTCACCTCGGGCGACGAGAGTGTAACGCTGTTGCCATCGACCGTGGCTTTGGCTTCGTGGTAGATACCATCGGCACCAGCCACTTCAAAGCCTAACAGCTGTTCGCCTTTCACCACTAAGCGGGTGGCATTTTTGTAGACGAGGCGCACCTCGCCTGCATGGTAATGCACCGACACCACTTCCGGCGCGTCGGCAGTGAGTTGCTGCGAATAGGTGTGGGCGAGTGCCAACCGAGCCAGACGTTCTGCCACGGGTCGTTTGTTGGGATAGTGCACATCAGCGGGGTCGCCCATGTCGTGCGTTACCGCCATCCACGTTTGCGGCAGCTGTTCGGTCAGCAGTCGCTGACTGTTGCGGAAGCGTGGCCACGACGGACGGTTCAGACCTGAGAGCTGGGTGGTGTAGAACGGCAGCTGCGGATTGCCGAAGAAGTTGCGCCAGCTTTTCTCCAAGAGGGTGAAGAGTCGCTCGTGCAGTTCTATGTTATTGGCATTCGACTCGCCCTGATACCACACCACACCTTTTATTTTATAATGGTTGAGTGGCATGATGCCCGCTTCAAACATATAGGCCGGTTCGTAGGGATGGCGTTGCAGTTTGGTGTTGGGGGCCTTGGCAATGTTTTTCAGTGCCCTGCCCCGTGCCCAAGCCTGTCCGTAGTCGGCATGGTACCAGTCGTTGAGGATATTGGGCATTTCCCATTCGAGCGTTGCCCGGTCGATCCATGCCTCGGTGGTGGTACCTCCCACAGCATTGCAGATGATGCCGATGGGAATGCGCAGACTGTCGGCGAGCATGCGCCCGAAGAGTGCTGCTATGGCCGAAAAGCGGCCCACATTCTCTTCTGTGCACTGTTGCCAGCGGGGTTGTTGCACTAGTTTCAGGTGGTTCACCTCGCTTAGCGTTTCTTCGCTCCATTCCACATTGTCGGTGGGAAAGCGTGTCGACATGTCGCAATAAGCCAGATAGGGTTTGGCTCCGGCCTGCGTGGTGCTTTGTTGTGCGAAGCGTGTCTTGTCTTCCTGTGCGGTGGTTGTCTGTTGCAGGGTGAACTCCATGTTCGACTGTCCCGAGCAGAGCCACACATCGCCCACCCACACGCTGTCGATGTTCACCACGGCAGTAGGTTTGCTCAAGAGTTTTCCCTTTCCCTTGGCAGGCATGGTTTCGAACGAAAGACTGTAGGGACCTCCGGCCTCCATTTCGGGGTAGCGCACCTCCCACTCGCCGTTGGGTGCAGCGGTGGTGGTGAGTTGCAGTCGGTTGAAGGTTACTCGCACGCTGGTTCCCGCCGAAGCCGTTCCGTGGAAGGTGATGGGCTGTCGGCGCTGCACCACCATGCCGTTGCCATACATGGGCGAGAGGGTGAGCGGTCCGTAGTTGCCGGTGATGGCCCCATACACGGTGCGTGCAATGATGCCGGCCCCCTCTACATTGGGGTGCAGGGCATCGGGGAACAGTTCGGGGTGGTTATAGAGCGGGGTGTTCAGGTCGATGAGTCCCACCCCGTTCACGGCCACCTTTCTGATGGCTTTCTGAATAGCCGCATGCCAGTCGCGGGTGCCGCTTTGGAAGCGCGGATGTCCGTGGAAGATGGGAGTCATCAGGCACACCCACACCTTTGCGTTGGCATTAGCAGCCTTGAAGTCATTGATGAGGTTGCGATAGTCTCCGATAAACTCTTCGGCATAGTCGGGCCAGTTGCGCGGGTCGGTATCGTTGAGTCCGAGATGAATCACCACCAGGTCGGCCTTGAAGTCGATAGCCTGCTGATATTCGGGTGTTTTCACGTATGGGCGGTGGCCATGGCGCAGCAGGGTAGCCCCCGAGTGTCCGAAGTTGCGCACCTCGTAGCCATCGCCGAGCAGAGTTTGCAACTGTGTGGGATAGCTCTGCGTGGCGGGGTTTCGCAGCGCATAACCAAAGGTGACGCTGTTGCCCACGCAGGCCACGCGCACTTTCTGCGGGGTGTTTTTCTTTCCGGCTTTGGCAGCCTGCATGCCAAGGGGCAGCAAGGCCAATAGCAAGAGGTAAATGAGTTTTTTCATGATTTGCGAACGCTTTTGCCCTTTCAGGGCGAAGATTAAACGAAATGCCCTCAACCCAGGGTGCTACCCTGGACTGAGGGGCGTAAAAACATTTCAAAGAGGTGTTACAGGGGCTTATACTCAACGAACGCCTCCATAGCTTCGTAGCAGGCCAGTCCCAGGTCGTCGTAGAGTTTGGCTGTGCCACGGTTGCGGTCTTCGGCACGCTGCCAGAAGAGTCGTTCGTCGTTGCCCAAGAAGGGAGCGCTCTCCATCTGGCTCTGATGTTTCAGGATGGAGTTGCGCTTGGCACGCAGTTCCTCCGGACTCATGGGCACACACATTTCGATGTTTTCTATTTCCCATTCGGCCCATGCACCGCGATACATCCAGATGCGGCAGTCGTCGAGCCATTTGGCCTTGGCCTTCTTCTCTTCGTCGATGGCGGCAAGCACGGCATCGGTACACTTGCGGTGTGTTCCGTGGGGGTCGGCCAGGTCGCCGGCCACATAAATCTGGTGGGGCTTCACCTCACTGATGAGCTTGCGCACAATCACCACGTCGGGTTCGCCCATAGGCAGTTTCTCAATCTTTCCGCTCTCGTAGAAGGGCAGGTCGAGGAAGTGCACACGCTCCAGCGGAATGTGGTTGAAGGTGCAGGCAGTGCGGGCCTCGCCCCGGCGGATGAGTCCCTTGATGGTGAGAATGTCGCGGGTGTCCATGTCGCCGTCTTTCTTCGAAGCCAGGAACTCTTTGATTTCCTTATACTTCTTGTTGATGACCTCGTCTTTCGACTCTCCGAAGAGCTGGTTGAATCCGTTGATGAAGTGCATGAAGCGGGTCACCTCTTCGTCGCCCACGGCAATGTTGCCCGATGTCTCGTAGGCCACATGCACCTCGTGACCCTGTGCCACCAGTCGCTGTATGGTACCTCCCATGGAGATGACATCGTCGTCGGGGTGTGGCGAGAACACGATCACCCGTTTGGGGAACGGAGTGGCACGCTCGGGCCGGTAGGTGTCGTCGGCATCGGGTTTACCGCCGGGCCATCCGGTGATGGTGTGCTGCAGGTCGTTGAAGATTTTGATGTTGGCATTATAGGCCGATCCGTAGAGGGCGAGCAGCTCAGAGAGTCCGTTTTCGTTGTAATCTTTGTTGGTGAGCTTCAGAATGGGCTTGCCGGTTTTCTGACAGAGCCACACCAGTGCCGAACGTGTGAGCTTGTCGGTCCACTTGAGCGACGTAACCAACCAGGGGTGCACGATGCGTGTGAGTCGGCCGGCAGCTGCCAGGTCAATCACCACATGCACATCGTTGTGTGTTTGCAGGAACGAAGCCGGAATGTTGTCGGTGATGGGGCCTTCCACTGTTTTCTGAATGATGTCGGCCTTTTCCTCGCCCCATGCCGTGAGGAATATTTTGCGTGCCGAAAGGATGGTGGCAACACCCATGGTAACGGCGCAGGGCGGCACGGGTTCGTTGGTGCCGAAGCTCATGGTCGATTCTTCGCGCGAAGTGGCATCGATGAGCATGAGTCGCGAGGTTGAGTTGATGCCCGAGCCGGGTTCGTTGATGGCGATGTTGCCGATGCGTCCGATGCCGAGCAGCATCAGGTCGAGCCCGCCAAAGGTTTTGATGCGCTGCTCATAGAGCTGGCAATACTGCTGCACACCATCCTGGGCAATGCTTCCGTCGGGCGAGAAGATGTTCTGCTGGTCTATGTCGATGTGATTGAGGAAGCGCTCGCGCAGCTGACCGAGTGCGCTATGTTGTGAGCCCTTGTTCAGGGGGAAGTATTCATAGGCATTGAACACCACCACGTTGCGGAAGCTGAGCCCCTGTTCCTTATGGCGGCGGATAAGCTCGTCGTAGACAGGGGTGAGCGAATTGCCGGTGCCGAGCCCCATCACGCAGAAGCGGCCTTCGCGCTGGCGCTGTTTGATTTCGGTTTCCACGGTGTCGGCAATGGCTTGTGCCCCTTCTTCGAGCTTGGCATAGATGTCGGTGAGAATCTTCTCCTGCCGTGTAATTTCAGAACGGTCAACAGCCGTTTTGGGTTTATAGAATTCTTCGGGTACCTTGTTCAGTACCACTTGTGAGCTTAGATTGAGTCGCATAGTTATATTTAGGTTGTTAATGAAAGATTTGAAGTTGTAGTGGCGCGGCAGCCTTTTTACAGGTTGCCGCGTTCAATATCCTTGAAATATTTGTAGGTTCCCACTTTCAGTTCGTCGGTGGCAGCTTCGTCGCACACGATGATGCCGTGGCGGTGGGTTTGCAGTGCGCTGATGGTCCACATCTGTGTCACGGGGCCTTCCACAGCAGCCTGAAGTGCGCGTGCTTTGCCGTGTCCGTTCACCAGAATCATCACTTCGCGGGCATCGAGCACGGTTCCCACGCCTACGGTGAGGGCTGTGGTGGGCACCTTGTTCACGTCGCCGTCGAAGAAGCGCGAGTTGGCAATGATGGTGTCGGTGGTGAGTGTTTTCACGCGTGTGCGGCTGGCCAGCGACGAACAGGGCTCGTTGAAGGCAATGTGACCGTCGGGGCCTATGCCACCGAGGAACAGGTCGATGCCGCCGGCTTCCTGAATCATCTGCTCATAGTGGGCACATTCGGCTTCGAGGTCGGGGGCGTTGCCGTTGAGAATATGTATGTTCTCCTTGGGGCAGTCAATGTGGTCGAACAGGTTGCGGGCCATGAAAGAGTGGTAGCTTTCGGGATGTTCCTCGGGCAAGCCAACATACTCGTCCATGTTGAAGGTGAGCACATTCTTGAACGACACGCGCCCTTCTTTGCAGGCTTTCACCAGTTCGGCATACATGCCCTCGGGCGATGAGCCGGTGGGCAGACCAAGCACAAACTTGTGGTCGGGAGTGGGATTAAACTCATTGATTCTCTTGATGACATGCTCGGCTGCCCATTTTGACATGCTGGCATAGTCGGGTTCGATAATTACTCTCATGTTTTCTTGATATTTTAGATGAATAATTTTCTTATGTTCATTCTTTGCAAAAGTACGAATTAATCTGTAAACGCACAAACTTTTCTTACAGAAATTCATGCTTTCAGCAACAAAAACTATAGTTCTTGGGTTGATACATAGGGCATGTAGCAATGCTACATGCGACATGTAGCAATGCTACACACGACATGTAGCAATGCTACATGCGATGTGTACGAACCTGAAAGGTGGAGAGTTTAGAGCTTAGAGTGAAGATTTAGAGTGAAGAGTAAACAGTGATGAGTGAAGAAACAGCGTCTTTGCTTCGCGCAACGAATATGTTGACTTTTTTTTTGCTGATTAATTCCAATTTTGTAACTTTGCACATTATTTAATTTATATAGACACTGAAAACAACTGAATGAAAGAATTCGTTATATCGGAAGCAAAAACTGAAACGGCGGTGCTCGTGGGACTCATCACCAAGGAACAAGACGAGGCCAAGACCAAAGAATACCTCGACGAGCTGGAGTTTCTCGCCGACACTGCCGGGGCGGTAACCGTGAAGCGCTTCACACAACGCGTGGGCGGGCCCAGTCAGGTTACATACGTGGGCAAGGGAAAGCTCGAGGAAATTCGCGACTTCATCAAGCTGCGAGCCGACCAAGCAGAAGAACTTGAACAAGAGGGCATTGAACTCACACCCGATAACATGCCCATCGGCATGGTCATCTTCGACGATGAACTCTCGGCCAAACAGCTGCGCAACATTGAACAGGAACTGAAGGTGAAAATTCTGGACCGAACAAGCCTCATACTCGACATCTTTGCCATGAGGGCACAAACGGCCAACGCCAAAACACAGGTGGAGCTGGCACAGTACCGCTATATGCTGCCACGACTGCAACGACTGTGGACTCACCTGGAACGACAGGGCGGCGGCTCGGGTTCGGGCGGCGGAAAAGGCAGCGTGGGACTGAGAGGACCGGGTGAAACGCAGTTGGAAATGGACCGCCGAATCATTCTCTCGCGCATGTCGCTGCTCAAGGAACGACTGGCCGAGATTGACAAGCAGAAAACAACACAGCGCAAAAACCGCGGACGACTCATACGCGTGGCACTCGTGGGGTATACCAACGTGGGCAAGTCGACCATCATGAACATGCTCGCAAAAAGCGAAGTGTTTGCCGAAAACAAACTCTTTGCCACACTCGACACCACCGTGCGCAAGGTGGTTATCGACAACCTGCCGTTCCTGCTGGCTGACACCGTGGGATTCATTCGCAAACTGCCCACCGACCTGGTGGACTCGTTTAAATCGACACTCGACGAAACACGCGAGGCCGACCTGCTGCTGCACGTTGTTGACATCTCGCACCCCGACTTTGAGGAACAGATTCAGGTGGTGGAGAAAACACTCGCCGACCTGGGATGTGCCAACCATCCTTCGATGATTGTTTTCAACAAGATTGACAACTACCGATGGGTGAAGAAAGAGGAAGACGACCTGACTCCGCCTACACGAGAGAATATCTCGCTCGATGACCTGCGCCGAACATGGATGGCCAAGCTCAACGAGAACTGCGTGTTCATTAGTGCACGCGAACGACAGAACATCGACGAGTTCCGCAACCTGGTGTATAAGAAGGTGCGCGAACTGCATGTGCAGAAATATCCCTACAACGACTTCCTCTACAATGCCGAAGAAGAATAGATTAAACTGATATATATGAACCAAACACAATAATTAATTATGAACGACTACAGAGCATTAACAGAAAACGAGATTAACGTTCTCGAAAACAACAGTTGCTGGGCAGAAGACTGGACCCGAGTGAGCGTGGCCGAGAACTTCCGGCCCAACTACTTCCACCGCGTGATGTTCTATGGCGACATCTGTCTGGGAAACTTTGAAAAGAATGTGGAGGTGAGCAGCGGATTCGTGAAGCACTCGGGCATCAACAATGCCACACTGCGCAACGCTACCGTGGGCGACAACTGCCTCATAGAAAACATTTCGGGCTTCATCAACAACTATACCATCGGTAACGACTGCTACATCTCGAACGTGTGCACCATGGAAACCACCGAGGGGGCTACCTACGGCGAGGGCAACCTTATTTCGGTGCTCAACGAGGTGGGCGACGGAAACCTCATTCTCTTTAAAGACATCAACAGCCAGTTTGCCGACTTCATGGTGAAACACTTTGGCAACAAACCGCTGAAGGATGCCATTCGCCGACTCATCAACGAAGAGATTGAACGAACAAAACCCGAAAGGGGAACCATTGGCAACGGGGTGAAGATTGTGAACACGAAAGAGATCACCAACACCATCATCTACGACGGATGCGAAATTTGCGGAGCTTCACGCCTCAGCGACTGCACCATCAGCTCGTCGCCTACCAACACGGTATACATCGGAACGGGGGTCATCTGCGAAAACTCTATCATCTCTGACGGCTCCAGCATCATCAACTCGGTGAAGATGCAAGACTGCTTCGTGGGTGAGGCATGCCAGATTAGCAACGGATTCACTGCCGAAAAGAGCGTGTTCTTTGCCAACAGCTATATGTCGAACGGTGAGGCATGCGCGGCTTTCTGCGGTCCGTTCACGGCTTCGCACCACAAGAGCTCGCTGCTCATCGGGGCCAACTTCTCGTTCTACAACGCTGGTTCGGCTACCAACTTCTCTAACCATGCCTATAAGATGGGACCCATGCACTACGGAACACTGGAACGGGGAACCAAAACGGCCAGCGGGGCCTACCTGCTCATGCCGGCACACATTGGAACCTTCAGCGTGCTGTTCGGCAAACTGATGTACCACCCCGACACTCGCGACCTGCCCTTTGCCTACCTCATCGCATACGGCGACACCATGTATCTGGTGCCTGGACGAAACCTCACCACCGTGGGCCTGTACCGCGACATACGCAAATGGCCCAAACGCGACAAAAGGGCCAAAGACTCGCGAAAGAGCATCGTGAACTTCGACTGGCTCTCGCCGTTCTCGGTGGGCGAGATTCTCAGGGGCAAGAAGATTCTGGAAAACCTGAGGGAGGCTTCGGGCGACAATGTATCGGAATATAACTACCACGAATATGTAATCAAGAACTCGTCGCTCATGAAGGGTATCAAATACTACGACATTGCCCTGCGCATTTACATGGGAGCCGTGCTCAAACGACATGCACTGGAGAAACCGAAGACGACGGTGGGCACCGGACGCTGGAACGACCTCTCAGGACTGTTGCTGCCCGAAAGCGAAGAACAGCGACTGGTGAACGACATCATCAGCGGAGAACTGGAAACCGTGGAAGAGGTGCTGCAGCGATTCCACGACATTCACCGAAACTATTCGGAATACCGTTGGGCATGGACCTACCGCATGATTTGCGACTACTACGACATCGACGAGATTACTCCCGAGGCAGCAGAACGGGTGAAACGCGACTACATCACTGCACGACGCGCCTGGATTGCCGAAATACGCAAGGATGCCGAAAAGGAATATACCTTGGGCGACGTGGAGGCTGAGGTGCTGGAAGACTTCCTCACACAGCTGGACCGGGAGATTGACTTCGAAAACCAAAAACTTTATATGTAAAAAATGAAAAAAATACTTGCCCTGTCTGTCTGCGCACTCGCACTGCTCGCCGCGTGCGGAGACAAATATGAATATGAAACGGTGAAGGGCGACCTCACCGAGGCCCGGCTCTACACACTCGACAACGGACTGAAGGTGTATCTGAGCGTGAACAAAGAGGCACCGCGCATTCAAACCTATATTGCCGTGCGCACGGGGTCGAAAAACGACCCGGCCGAAACCACCGGACTGGCACACTACCTGGAACACCTGATGTTTAAGGGCACCCGGCAGTTTGGCGTTACCGACACACTGAAAGAGGCTCCGCTGCTCGACGACATTGAACGCCGATATGAGGCCTACCGCAAACTCACCGACCCGGCAGAACGTAAACAGGCCTACCACGAGATTGACTCGGTGAGCCAGCTGGCTGCGAAATACTTCATTCCCAACGAATACGACAAGCTGATGGCGGCTATCGGAGCGGAAGGCACCAATGCCTACACCAGCAACGATGTGACCTGCTATACCGAAGACATTCCTTCGAACGAAGTGGAGAACTGGGCCAAGATTCAGGCCGACCGCTTCCAGAATATGGTGATACGCGGGTTCCATACCGAACTGGAGGCTGTCTATGAAGAATATAACATTCACCTCACCAGCGACATCGACAAACTCTACAATGCTCTGCTGGCCAAGCTCTTCCCCAACCACCCCTATGGCACACAAACCACCATTGGCACACAAGAACATCTGAAGAACCCGTCAATCACCAACATCAAACGATACTTCGAAAAATGGTATGTGCCCAACAACGTGGCCATCTGCATGGCGGGAGACTTCGACCCCGACGAGGTGATTGCCACCATCGACCGCTACTTCGGACAATGGAAGCCGGGCGACAATGTGGAACAGCCCACCTTCCCTGAACTGAAACCGATTGCCGAACCGCAAGACACAACCGTCATCGGACTGGAAGCAGAACAGCTGTGGATGGGATGGCGATTCGACAAGGCGGCTTCGCTGCAGGCCGACACACTGCAGGTGATTGAACAGATGCTTTCGAACGGAACGGCCGGACTCATTGACCTGGACATCAACCAACAGATGAAAATGCTGGAAGCCTGGGGAGGAGCCGAAACAATGATGGACTATTCGGCCTTCATCCTGGCCGGGTCGCCACGCGAAGGACAAACACTCGACGAGGTGCGACAGCTCTTGCTCGAAGAAATAGACAAACTGAAGAAGGGCAACTTCAGCGACGACTTGCTCCCATCGGTGAAGAACAACATGAAACTGGCTTACTATAACGCCATGGAGAGCAACAGCATGAGAGCCGACATGTTTGTGAATGCCTTCATCAACGGAACACCCTGGAAACAGGAGGTGGAGAAACTGCAACGCATAGAGGGCATCACCAAAGAACAGATTGTGAGCTTTGCATGCCAACACTTCGGCGAGAACTATGTGGCCATCTATAAACGACAGGGCATAGACCCCACCCAGAAGAAAATAGACAAGCCGGCCATCACACCCATTCCCACCAACCGAGAACTGATGAGCGACTTTGTGAAGAACATTCAAGAGAGCAAAGTGAAACCCATTGAGCCACGCTTTGTAGACTTTAAGAAAGACCTGGCCTTTGGCAACATCAACAGCACTTCGCTACCTTATATATATGTAGAGAACAAAGAGAACGGACGCTTTCAGCTGACCTTCCGCTACGACTTCGGCAACGAGAGCGACCTGCGCTATCAGTATGCAGCTGAATACATCAACTACTTAGGCACCGACTCGCTTACGGCCGAACAGGTGAAACAGCAGTTCTATAAGCTGGCGTGCTCGTTCAGCATTGGGGTGGGCAACCGCTATATCAACATCAACCTGAACGGACTGAGCGAAAACATGAACGAGGCACTGCAACTGCTTGAACATGTAATGCACCATGCCAAACCCGACCAGGAGGCCTATGACATGTTTGTGGCGTTAGAGGCCAAGGAGCGCGCCGACCGCAAACTGGACCAGCGCAGCAACTTCAACAGTCTTGTTTACTATGGGCTCTATGGCGACTACAACCCCGTTCGCAACGACCTGTCAATCGCGCAGCTTCAATCAATGAAACCACAAGAGCTGACCGACCTGCTGAAAAACCTGGAGCAATATGAGCACACACTGCTCTACTACGGACCCGTGCCCGAAAAGAAACTCACAGATGCCTTTGCTTCTCATATAGCACAACTCGGAAATAAACTGAAGCCCGTGCCGCAAGGGAAGCACTACACCATGCTCGCCACACCCGAGAACGAAATTCTGATTGCGCCCTACAATGCGAAAAACATCTATATGCGCATGATTCACAACGAGAACCGCCCATGGAATGTGGAGGAAGCGCCCGTGAAGGCACTCTTCAACGAATACTATGGCGGGGGCATGAACACCATCGTGTTCCAAGAACTGCGCGAGGCACGCGGACTGGCCTACAATGCTTTTGCAGCATACATGGAACCGTCGCTGAAGGGCGACCCGGAATATTTCTTCACACACATTATCACCCAGAACGACAAAATGCTCGACTGCGTGAAACAGTTCAACGTGATTCTCGACACCATTCCGCAGAGCGAACCGGCTTTCAAGATTGCCAAAGACGCTCTAACCAAACGGCTCGCCAGTCAGCGCACCACCAAGTTTGCACTCATCAACGCATGGATTGCCGCACGGGACCTGGGCATCGACTACGACATCAACCAGCGCATCTACGAGGCTGTGCCCAACATCACACTGGCCGACATCGTGAAGTTTGAACAGCAGTGCATAGCACGCAAACCCTACCGCTTCGTCATCCTGGGCGACGAGAAGGAACTCGACCTGAAGCAACTGCAACAAATAACGGGGGCTTCCATCCGCCGTGTTACCACCAACCAGATTTTTGGATACTAACTAATATAAAAAAACATTATGGCAAACAAACCAGAATTTAAGTATGCTCCCATGTTCCAGCTGGGAGAAGACACTACCGAGTACCGACTGCTCTCGACCGAAGGCATCAGCACGGCCGAATTTGAAGGCAAGCAAATTGTGAAGGTGGCTCCAGAAGCGCTCACACTGCTCGCTCAGCAGGCTTTCCACGACGTGGAGTTTATGCTGCGCCGCGAACACAACCTGCAGGTGGCTGCCATACTCAACGACCCCGAGGCCAGCGAAAACGACAAGTATGTGGCCCTGCAGTTCCTGCGCAATGCCGAAACTGCATGCAAGGGAATACTGCCCTTCTGTCAGGACACGGGAACGGCTATCATTCACGGAGAGAAAGGTCAGCAGGTGTGGACGGGCTTCGAAGACGAAGAGGCACTTTCGCGCGGCGTTTACAACACCTTCACCGAGGATAACCTGCGCTACTCGCAAAACGCACCGCTCAACATGTATGACGAGGTGAACACGCGCTGCAACCTGCCCGCACAAATAGACATTGAGGCATGCGAGGGAGCCGAATACCGATTTGTGATGGTGGCCAAGGGCGGCGGCTCGGCCAACAAAACCTATTTCTATCCCATGACAAAGGCCACCATCCAGAACGAGGGCACACTGCTGCCTTTCTTGGTGGAGAAAATGAAGAGTTTGGGCACGGCTGCCTGTCCGCCCTACCACATCGCCTTCGTCATTGGCGGCACTTCGGCCGAAAAGAACCTGCTCACCGTGAAGCTCGCATCCATCAAATACTACGACTCGCTGCCCACCACCGGCGACGAAACCGGAAGGGCCTTCCGCGACATCGACCTGGAGGAGAAACTGCTGAAAGAGGCACACAAGATTGGACTGGGCGCTCAGTTTGGTGGTAAGTATCTGGCTCACGACATCCGCGTGATTCGCCTGCCGCGCCACGGTGCTTCGTGTCCCATTGGCATGGGCGTGAGCTGCTCGGCCGACCGCAACATCAAGGCAAAAATCAATGCGCAAGGCATCTGGCTCGAAAAAATGGATGCCAACCCCACCGAACTGATTCCCGAAGAACTGCGCAAACCGGGCGAGGGAACAAAGGGTATTGAAATTGACCTTGACCTGGGCATTGATGCCGTGCGCAAGGAGCTGACCAAATATCCCGTTTCTACACGCGTGAACCTGAAGGGTACCATCATTGTGGCTCGCGACATCGCGCATGCCAAGCTGAAGGCTCGGCTCGATGCCGGCGAAGGACTGCCCCAGTATTTCAAAGACCATCCCGTGCTCTATGCAGGACCGGCCAAAACACCGGCGGGATACCCCTGCGGCTCAATGGGACCCACCACGGCTAACCGCATGGACCCCTACGTTGACGAGTTCCAAAGCCACGGGGCCAGTCTGGTGATGATTGCCAAGGGAAACCGCTCGCAATGCGTGACCGATGCCTGCAAGAAACATGGAGGCTTCTACTTAGGAACCATCGGCGGCGTGGCAGCAGTGCTCTCGCAGTCGAGCATCAAGTCGATTGAATGTGTGGAATATCCTGAACTGGGCATGGAGGCCGTGTGGAAGATTCGCGTGGAAGACTTCCCTGCCTTCATACTCGTAGACGATAAGGGCAACGACTTCTTCCAGCAGCTGAAGCCCTGGACTCCCTGCGCAAAATAAGAACTGCGCTTTCTAAGTCTAACTCAAAAAAAAGGGTGGAGGAAGATGCCTCCGTGCATCTTTCCCCTACCCTTTCTGCTTTTGCAGTAGGAATCTTCAACTTCAACTAATTTTGCAGTAAACCTTTCAACTTCAACTGAACAATCAACTATGCACAAGCTTTACAAGAAACATATAGCCGCCCTGCTGCTCGGGTGTCTGGCTCTGGCGCCGGCCACAACCACTGCCCAACGGCTGCAACAAACACTCGGACGCGGCGTGGCGGTGGCCAAGAACGGTTCGACAGCCTTGGTTTCGTGGCGCCGCCTGGCACAGGAACCCGAACAGGCCAAATGGAACATCTATGTGAACGGAACCAAACTGAACGCTAACCCCATTGCCAACACCAACTATCAGACCACGGCCGGCAAGCTGCCGGCAGGGGCACTGGTAACGGTTACCATGGTGAACGGCGAACAGGAATCGGAACCCAGCACGGCCTTCGAGGTGAAAGACTTCGACTGCCGCAACATGTTCATGCACATCTCTTTTGATGGGTCGCCACTGGCGGCGGCCAACTTCAACACATCGTATGTGTGGCCCATCGACCTCAACGGCGATGGAGAAATGGACTATGTGGTGAACCGACTGAACACCGGCAACGCTCTGGATGCATACGTGGAGGGATACCTGCGCACGGGCGAACACCTCTGGACGGTGAAGCTGGGACCTAACGAGCTGAGCTGTTCGGGACAGGACGACATGATTACCGTGGCCGACATGGACTGCGACGGACGGGGCGACGTGGTGATTCAAAGTTCCGACGGTACCCAGTTCTGGAACCCCGACACACGCGCGTTCGGACTCTATGTGAACGGAAAAACCAATGCCGACACCGATGGCGACGGCATCGTCAACTACGAAACGCAGGCTACACGCAACGCGCCGCGATACATCTCGGTTATCGATGGCATGACGGGACGCGAAAAGGCATCGGTGGAACAGTCGTATAACCAACACTACAACCGCACAAACCGCGCACAGCTCATGGGCGACGAATATAACAAGCATGTGGGACACATGGGGGTGTTCAGCTTCGATGGCATACACCCGGCGGTGGTGATGGAATGGCACACACGAAATGCCGACGGGTCGCACCACTACTACAACGGCGGATGGGCCTTCGACTTCACCAACGGAACGGCGGGACAGTTGCGCGAACTGTTCAACGTGCCCACAGGGGCTCCGGCCTTTCACCAGATTCGCGTGGGTGATGTTGACGGCGACGGACGAGACGAGATGATTGTGGGCGGATATACCATGGACCACACCGGACAGGTGCTCTTCAACACGGGCATCTCGCATGGCGACCGATTCCGAACTACCGACATCAATCCCGAACGGCCCGGACTGGAAACTTTTGCCATACAACAATATGCACCCGACATGCTGGGGCAGATTCTATACGACGCTGCCACGGGCGAACCTATCAAGAAATGGTATCTCTCGGCAGTGGGCGACATCGGCCGCGGAGAGTGCATAGACATAGACCCCACACACTTAGGATGGGAGATGTGGTCGACCATGGACGGGAACGTGTATGATGCCGAGGGAAATCTCATCGAAGGACTGCAGAACCAATATCCCTGCGAAGGACTCTGGTGGGACGGTGAACTGGACCGAGAGGTGGTGCAGTCCTCCGACAGCCACTACAACGTGTATGTGCAGGACTTCCATAAAGGCCGACTCATAGAAATTGCCAAAGCCAGTAACTGGCGATATGTAACGGTGTATGCCAAACGTGCGGCCTTCTGGGGCGACATCATTGGCGACTGGCGAGAAGAACTCATCTTGCTGCATAAGGAGAATGGGGTGTGCGTGGGCATTGCCGGATTCACCACCGACTATGCCACCAACGTCAACAACATATATTGTTTGCAGGAAGACCCGCACTACCGCGGCGACTGCTCAACAAAGGGTTATTACCAGAGTCCGAACCCGGGTTTCTACCTGGGCTACGACATGCCGCGCCCGCAACTGCCGCCAACCATGGTCACCGACGTGGTGCTGGCTTCCACGGCTACGGCATGGTCTTCAGCTGCCTTCACCAACTATGCGCGTTCGGCACAGGCCCAATATAGCGATGGCAAGAGTGTGCTCATCGACCTGAATGCGGGGCAGCACATCAACGTGCCCACTGAGGTGAAACCCAGCGTGCTCTATGCCATGACGGTGAAGGGACAGAACGTAACATTGCAAGGCAATGGGGCGCTGGCAGGAAACATGGACTTGTGGAAAGGACAGCAGGGACAGCTCACCGTAAACATTCCCATGACCTTCAGCGGCAAAACCTACATCACCGAAGGGGTGCTGGAAGTGAACAATTCTATTGCCGGCGACGTGGAACTGCGCGCAAGGGGTACGCTGGCTGGCAAGACTACCGTGAACGGACAGCTCTTCTTGGAGGGGGCGCTCAACTACGAGGGATGTCGACTGCGCCCGGGAACGAACGCTCAACCCATCGACACCATCAAACTGAACAAAGGGCTCAACATCAACGGCAGACTCTTTGCCGAAATGGACATCAAGGATGAAGCCAATGCCAGCGACCTTATATATATAATAGGTGACCTGAACATTGCCGAGGGAGGGAAGCTGGTGTTCACCATCGTGCCTGACGCTGAGAAACCTGCACCGGGACGCTACAAGCTGATGGAATATACCGGCCAGTTCAGCGGCAACATGGAACAAATTGGCATTCGCGGACTCACGGGCATCAGCTGCAACATCGTGAACGAAGAAAACGCACTGTGGCTGGTCATCAACGAACAGCGCGAGGCTGCCAATGGCGTGCACTGGACAGGCAACGTGAACGGCAACTGGAACTACACCGACGAGAACTTTGCCATTGACGGTGAGCCTACGGCTTTCGTGGCAGGAGACGCTGTTACCATTGGCGACGATGCACTGCAAACCACCATCACACTGAACGAACTCATGCCCGTGGGCAACGTAACATTCGAGAACAATGCGCAGAACATCACCGTAAATGGTGCGGGCGGCTTCTCGGGCACTGGCTCGCTCGTAATGAACGGTAACGGCCGGCTCACACTGAACGCTGTGAAGAGCAACTACACCGGACCCACCATCATCAACAGCGGAACGGTGACCGTGAAGGAACTGGCAGACGGAGGACTGCCCAGCTCTATTGGTGCCGCATCGGCCAATGCCGACAACCTGCAGATTGGAAAGGCAACACTCGTTGTGAACAACGTGAACGCTGCCACCAACCGGGACATCACCCTCACCGACACGGCCACCGTGCACATTCCCAGTGGCGTGACGGCTTTCAAAGGGGTGGTGAAAGGCTCCAACGGGGTACTCTGCAAAACGGGTAACGGACAGCTCAACATCACCTACGGCGGAACCAATCCCTGGAAGGCTACCATCCTGCAAGGGGGCACGCTGGCACAGGGCATGTGGAACGCTACCATCGGCAATGCCACGTCGCTCATTCATGTTACGGGCAACAGCACCTTCGTGGTTTTCGACACCAACTCCAGCAGTCAGACTCCCACCTTCCGGAACACGCTGCTCATCGACGAGGGGAAGACGCTCACCGTGCGGGGCGGACAGCGCTGCACCGTTCAGAACACACTGCAGGGAAAGGGCACTCTGCGCATCAGCTTCCCCTACGTTCGGGGCGATGTGGCCTTCAACGCTTCGCAGTTTGAAGGAATCATCGACGTGACATCGGGACAATACCGACTCACTCAGGCCATGGATCTCTCGAAAGGAACGCTGCACCTGGGGGCGGGTGTTTATGCCACGAGCGTGAAGGCGGGTTCATCAACCGAAACAAGCTACACACACAAGATTGGAGAACTCTCGAGCACTGCTGCCGACTGCACACTGGCCACGGGGGTGTGGAACGTGGGCTACACCGGAACCGACGCTACCTTTGCGGGCATCGTGAACAGTGCTGCCACACTCAACAAATATGGCGAGGGCAAGCTCTCGCTTACGGGTAGCAGCAGCGGCAACATCAATGTGAACGAGGGTACGCTATCCATAGAAAACGCCACCATCACCACATCGGGAACCATCAGCGTGAAGAACGGAGCCATGCTGCGCGGAACGGGAGCCACTAAAACGGTGGTGGTGGCCAACGGCGGTAGCATTGCAGTAGGAAAAACAGATAACACGCTCGGAACCTTCAATGTGAACGATAAACTTACCGTGCAAGCCGGCGGACAGGTGGTGGTGAAGTGCCGACAAAGCCGATGCGATGCTTATAAAGTAACGAATGCCACGGTGCTTAACAGTCCGCACTTCGTGATGAAACTCATGAACGGCAACTGGTTGGAAGATGCCGAACTGAAGGTGTTCACCGGCACGGGCACCATAACGCTCTCGGGAACACCCACCTTCGAGCCTGCCATTCCCATGGAAGGCTATGAATGGGACTACTCACAACTGGCCAGCGACGGTATCATCGGCATCAAGGCCGATGCCACGGGCATTGGCGACGCTGCGCGTCTAAATGATAAATATAAAATGATAAATGAAAAGCAGATGTACGACTTGCAGGGACGACCCGTAGAAAATCCCGGGCGCGGAGTGTACATCGTGAACGGTAAGAAAACAATCATCAAATAAAATCGTGGGAATGAACAGAACCCACCTTAAAACCAAAAACAACAAATGAAAAACAACAAAAACAGCTCTTTGGCACTGCCGGCATGTATGCTGGCAGCTGCCTTACTGCTCACCCTGGGCAGTTGTAACGAAAAGAAAAAAACAACTCCTACCCCACTTGCTAAGGATAGCGTGGCCGTGGAACCCATCAACACCGACACACTGCTCACCAAGGTGTACAGCAAAGAGGTGAACGATTCATCAGGTGAATACAGTCTGAAGTTTGAATACCCTGAAGACAACGACAACCAAGAAGCGCTTACCAACAGCATCAGGGAATGGTTCAGCGAAGAAATGGAAGGTACCTACGAGGGCGACCTGCAGAAACCCGACGAGATGGTGGCTTTCTATCTCAATGACATGGTGAAAACGGCTAAGAATGAATTTGGCTATATGCCCAAAGACAGCGGAATAAAGTTCCTCGACCAGCGGAGAGTTACCAAAATGTTCGAAGCCAAACGGTTCGTCACCTACTGCTACCATGCCGAAAGCTACATGGGTGGTGCACATGGCAGCGTGGTGGTGATGGCACAGACCTTCCGCAAAGAGGATGGAAGGCGCATCGGATGGGAAGTGTTCAAAAGTCCTTATAACGAGCAACTGCAGAAGCTCATCCGCGAAGGACTCATCGAATATTTCTCGTTCGATGGGGAGCGCATCACCGAAGAGCAGCTGGCCGACCAGCTGCAGGGCGAGGCCAACCAATACTTCATCCCCCTGCCACAGTGCCCGCCCATCTTCGAGAAAGACGGCATAGGCTTCCTCTACAACCAATACGAAATAGCCTGCTATGCCGCCGGAATGCCGCAGTTCACCATCCCCTACAAGAAAATCCTCCCACTGATGAACGTTACCGGCCACAGACTGCTGCAATAAACCAAAATCGGTCATGAAGGAGTAGCGACAGCCCCGACGGGGCAAAAAGAATTACAGGCAGGTGGTGGAGCGAAGCCCCCCCTGCTAAAAGAGCAATCTCTCTATTTTAACCCGAAGGGGCGACATCAATAAATCATCAAGTAAACGATTTAATTATGTCGCCCCGTCTTATGTCACAACCTAATGACCGACTTGGGTTTATAACGCCCTGAAAGGGCAGCAAGCTCTCAGCCCAGGGTAACACCCTGGGTAAAAGAGTATCATCAAACCGTCGCCCTGAAAGGGCAAAAGCAAAAACATCCCTTTTGGGGCACTTCTGTCATAAAACCTTACCAAAAAGAAAAAAGATTGAAATAACTTGACGGAATTAAAGAAAAATCACTAAATTTGCAACGCAAGTTTAAATATAACACATTTTATGATAAATAGGGGTGGACGTAATTCTTGCAGTCGCTGG
>CACXFT010000057.1 GCA_902767045.1 uncultured Prevotellaceae bacterium | reverse complement strand
TCATTTAGCGAAGCGCCTCATTTAGCGAAGCGCCTCATTTAGCGAAGCGCCTCATTTATCATTTAGCGAAGCGCCTCATTTATCATTTAGCGAAGCGCCGCAAAGCGGCGCAAAGCGTTAAAAGTTGAGCATTAGCTCGAAGGATTGCGACCACGCCTTTGTTTCTATTGTCTGGTCGAGCGTGTACACCCCCTGCTTTTCGGCGCTGTAGTAGCGGAGCGTTGCCTTTTCACCTTCTTCACGCGCATACACCACGAAGCTTACGCTCTCTGAAGGGATGCACACCCCACGACATTCGCCGTTTACAAACACGCCGAGCTTGTCGCCGGGCGACGGGGTGAAGGGCAGGTTCTCGGGCATTTGAAGGAAGAACACCATCTGCAGCGGATATTTGGAGCTTCCCGCCGGAAGGTAAGGCGCAAAGTCTTGTTCAATGCCGTAGGTGAGGTCGGGAATATACCTGTTGGTGCCATCGATGGTGAACGTCTGGTGCAGTCCGCCGCTGTAGTATTTCAGCGTGAAATACACCTCGGTATCAGAGTCGTTGCCCCGCACCTTCTCAACAAAGTACACCTTTCCGTTCTTCTCCATTTTGCTGGCTTTAGACAGGCTCCGGCACTCGTCGCCAATGAACACCGCCATCAGGTCATCGTCGGTAGAAAAGGGAGCGAGTTCGTCGCACAGGCGTATGATCAGATACATGGAGTGTTCGTAGCGGCTCTGGTCGGGTTCCTGCCAGTTGGGCGTGGTTTCGTTGCTGAACCAGTCTACCTTCCATTGCGGAGCAGGCTGTGCAGCAAAAGAAGAATGCGTATCGTTGGAAGAGTCTGACGAGCAGCCCCACACGATGGTGAGCACTGTTGCGAGCATGAATTGATAGATTAGCTTTTTCATCTGATGATATGTTTTTTACCATTATAAATATATACACCCCTCTGAGCTGGTGCCTGCTGTAGTTTCACGCCTTGCAGCGAATACCACCCGTGTGTGGGCAGAGCTTCGGTGACCACGAAGTTGATGGCCGTTGGCTGCAGGGGCGACCCGCTCACGGCATTGTTCTCGTAGTTGAGCACCTGACCGGTTTCAGCCACAATCTCGCCCTGGCGTTCAATGGCGAAGGAGAGTTTGGCCTTTTGGTCGCCGCAGATGCTCAAGAAGAAGAGCGAGTCGGCGAGTGTGGTTGCGCCGCACAGTTCGTTGTTGGCAAAAGCCAGCAGGCGGTCGCCCGGTGCAAGTTCCACGCCCCGGGCCTGCGCCACGAGCGACATGGTGTGAGCGTGATCGGCATTCACCCGCGGAGCCTGGTTGGTAGTTGACACATTGTCGAAGAAATAGGTTCCCGGTTCATAGAAGGGATAGATGAACTGAACCGTTTCCTTGCCCACGCGTTTCATCATGTAGCCCTGTCCGGGTCGCATATACTTCAGGTTTCCGCTCCATTCGCCCTTACCGTTAGTGACGGTGAACATGGCAAATTCATCCTGGCTCTTCACCACGTCGCCGTCTTGGGCATGCTCATAGTAGTGAGCGAGCGCCGTTTCGATGGGCAGGTTGAGCATGGGCGTGTAGCCAATGTTGTTCCATCCGTTTTCTACGGTGACGGTGCGCAGGCTGTTCTGCTTGATGATGTTGCCCGGAATGGTAACCGAGGTGGAGTATCGTGCCTTCACGCGGTAGCTCTTGGCCGGAGTGATGGTAACGCTCTTGATGGCCGTTCCCTTGTTAGAGAGCCACTGCCCGTTCATGTAAAGGAGCGTGAAGTCGTCGGAGTCGTCGGTGAGGATGTCGCCGTTTTGCCATTCAAACTTGTTGAGCAGGTTCAGTCCGTTACGGATGTCGTCGCTATAGACGTTGAGCGAAACCCAGTTCCACCCCGGGTTGACATCGAGCACCTGTTCGTAAGAGCTGCCCGTTCGGAAGACGATGGGGTCGCCAACGGAGCCAAAGATCTGTCCCGACTGGAAGCTGATGCTTTGCGAAGCCTTCAGCACCATGGTTTTGCCTGTTTGGTAGTGCCACAGTTTGAAGTTGAGCGGCACCTTCACCGTGGTGGTATCGTAGACGGTGAGATAAACGGCGCTCTGCCCTGTGATGGTGTTGAAGCTCACGTTGCTTTTTCCCAGGCATCGCCCGTTGTTGTCGAACGCCGCCACAATGTCTCTTTCGTCGGTGACGATGTCCGAACCGATATGCACCTCTCCGATGATGTTCATCGAGTAGTGTTTCAGTTCCGATTCCACTTGCCAGACGGGCTGTTCGTCCTCTACGGTGATGTTGAGCATGAGCGGTTCGTGCATGCCGTTCTCGTCAACCAGGTAAACGATGTGGTCGTAGGTTCCCACGTTCAGGTCTTTGCTCACTGTGAAAGCAATCTCGTCGGTGTCGAGTGGTCCGATGATGTCGGCCGTTTTGTTGGGTGTGAGCCACTTGGGCAGTCCTTGCAGCTGGTAGGAATGCGAAGCCCCGCTGTTGTTGACAATCTTCACATAGTAGCTTTCGCCCCACCCGTAGTGGCACAGCATCTGTGTTGTTTTCTTTTCCCACCGTAGCGGGTTTCGGTCTACATAGAACGCAGCCGTCACGGGCGACTTCATATAGTTGCCGTTGAGGTCGGGAATATCCGTGATGGTGACGTAGACGTTTCGTTTGTTGATGCGGCTGTCGTTCTCTTTGAGGCTCACCATCAGCTGGTTGTCGCGTCCCACGAAGCTGAAGGCAAGGTTTTTCAGTTCCTGGAAGGGTTGCACCGGTGCCCCCAATTCCTGGTCGATGTGTGCCATCACGCTGGCGATGGGTTCCACAAAGAGCGAGTCGTGTTGGTCGATGACTGTTCCGTCGAGGTTTTTCTGTATCACCTGGTTCAGTGCGTAGGGGTGCAGCACATAGTCGTTGTTTTTGATGCGCTCCTGCCGGTTGAAGCCCAAGTAGGTGACGAGTCCCTTCTCGTCGCCCTTCGGACTCTTCATGCTGTATCGTTGGATGAGCGACTGCGGCAGTGCCTGTGCAAAGAGGCATAGCTCGTCGATATGTCCGGTGAGCGCATTCTTCTGGTGCAGCACGTCGGCCCCCGTTGCCCCTTGGTTATACCACACCATGTTGCCCAAGTAGAGGTCGTTGCCGTCGATGCCCCCGAGGGTGTCGGTTCGGAACGACTCTTTCAGTGCTCGGTCTACATAGATGTTGCCCGCGTGGTGAGCCCGGTTCACGGTAAGGGCGAAGTGGTGCCACTCCCCATCACTGTAGTTGCCGGGAATGAGAATCTCCATGCCGTTGGTTCGGTATTTGAGGTCGGCCCCTTCGAATCCGATGAAGAAGTTATCACGGGCGTGGGTGTCGGTGGTGTAACCCGAGCCGTTGCTCACCAGTGCTCCGCGTCCGCTTTCGTTGGTTTTGAACCAGAACATCAGGGTATAGTCGGCTTCGGCATTGCGGCTGAGCGCCTTGGGCAGCAGTTGCATGCCCTTCACCTGTTTCTGTTCGTTCCAGTTGAGGTGTAGCGACATGCCGCGCGGCAGTGCCCACGAGGTGTTCACCAGTTTGGCATGAGCCCCCATCGCCTTATCCACCAGGTTGCTGCCCTCGCCTTCGTTCATGGGGTAGTAGTCAACGAGTCCCATCTCGTAGCCGGTGAGCTGTCGGCCGGCGTAGGTAGAGAAGAGCAGGTCGGGGGTCATGGCGCGGCTCCAGAGTCGTGTTTCCAGCATGCGCCCCTTGTAGTGCTGTCGTGCCGAAATGTCGGCTTCGTTGGTGGCTCCGAAGATGAGCGGACCGTAGCCGCTGTAGGTAACATCGTTGAAGCTGCCCACGATAGAGTCGTTGTAGAGTCTCATCTGCCGGTGTGTGTTGTCGATGACCATGGCAATGTGGTGGAAGCCGCTGCCGGTGACCTTCCGGTTGCTCAGGTAGGTGGAGTCGTTGACCACCACTTTGAGCCATTTATCGGCCGTGAGCCAGAGTTGCAGTCGGTGCCCGTCGATGCCATGACTGAAGATGGGCATGTCGGTGGTTCCCAGAGTGTCGGGCTGAATCATCATGTCGAGTGTAAAGTCTTTATCCGAGAAGTTTCTCTGCACCTCTGTTTCGGCATAGCTCTTTTCTTCGAAGCGGAGCGAAGGTTCTTCCTGCAGGTTGCCCTCGTTGGTTTCGCCCATCACCTCGAAGTTGGTGATGCCGCTCAGGTAGTTCGATTCGATGTTCTCTGAGAAGTCGAACACCACGTTGCTGCCGGCGTTTAGTATGCCGTCTTTGGGTTGCGGTGTGTCGAAGAGCTGTGGGCATCGTGTGTCTTTGATACCGCTGAGCACCTTCGATGAGGAAGTGAGGTATTCGTTTCCGTTGCGGCAGAAGAGCACTGCGCGCAGGTCGTAGGCTTTCTCCATTTCGTCGCCCTCGCCATAGAAATGAGTGGTAATAACGTCGTTTTCCGGAATCTTGGCCTTGTTGCCGCTGGCGAGTGCCATGAGCGAGTCGCTGGCATAGAACGAGCAGAGGTTGGTCCAGTAGTCGTCGCCCCGGTTCGACTCTTTGTATTGGAATTCGATATGGTCGAAGTTCTTCTGGTTCTTGTCGTAGCCGCTGATGGTCACGGGCATGTAGTAGCCCTGACTATCCTGCTGTGCATCGGTGTTCATCACCCACTTGTCGCCCGGCGACGAAATCTCCACGTTGCCCGCCGTGCGCATGAAGTGCACGCTGAACTTAGCCGTTTGGAAGCAGTCGGGGTCGTTGATGGAGAGCACGGTGATGCCAATGTCTTCATAGTCGAAGTCTTCGCTGGCATACACCTCCATGGTTTTGGTGAGAATTTTCCCCGGGTTGAGCTGAATGGTGCGCGTGCTGCCGGTGAGCGGCATACCGTCGATCATGACCTTGGCTCCCTTGGGGTTGGAGGTTTCATCGAGGCACATATTGAAGAACGGGTAGGCAGCTTCGGGCTGTTCGCTCTCGTTGGTGATGTAGAGCTGGAAGCGAGCCGGTTCGCCGTAGGGCACACCGCTCACGCTCTGTTTGTCGAGTTTGATTTGTGGGTTCTCAATCTTCTTGGTGCGCTCGTTGAGAACGGTGCCGGGGCGGTAGAAAAGTGTTCGGCTCTCGCCCTCGTAGGGTCGGCAGGTGGCACCGCCGCGTGTGCGGTAAACAAAGCTGCGGGCATATTGAATGTCGTCCATCTCCAGTTCGCGCTGCAGGTAGGGTTCGTTGTAGTTCACCTGATCGGCAAAGTTGTCGTCGGTGAACACGTCCAGTACGCCGGTGTTCTGCACGTTGTGGGCAACGGTGCGCACACGGTACACATCGAAGTCGATATGGCTCTTGCGGTCCATGGAGATGGAGAAACTTTCCTTTCGGTTATATTTTTTCGATTCGGAATTCTTGGGCACCACGTTGAACGCCATAGCAGGTGTGAGGCTGAACTTGAAGGAGGCTCCGAAGAAGCTCACCTCCATGCCGTTTTCGTTTTGTCCGTAGGCGGTGTCTACTTTTCCGGCCGACTTGCTGAGCACGCTGCCCAACAGCTTGGCCACCACGGGACCCACCACCTGCAGAACGGCCAGGGCACCGCCGCCGGCATCGAAGTAGTCGACCGTGCCGGCCGAAATAGGACTGGTGAACGAATTGGTTACGGAGTATTCGCTGGTGAAGTCTTCGCTGTAGCTCAGGGGCGAGCCGCCATCTACGCTGAAGTTGCGCACCAGGTCGGTAGCTTCCAGCTTTTCGCGTTCGTTCTGTGCAATCATCTCCATCCAGGCTCGCATGGCGTTATAGAAGTTTGCCACCTCGTCGGTGCCGTCTTCTTCCATGTCGGTGGGCAGTATAATCTTGTAGCTGTTACCCTTGCGGGTGCCGGTGCTCTTGCTGGTATAGTAGATGTATTCGCCCTCGGCATAGTTGATGGTGGCGAAGTTTTCATCGTCGGGTGGAAGCAGCGAGAGGTATACGGGTTTTCCCGTTACGTTGGCCTGTGTTTGTGCTTCGGCCTCGGTGCCGGTGTACATGAGCGAGCGCAGCTGTTCCACCAGGTTGGGCAGCAGCTGCTTGACGATGTAGTCTTGCGAGTAGGCGAAGGTTGAATTGATTTGCGGCCCGTAGGTTACCACCTCTTCGCGCACCAGGTGGAAGAGGCTGTCGCGCTGGTCGCGTCCCTGCGCAATTTCGAGCATGCGCTTGGCTTTTATTTCTCCCCCCATCAGGCGGAAGAGGCTGTCGGGGATGGCACGAATGGCCGTGGCGGGTTTCACCACAATGTTCTGTTCTATGCCAATGTACACATCGCCCTTGTCGCCGGTGAGTTTCTGGTGCGAGCTGGTGGAGATGTCTTCGTTGGTGGTCATGGTGTAGGAGAAGGCACGCTGTCCGCTTCCCGACCACACCAGGTCGAGCGATGTGGAGAGCAGCGATGTGGCGTTGTTGTTGGTTCCCACCACGCCGCCGCCGCCCATGGGAGCTGCCACCACGCCGGTGAAGGTGTTCACCTTGGTGCCCACGCTGAATCCGAGCGAGAGTCCGGCCTTCCAGGTCATGTCCATCTGGTAGGAGTATTTCAGGGTGGAACCTTTACTGATTTTGGCCGACGAGGCACCGCCGGGCGGGTCGCGCAGGATGTCAACCAGCGTGGGTGTGCTGTAAGAGAGCATGTCTTTGGCTCCCGGCGCACTATATATATTAAGAATGTACGCGCGCAAGGGCTCGGCCTCGTAGTGCACGCCATCGAGTTCGAGCGACATGGAGATGGTGCGCAGGGCATTCTCGCCGGTGAGCATGTAGGGTATCTGTGCGGCACGGATGTAGGCCGTTCCCTGTCCCACGCTGTCGAGCTGCACCGTTTCGTGGTGGGTGCTGCTCACCATGCCGTTATACACATCAACCTTTCCGCCGCGCAGCTGCACCACGTCAACGGTGTCGCTCTTCATGTTGTTGTTCCAATAGTAGCGTTCTTGTGCCGAGAGGCGGAAAAGGTATGTTTTCTCGATGTTGAACACGGGATAGCCGAAGGTGTAAACGGGTTTGCCATCGGCTCCGGGGTAAACCAGTGGCACGGTTGTCTTGTCGCCGCCCAGGTTTTTGGCTATATACTGTTTGTCGCCGAAGTAGTCGAACTGGTCGAGGGTCATCTGCTTGTAGGTGAGCAGTGTGGGCGAGTGGTAGATGCGGTTATACTGTGCGTGGTATTGCACCACCACCTTGTTCACGCTGTTTCCGCCGTGACTGAGCCACTTTCCGCTGATGGTGTCGGAGTGCAAGGTGGTGGCATTGGTGAGGTCAATCACATCGCCCGCCTGCCCGTCTTGATAGAGCGTGGGGTAGCCCTGTGCATAAATCTGCATCACCTTCCACTTCACCGGAGGCAGTTCCAAGCGGTATTCGCCGGTGTGGGGGTCGGCATGCAGCTCTATGCGGTGACGGTCTATGTGTGCGGTAGTCTGGTAGTTATACTTGGTGTCGTGTGCCTGGTGCACAAACACGGTGTCGCGTTCTTTCTTGTTTTTGTGCAGGTTGTCGTAAACCAGCCACGAGGTGTTGTCGCCTTCGAGCGAGAGCACCATGGTGACTTTGTCGCCCAGGTTGTTGTGCGAGAGCGAGTGGCCCAGCGGCAGCGAACCTTGGTCTTTACCACCTACAATGCGCCCGATGAGGGTCACGCGGGTGTCGTCGTAGAAATAAATCTCGTCTTTGTCGGTGGTGAAGTCATAGGTAAACTTGCCGTCGTCGTAGAAGCGGTGCCCGTCTTTCTTGGCCTGAATGGTGGTTTC
>CACXFT010000056.1 GCA_902767045.1 uncultured Prevotellaceae bacterium | reverse complement strand
CGTCATGAACGAGCAGGGACGCAGCGAAACCTGGCACAACAGCATTCCCCGCTACGTGATGCTATCGCTCGCATGGAGGTTCAGCAAATACCCGAAGAAATAAAAGTTAAATATGAAGATTGTATGAAAACAATATCTGTTTATGCCCTCAACCTTCCTAAACGTCAAGACCGTTTACGGTCAATTCTTCAGCAGTTTCGTGGAAAAAGTGAGTTTGATTTTAAGGTTATATCTGTTATCCAGCACCAGAATTCGCAAAGCATCAGATTTGAGATAAAGAAGGGGTGGCATATTATCAAAGAACAAATCAATTATGCCACCCCTTCGGGGTTCGGTTCCCCTCCCTTGGGAGGGGTTAGGGGTGGGGTCGTGGGGTCTCGTCAGTAGATAAGTGCCACGGCATAGGCCGAGATACCCTCTTCGCGCCCGGTGAAGCCGAGGCGTTCGGTGGTGGTGGCTTTGATGGAGATGCAGTCGGCATCGATGCCCATCACCTCGGCCAGGCACTGCTGCATGGCGTGAATGTGCGGGTTCAGCTTGGGCCGTTCGGCACAAACTGTGGCATCGATGTTGCCGATGCGGTAGCCGCGGTCGGCAAGCAGCTGAACGGTTTTGCGGAGAATGATTTTGCTGTCGATGTTGAGCGTGGCCTCCGACGTATCGGGGAAGTGATATCCAATGTCGCGCATGTTGGCAGCGCCAAGCAGTGCGTCGGCGATGGCGTGAATGAGCACGTCGGCATCGCTGTGGCCAAGCAGTCCGAGTGAATGTTCAAGGCGTATGCCGCCTAACCAGAGTTCGCGACCTTCCACCAGCTGGTGCACATCGAAGCCCATGCCCACACGGGGAATGGGGAAGGGTGGGGGAGTGGTGTTCATCATCTTCTGCGGAAAAGGTCTTTAATGCCGTCCATGTCGAACGTCAGGGTGAAACGCATGGTCTGGTCGAGCGGGTTGCTCTTTGCCGTGGCCATCACATAGCCGGCATCGAGCGAGAACACGTTCATGCGGAAGCCGGCACCCACGGTGAAATACTTGCGGTTTCCTTTGGTGGCATCCTCGTGGTGATAGCCCGCACGAAGCGAGAACTTGTCGTGGTAGACATATTCGCCGCCCACCGACCACTGAATCTCGCGCAGTTCTTCGTTGAACCCACCAGGTGCATCGTGGAAGCTTTTGAAGATGCCGCTGATGCTCGAGAGGTCGTAGTATTCGCGCTGCACGCGGTTGTTGTAGTCTTCGCTCGACTCCCCCTCTTTTTGTTGCGGTATGGTGGGCACGAGCAGTTTGTTGGCATCGGCAGCAATGGTGAATCGGTTATATTCGTCTACAGGAATCATGAGCGAGGCTCCCAGGCGCATGTTGGTGGGAATGAACTCGCTGTTGTCGTCGCCCCCGAAGCTAATCTTCGAACCAATGTTAGAGATGTTCAGTCCCACACCAATCTGGCACTCGCGGGCACCAATGTTCAGGTAGTCTTGGTAGTATCCGGCAATGTCGGCGGCGAAAGCCGAACCGGGAGTCTTGTCGTTGCTGTAGTCGTAGGTGAGGTCGGAGTAAATCCAGCGCACGCCGGCAGCCAGTGAAAACTTCTCGCTGAGCATGAGCGAGTAGGCCACGTCGAGCGACATCTCGTAGGGGTTGATAGTGGTAGCGTTCGACATGTCGTCGTCGAGCGATGTTTCCGAGAAGTTGGTAATCACCTCGCCCAACGAGAAATAGCGCAGCGAGGCCGAAATGGCACTGTAGTCACCGATGCGGTAGTAGCCTGAAAGGTAGGCCAGGTCGATGTCGTTCACCAGTTGGCGAAGCCACGGGGTGTAGTTGAGCGACACCCCGGCCCGCGAAATGGTGAAGGGATATTTGGCCGGGTTCCAATACTGCGAGTTCACGTCGGGGTCGGTGGCAGCACCCACGTCGCCCATACCGGCCGAGCGGGCATCGGGCGCAATGGTCTGCGACACCACGGCGTGGTTCACGGGGTTGAAGGTGTTCAGCTTGTCCTGCGCAAGAGCTGCCGTTGCCCACCATGCCATCAGGCAGAGGGCAGCAAGGCGGCGCAGGCTTCTATGGTTAAATGTTGTATTCATGCTGTATTAAAAACTTTCTTCGTTGCACTGAATATAATAACGTTTTGTTTGCCAGTTTATTATAGCACCACCAGCTTTTTAGCTTTTGAAACAAGGCTGCTGCCGTCGCTTGCCAGCCGCACGCGGTAGAGGTAGACTCCCGTGGGCAGCCGGCGGCCATCGTCGATGGTGAGGTCCCAGTCGATGGTGTAGGTGCCGGTGGTTGAAACAGCCGTTTCGTTGTGTTGCCAGAGCTGACGACCGGCGGTATCGAAGATTTCGAGCACCACATCTATTTCGCTTCCGGCGCGGTCGTGGTTAATCACGAAGGTGGTGGTGTTTTTGGCCGGGTTGGGAGCGCAACCGATGTTGAAGAGCGTTGGCGACAAGCCGCTCACCACGTTGAAAGTGAGCTGGGCCGTTGAAGAATTGTTCAGCACGTCCCATGCACGGAAGAGCAGCTTGTGCGGTCCGGGGGCGAGCTGCGGTATGCTGTACCAGGTGGTGCCGGTTGTGTAGCTGCCAAAGTCGAACTGGAAATTGTCGTTGAGGTTGAAGGTGAGGGCCATCTCACCATCAACGATGAGCTGCATGTCGTGTCCGATGCCGCTTCCCGATGCGTTGATGCCATCGGCATCGTTCACCTCGGCCACGAAGAACGGTGTGGCATTCACACTGCTGCCGTTCGTAAACGACGGTGAGTTGAGATAGCAGAAGATGGAAGGGCCGATGGAGTCGTTCTGGGCCGTGATGCTGCCGCCCACCGTAAAGTGGTCGTTGGCACCATGGGCCGACAGCGTGCGGTTGGCATGCAGGGCAAAGAGGTTGATGAGTCCCTGCCCGTTGGCATAGTTGATGTCCATGGGCACGGCAAACTGCAACCGGAACTCTCCGCCCTTGATGCTGTCGCTTCCGGTATAGAGGGTTTTCGTGCGGTCGGTGAAAGTGAAGGCCGACTGAGCCCCGTCTTTCGTGGTGTCGTTGAGGCGGCACACAATGGTTTCTTCGGTGTCGCGCACCGTGGCGTAAACGATGCCTTTGAAGTCGCTGTCGCCTGCCACATGTCCTTTCAGGTTCACAATGGAGCCAGCCTTCAGCTGCGGCATGTTTTCGTTGTTGGCGGCCATGCCGTTGATGCTGTCCACCACCACTTCGGCCGTGGGCAGCTGCAAGGCCAGGGCAGGGTCGCCGAGCAACGAATATTGCAGCTTGTTGTCGCTCAGGTCGCCGTAGACCACCCTTCCCCGGGAGTTTGTTTGCGGTGTAACCATGTAGTTCTTGGCCAGTCGCTGCGCTTCACCGATGGTGATGGGCTTTCCGCCATCGGTAGAGAGCACATAGCGCAGGAACGCCTTGTCGATGGAGTCGTTTTGCTGGGCATACACCGTGCGGGTGGTTCCGAAGAAAGCCACTGCCCCGCCTTTGCTGTTGAGCACCGCCGTTTCGCCGATGGTGACCTCGCTGCCGTCGAAGGGCATGATGTCGCACGAGGCAGTAATCCACAGCGGCAGGTTGTTGTTAGAGAACTGCATGAAGTCGAGCAGGCGCAGCACCGCCTCGTGCGAAATCTGGTCGGCTCGTCCGTGCCCGGCATAGTTCATGATGAGTGCTCCGTTGGCCTGGTATTGTTTAATGGCTTTCTCCACCTCGGGATAGGAATGCCCGGTGGCCGAGCTCTCGCGTGTGTAGGCATCCCACATCACCTTTTTAATCATATAGCCCGGGTGTGCCTTCGCCACCAGGTCGGCCGCTTCGTTGGCGGTTTTCATGTGCATGTTGTTGTTGCCGTCGTCGCCCATGAACACCAGTGTGTTTTGCCACGAACCGCCGTTTTTGTTCAGGGCGTAGGCAATGGTTTTGTCAACCATCACCTTTGCATCGGCATCGTTCACCACGGGAAACCGGCCCACGGCCACATCGCCTTTGCTGCGGGCATAGTTGCCGTCGAGCAGCACTTCGCCATCGTCGAGCAGGGTGAAGAAGTCGTCAGCCACCACGCAGTGCACCTCGTTGAACGAGTTCTCGCTTTCGAAGCAGAGCAGGTAGTCGTCGGGTGAGGCATTCCGCCAGTTGCTGGTGTTCATGCGGTTGTCCCAGGCGCAGTCGCCGAAGAGCAGCAGATAGCGTGGCATGTCGGCCTCGGTGCTGGCCCGGTCGTAGAGCATCTTCATATAGCGGCGATAGGCAGTGGCATCGGGTGTTCCGCTCGAAAACTCGTTGATGATTTCGTCGGAGGGTACGATGCGCACGCGCAGTGAGTCGTGTTCGCGGTGGTGGGCAGCGAGCCTTTCGGCCTGGGTGAGCAGTTTCTGCGAAGTGGGAATGATAATCACCATGTCGCAAGCCTCATGAGCGTGCAGGTCTTGGTTGGTGATGTTGTGCACATATTCGGGTGTGGGGATTTCGGTTTGCGTTAAGTTGGGAGCCGGTTTAGGCTGACTCAGCGTGAAGGCGATGTAGTCGAGCCGCACCGGTCCGCCCTCGGTGGTGGTAATCTTGATGTTGTTGGAGGCTGCGAGCGAGTCGATGGTGTAGGTGGCAGCCGCCGTGTTTCCTTTGTCGTAGCTGCCAAGTCTCACGTTCAGCTTGCCCAGCGTTTTCCCGTTTAGTTCAACCTGTGCCGTGCTGGTTGATCCGGCTGAAACAACCACATAGAGCTTGGCCCCCGTTTCAAGAGCCGGCGTTTCAATGGTGTAGGTGTGTGAGCGCCCTTGCGCGATGGGCGTGTTTTCAAAGAGGTTGCGCCCTCCTTGAAACCAGGCATAGTTGTCCACCTCGTGCAGCACATGGTAGTCGTCGGCGGTTGGGTACACCGTGGCCATGAACGCGGCTGAATCTACCTGGGCTGGGTCTGTATCGTCTTGTGTAATCAGGTAGTAGCCATAGTTGGAGTAGGGGTTGCGGGTGCGCTGGGTGGTGGTGTTGCTGTCCCAGCTCACCGGGCCCTGTGCATAAAACAGGCGGCGACCGTTCACCGTGCAGGTGGGCACCTCCTTCAGGTCGTCGTGTGCAGTGAGGTATTCGTCGGTGAGCACTTCTTGTTGCAGGGCTCCGCCATAGCCGAAGATGCGCACCTTGTTCACATCGGTGAAACCAGCTTGGCTGACGAGCGACTGTGTGAGCTGGTAGATGCCCGACTCGGGAACTCGTATTTTTGCCCAGCGACCTTGGGCCAGCACGGAGTGTTCGGCATAGCGCATAGTCGCGGTTTCATTGGCGCGGTGGTTGGCCCGGCGCACCGGTTGGCTTTTGGGCTTGCTTTGCAGCTGCAGCATGAAGCTCACCAGCAGCTGGTATCTGCCTTCGCGATAAACCAACGGACAGAGTCCCATCTCGAGCGAGCCCTTGCCGCGGTCGATGGCAATGGAGTGGTCGATGGCAGGGAGCGCAGGCAGGGGTTCGCCGCTGATGGTCATGTAGCGGGCAACGTCGGCCCCTGTCATGTCGATAAATTCGGGATAAAGGATGGTGGGTGTATACACGCTGTCGCGGTAGCTGCCTTCCAACGGGAAGGAACAGCGGAAGTAGGGTAGGAGCGAGTCTATTTTAACCTCGCCCGTGGTGAGGTTATAGAATCGCTGTGCCTTGGCAGAATGTGCCAAGACAATCATCAACAACAGCAGCAGTTTATATAGTTTTATTTTCATTTGCAGTTCAGTTCCAAAACTTTGCGCTCTTCGAGCCAGCCCTCTAAGTGGTCGTTGATGTGAACCGGCCCCACTCCGGCGGGTGTTCCGGTGTAGAGGATGTCGCCCGTTTTCAGTGTGAAGAAACGGCTGATGTAGGCAATAATCTCATCCACTTTGTAGAGCATGTTGCTGGTGCAGCCTTCTTGCACGGTTTCACCGTTGATGTTGAGGTGGAAGTGAATGGCCTGTATGTCGCGGAACTTCTCCACAGGCACCCATTCGCCAATGGCAGCCGCCCCGTCGAAGCCCTTGCAAAGGTCCCAGGGCTGCCCGGCCTGACTGAGCTTGCGTTGCAGCTCGCGAGCGGTGAAGTCTATGCCCACGGTAACGGCATCGTAGTAGCGGTGGGCAAACCGCTGTGGAATGGTTTTGCCCAACCGGCAGATGCGCACCACCACCTCGGTTTCGTAGTCGATGCGCCCCAGGTGGTCGGGAATGAAAAACGGCTTATGGTCTTTCAGCAGCGACGAATCGGCCTTGGTGAATATCACGGGCTCCTCTGTTTTTAATAACGTGCCGTGCAACTCTTTATTGTGTTGGGCATAGTTCATTCCAATGGCAAAAATCTTCATAAGCGTGGGGTTGTTTTTTTAAAATAAACGCCAGCCTTTTTCACAAAAGACTGGCGCAGGATAAATTATTACCTTATTTTAGATTCCACAGAATCTATTTCTTTGTTTTCTTTACTCGGCAACGAGTGTGAAGCGTTGGAAGGCAACCACCTTCAGCTCCTTGTCTTGAGCCTGCAGCCACTGAGCCACGGTCTGCTTGTCGCCGTCGCCGAACTGGAACTCCTGGTCAACCAGGCAGCTCTCTTTCAGGAACTTCTGCACGCGACCCTTGGCAATGCCCTCAATCATGGGCATCTTCAGCTGGGCTTCGCCCTCTGCCTTGCCCTCAGCAATGAGCTTGCGAGCTTCGTCGGCCTGCTCCTGTGTGAGCCAGCCCTTGCTCATGTTGCTCTCGATGTGGTCTTCAGAGTCTACGAGGTTGGGGTTGATGCCAGCCTTCTTCAGCTTATTATCCACATACTTCTGCACCTGTTCGAGCTTCGACTTCTCAACAGCGGTTTTGTATTCCTCGTCGAGAATCTTCTGATCTACGCTCTGAGCGTCGAGGGCAACGGGTTTCATGGCTGCCACCTGCATGGCAAGCTTGTGGCCGGCCTCGGCGTTAGCCTTGTTCAGCTGAACCATGGTGCCAAGGGTGTGCTTGCCCATGTGGTCGTAAACCTCGATGTTCTCGCCGCTGAGGGTGAGGTAGCCGTCAAGCTCCATCTTCTCACCGGTGATGCCCGAGCGCTGGGTAACAGCGTCTTGCACTTTCTGACCATCGGCCAGGGTGAGCTCTTTCACCTCGTCGAGAGTCTGGCACTTGGCAGCGATGGCTGCATCGAGCACCGACTGGGTGAGGGCGATGAAATCGGCACCATTGGCCACGAAGTCGGTTTCGCACTTCAGAGCAATCATGGCGGCAAAGCCATCGGCAGCTTTCACCAGCACGCAACCGTTTGAGGTTTCGCGGTCGCTGCGCTTGGCAGCGATTGCCAAACCACGCTCGCGGAGCAGTTCCTTAGCTTTGTCGAAGTCGCCTTCGGCCTCGGTGAGAGCCTTCTTCACATCGGCCAAACCAGCACCGGTCATTGCGCGAAGCTTCTTGATATCTTCAATTGAAATTGCCATTGTTCTATTCTTTGTTTAATTGATTCGTAGATAAAAACTCTTCATTACTCAGCAGCGGGAGCCTCTTCCTCGGCAGCGGGAGCAGCTTCTTCGGCGGGAGCCTCTTCTTTGCGAGCCTTGCGAGCACGCTTGCCCTTAGCGTCGGCAGCTTCCTCTGCTTGCTCGGCAGCAGCTTTCTCGTCGGCTTTCTCTGCCTTGCGCTCGGCCAAACCTTCGGCAATGGCCTGGCAGCAAGCTGTCATCACCACGTCGATAGAGTCTTTGGCATCGTCGTTGGCAGGAATCACAAAGTCGATGTTCTTCGGGTCGCTGTTGGTGTCAACCATGGCGAACACGGGAATGCCTAAGCGGTTAGCCTCGCGAACGGCAATGTTCTCCTTCATCACGTCTACCACAAACAGGGCAGAGGGCAGACGGGTGAGGTCGGCGATGGAACCGAGGTTCTTCTCCAGCTTGGCACGCTGGCGGGTAACCTGCAGCAGCTCGCGCTTCGAGAGGTTAGAGAAAGTGCCGTCGGACATGAGACGGTCGATGTTCGCCATTTTCTTCACAGCCTTGCGAATGGTGGGGAAGTTGGTGAGCATTCCGCCCGGCCAACGCTCAATCACGTAAGGCATGTTCACAGAGGTAGCCTTCTCGGCTACAATATCCTTAGCTTGTTTTTTAGTAGCGACGAACAGGATTTTCTTTCCTGACTTGGCGATTTGCTTCAGGGCTTCGGCAGCTTCGTCAACCTTTGCTACGGTCTTGTGCAGGTCGATGATGTGAATGCCGTTGCGCTCCATGAAGATATAGGGAGCCATGGCGGGGTTCCACTTGCGCTTGAGGTGACCGAAGTGGCAGCCGGCCTCGAGTAATTGGTCAAAATTTGTTCTTGACATGATTTCTTCTTTTGTTTAATTGGGTTGTTTACTTTCTTTTTAATTCTGTTGGTTAGAATCAGCCGGTGAGTAATCGGAGCGGCTCTTTGAAATGAAAAGCGCACACTGCGGGTCTCAACGGTTTAGATGCTAAACGAATGTCAGCAATATTAACGCTTGCTGAACTGGAAGCGACGACGAGCTTTGGGCTGACCGGGCTTTTTGCGCTCAACGGCACGAGAGTCGCGGGTCAGGAAGCCTTCTTTCTTCAGGGCTTTCTTGTCTTCGGCGTTGATCTTCACCAGGGCGCGGGCGATGCCTAAACGCAGTGCCTGACTCTGACCGGTGAAACCGCCACCGTCGAGATTGGCCTTGATGTCGTACTGGCCTTCAACACCCAGCGTCTGCAGGGGCTGCTTCACAATATACTGAAGAATGGCCGAGGGGAAGTACTTCTCAAGCTCTACCTTATTAATAGTGATCTTGCCGGTTCCTTCTGTGAGGTAAACACGAGCTACAGCGCTCTTGCGGCGACCAATTGCATTAATCTGTTCCATGATTATTTCTTTTTACCCTTATTTATACTGATTAATATCGATTGCCTTGGGGCTCTGAGCGGCATGGGGATGCTCGGTGCCTACATAAACATAGAGGTTGTCTAAAAGATGACGACCAAGAGGACCCTTGGGGAGCATGCCCTTCACAGCGTGGCGGATGATGCGGTCGGCACCAAACGGATGCTTGCGAAGCTCGGCGGGAGTGTTGAAGCGCTGACCACCGGGGTAACCAGTATAACGTGTGTAAACCTTGTCGGTTTCCTTCTTGCCGGTGAAATAGGCTTTGTCGGCATTGATGATGATAACGTTGTCGCCGCAGTCTACATGCGGAGTGAAGGTGGGTTTGTACTTTCCGCGAATCAGCTTGGCTACTTTCGAGCAGAGACGACCTACAACCTGGTCAGTGGCATCAATCACCACCCACTCTTTCTTAGCTGTTTCCTTGTTCACGGAAATAGTCTTGTAACTTAAAGTGTCCATTTTAATTTTTAAAAATTTACTACTAAAAAACATTTTCTTTCTTGGGCCTCGCTCTGTATTCATTCACCGCGAAGGCTTGCTTTGCACGACCGATTCACTAACCATGGGGCACGGCCAAATGCACCACTATTAACACGACCGCACAGGGGACTCTAAGTGTATCCCCGTAATAATCGGACTGCAAAGGTACACATTTTATTTATTTTTCACACCGATAGCTCTTCTTAAAGCTATAACTTTTATATTTTATTAACTTTTTTAAGATGACAGGACTGAGGTTTTCCACCTTTTTTATCACTCTAAGGACAACGGCAACAAAGTCCGTGCCTGCCTCGCTTTCTGACCTATTTATCCTCTTACCGATTTTAGCCGCGACAGCGGCAGCAGCTAATACAGAGGAGGGCGGCCCCGGAAGCCACGGCGCGGACGGTGCCCTCCTTTCTCTCGCCCTCTCCAGAACTGCCGCATTAAAAAATTCACGGAAACCGTAAGAATGTCAGGAAATATATGTATATTTGCACCGTCGAAACGAAACATCGCTTAGATTATGACAACGAAACGCGAGAAATCCAAGCCGCAGAGACCCCAGATAAACAAACAACTGGAGCCATTGGCAGAGCCACCGAAGCCGATGGTAAAGGCAGGGGACAAGTCAAGAAAAGAGAAACTGAGCAACTACCTGATTGACATTTCGAAGTATGTTATGACAGGTGTAGTGATAGCTTCAATGTTCAAGGATTTGGACGATAACCGACAAATAATTTATGTCCTTGGTCTCTTTATCGCCTTCATGGCTTTAGGGACGGGACTCGTATTAACTGATAAAAAGAAAGGAAACTGACTATGGGAGTTTATTTAGTTGCATTAACAGTAGGTGTGCCCTGCGCTCTGTTCCTGCTCTATTGCCTTACGCCGAAGGGCAAGCACTGGCTGAGGGTGAACGGAATGCTTTGACCCAGCTATTTATCCATTTACCCATTTATCTATTTTAGCCGCTTGAGCGGCAGGTAGATACGTGACTGCCAAGATAGACGAGCAGAAAACCGACGAGACCAAGGCTAAGATTCAGGCTATTGTCAATAATCTGTAGATGAAGGTACGCATCACCGCCATACGCCAGACGGTATATCCCGACCTGATGGCAAAGTTTGAGAACTCTATCGAGCATACTTGCGACGTCACGGAGGGCCAGCAATGGATCTCCGTTGACGGCAAGCAGCCCGAAGGGATGTGTCCTTCAGCATGGTCATCAATGCGTGAGTTCGTGGAGTCGCTGGCCAGAGGTGAGGGTAATTTCTACGACGGTTGGATGAAGAATCCGATGAGTGCAATGATTAGTTGCAACGACGGTTTCCGTCCTTTTAGTTTCTATATTGAGGCAATCGATGATTAAAAAACTATCCTCTGAGGAGCCACGAAGAACTGGAGCAGAAATGATTCCGCACTCCGTGGCTTTTTCGATGCAAAAAACAACACTTTCACCCGCCTTCCGTTACTTTTAACGCCCCGATTGCATTAAGTTTGCGAAAAAAGTTGTACCTTTGTACACGAATATTCAACCCAAATACGTATTTGTTATGTCAATCGAAGAGAAGAAAAGGAGGATGGCAAGAAACTTCGCCATCAACTCCAAGAAACAGGCAAGAACGCCTTTCGTGAAGTGGGCATTAGCACATAAGCATGCTTTCATTGTCAATGACCCTGAACTGAAAGCTCAGTTGACAACCTATATCGACTAAACCTCCATGCGACTACTGCTTGACACCTGCGTCATTATAGACTGGCTGACCGACCCGCACTCCATAGGAGATGAAGTGTGGGACATCAT
>CACXFT010000055.1 GCA_902767045.1 uncultured Prevotellaceae bacterium | reverse complement strand
GTGGTTCGTGTAACTTTTCCCAGTGAACAGTGAATAGTTTTGATTACACGAACCACCCCAACCCCTCCTTTATGAAAGGAGGGGACTACGTGATGGAGGCTTTCTATGAATAATGCAGGCTAAACCTGTTAGTATGTTACTATGTCTAAAGAACGTTACTATGTCGGTTACTTCTCTTCGGGAGCCTTGTCGATGAGATCCATGAACTGGTCGAGCTTCGGAGTGATGATAATCTGTGTGCGGCGGTTGCGCTGTTTGCCCTTCTCCGAGAGGTTGTCGGCAACGGGGTTGTATTCGCCGCGTCCGCCGGCGGTGAGCCGTTTCGGGTCTACCCCATAGTGTGTTTGCAGATACTGCACCACGCTGGATGCACGCAAGCAGGAGAGGTCCCAGTTGTTGCGGATGTTCTCGCGCTTGATGGGCACATTATCGGTGTTACCCTCGATGAGCACATCGTAGTCTTTATAGTCCATGATAATCTTGGCAATCTTCGAGAGCGTTTCCTGTGCGCGGTCGTTGATTTCGTAGCTGCCGCTCTTGTAGAGCATGTTATCGGCCAGTGAGATGTACACCACGCCCTTGAGCACCTGCACGTCAACCTCTTTGAGTTCTTCTTTCGAGAGCGAGCGGGTGAGGTTGTTGGTGAGCACCATGTTGAGCGAGTCGCTCTTCGACTTCACCTCCACCAGGTGGCGGATATACTGGTTCGACTCGTTGATCTGGTCTACCAGCTTCTCTATCGAGATGTTGTTCTGCGAGGCATTGGTCAAGCTCTTGTCGAGCGACTTCTGCAGGGCGGCGGCGGCACGTTTCTGTTCGGCCAGCTGTTGCTTCTGCGATGCCAGCTGTTCTTCGAGCGAGGTGACGCGGGCGTTAGAGGCAGCCAACTGTTCTTTCGTATTCTGGTAGTTGGTGGTGAGTTCGCGGTTCTCTGTTTGACAAGCCTCGAGTGCTTTCTTGCTGGCACAGCTCGACACCATCAGGCAGGCGGCCAGTGCGGGGAGGATGATTGTTGACTTTTTCATTGTTCTATTCCTTTTTTGTTGATTGGTTACACCTTATTATATATATAGCAGAGCATTTTGCTTGCGATGGCAAATTTACACGTTTCGTTATAAATAAGACGCGTTGCGGGGTTAAATGTCAACTTTATTATCTATTTTTAACGAAAACCAACGTATATCTCGGAAAAAAGAACTACCTTTGCAGCTGAATTTGCAAATCAACATTACATTAAATAATCATTGCAGGATATGATTCTTTTTTTCAAGACTCCCGAGCAGAAGGTGATTGCCACCGCAATCGACCACACACCCAGTGACCACGAAATTAATGCCCTTTGCTGGCTCTATGGCAATGCCACCTACGCCGAGGCTTCCCAGATAGAGGGACGCTTTGTGGGTCCGCGCCGCGAAATGGTTACCCCTTGGAGTACGAATGCCGTTGAGATTACGCAGAACATGTGTCTCGACGGCATTTCGCGTATTGAAGAGTTCACCCCCCTGAACGGCAACGATGCCGAAGAGGAAGGCTACGACCCGATGCTGCAGCGACTCTACAACGGGCTCGACCAGCAGGTGTTTACCGTGAACCACGAGCCCGAGCCCATCAAGTATGTTGACGACTTGGAGGCTTACAACGAGCAGGAAGGACTGGCACTCTCGAAGGAAGAGATTGAATACCTGCACAAGATTGAGAAGGAAAACAAACGACCGCTCACCGACTCAGAGATCTTCGGCTTTGCACAAATCAACTCGGAACACTGCCGACACAAGATTTTCGGCGGCACGTTCATCATCGATGGCAAGGAGCAGGAACAGTCGCTCTTTCAGATGATCAAGAAAACCACGCAAGAGAACCCCAACAAGATTCTCTCGGCTTATAAAGACAATGTGGCCTTTGCCGAAGGACCGGTGGTGGAGCAGTTTGCACCGGCCGACCAGTCTACGAGCGACTGGTTCCGGGTGAAACCCATCGAGAGCGTGATCTCGCTGAAAGCCGAAACCCATAACTTCCCCACCACGGTGGAACCTTTCAATGGTGCTGCCACAGGAACAGGCGGCGAAATTCGCGACCGCATGGGCGGTGGCGTGGGGTCGTGGCCCATCGCTGGAACGGCGGTTTACATGACCAGCTACCCGCGTTTGAAAACCGACGAGTGGACAAGTGGACAAGCCGGCGAGGACAGTGTGCTGCGCTCGTGGGAGCAGCTGCTGCCCGTGCGGGAGTGGCTGTATCAGTCGCCCGAAGACATCCTCATCAAGGCCAGTAACGGTGCGAGCGACTTCGGCAACAAGTTCGGTCAGCCGCTCATCTGCGGTTCGGTGCTCACCTTTGAACACCAGGAACCGGCAGCAACCACAGCAACCGGACAACCCGCAGCTGCAGCAACCGAAGCTACAGCAACCGAAGAACCCCTCTATGCCTACGACAAGGTGATTATGCTGGCTGGCGGTGTGGGCTACGGCACCAAGCGCGACTGTCTGAAGAAAGAACCACAGAAGGGCAACAAGGTGGTGGTGGTTGGCGGCGACAACTACCGCATCGGTCTGGGCGGCGGCAGCGTGTCGTCGGTAGACACCGGCCGCTACAGCAACGGCATTGAGCTGAATGCCATTCAGCGTGCCAACCCCGAGATGCAGAAACGTGCCTACAACCTGGTGCGCGCCCTGGTGGAAGAAGACAACAACCCCGTGGTGAGCATCCACGACCACGGGTCGGCTGGCCACCTGAACTGCCTGTCGGAACTGGTGGAAGAGTGCGGCGGACGCATAGACATGGCCAAGCTGCCCATCGGCGACAAAACCCTTTCGGCAAAAGAGATTATCGCCAACGAGAGTCAGGAACGCATGGGACTGCTCATCGACGAGAAACACATAGACCATGTGCGCCGCATTGCCGAACGCGAACGCGCTCCGCTCTATGTGGTGGGCGAGACAACGGGCGATGCCCACTTCTCGTTTGAACAGGCCGACGGGGTGAAACCCTTCGACCTCGACGTGGCTCAGATGTTCGGCCACTCACCCAAGACTATCATGCGCGATGAAACAGTCGCTCACCACTATAACGATGTGCAATACCCCGCCGACTTCTCGCAGGAGACCATCGAGCAGGCGCTGGAAAAGGTGCTGCAGTTAGAGGCTGTGGCCTGCAAAGACTGGCTCACCAACAAGGTTGACCGCTCGGTGACGGGAAAGATTGCCCGCCAGCAGTGCCAGGGAGTGCTGCAGCTGCCGTTGAGCGACTGCAGCGTGGTGGCGCTCGACTACCAGGGTGTGAAGGGTATTGCCACCGCTCTGGGGCATGCACCGCAGGTGGGACTGGCCTCGCCCGAAGCCGGAAGTGTGCTCTCGGTGGCAGAGGCACTCACCAACCTGGTGTGGGCACCGCTCACGGAAGGACTCGACAGCGTGAGCCTCTCGGCCAACTGGATGTGGCCCTGCCGCTCGCAGAAAGGAGAGGATGCACGACTCTACAGCGCAGTGAAAGCGCTCTCTGACTTCTGCTGCGAACTGCACATCAACGTGCCCACGGGTAAAGACTCGCTCTCCATGACCCAGCAATATCCCAACGGACAGAAAGTGATTGCACCGGGAACGGTGATTGTGAGTGCCGGCGGTGAGGTGAGCGACGTGAAGAAAGTGGTGTCGCCGGTGGTGGTGAACGACAAGCACACAAGTCTCTACCACATCGACTTCTCGTTCGACGAACAACGACTGGGGGGCTCTGCCTTCGCGCAAACCTTGGGCTGCGTGGGCAGCGACGTGCCCACGGCGAAGAATGCAGAATATTTTGCCGACTGCTTCAATGCCATTCAGGAACTGATTCGCCGCGGCTGGATTCTTGCCGGACACGACATCTCGGCCGGCGGACTGATTACCACACTCTTGGAAATGACCTTCGCCAACACCAAGGGCGGACTGCATGTGAACCTGCACGACATTTGTGCACATGGCGACGTGGTGCGCACCCTCTTTGCCGAAAACCCGGGCGTGGTTATCCAGGTGAGCGACGAACATAAAAACGACCTGCGCGAGTTCCTCGAAGACAACGGCATCGGCTTTGCCAAAATAGGATACCCCGTGGAAGATTCACGCACCATTAAAATTGTTGTTCCCAACAACGCTCAACTCTCATTCGACATTGATAAGCTGCGCGACGTCTGGTATAAGACTTCTTATCTGCTGGACCGCCGACAGAGCCAGAACGGAAAGGCACTGGAGCGATTCCAAAACTATAAACACCAGCCGGTGGAGATGAAGTTCCCGGCAACGTTCACCGGCAAACGACCCGCCATACCCACCAACAGACCGAAGGCAGCCATCATTCGTGAAAAGGGAACCAACGGCGAGCGCGAAATGGCTTGGTCGCTATACCTGGCCGGCTTCGACGTGAAAGACGTGATGATGACCGACCTCATCAGCGGGCGCGAAACGCTCGACGAAGTGAACATGATTGTGTTCTGCGGTGGATTCTCGAACAGCGACGTGCTGGGTTCGGCCAAGGGATGGGCAGGGGCCTTCCTCTACAACCCGAAGGCAAAAGAGGCGCTCGACCGGTTCTATGCACGCGAAGACACCCTCTCGCTCGGCATCTGCAACGGCTGTCAGCTGATGGTGGAACTGGGACTGGTGGGCGAGACCGATGGTCTAAAGCAGAAAGATGAAAGCAGAACGAAGAACGAAGAAAACAGAAAGCAGGGGGTGCGCATGTTGCACAACGACTCGCATAAGTTTGAAAGCGCGTTCCTCAGCCTGCAGATTCCTGAGAACAACAGCGTGATGTTCAAGTCGCTCGGGGGCAGCAAACTCGGCATCTGGGTGGCTCACGGAGAAGGGAAGTTCTCGCTGCCTGAAAGTGAAGACAAATACAACGTGATTGCGAAATACAACTACAGCGGCTACCCGGGCAACCCCAACGGCAGCGATTATAACGTGGCTGGCATCTGCTCGGCCGACGGTCGCCATCTGGCCATGATGCCGCACCTGGAGCGTGCCATCTATCCCTGGCAGAATGCCTGGTATCCCGCCAACCGCCGCAACGACGAGGTGACACCGTGGATGCAAGCCTTCGTGAACGCACGCCGCTGGATTGAGGCGCTGCACTAAAGAAGAAAGAAGAGGCGCTGCGCTAAAGCAGAAAGCAGAGAAGACTCCATCTCGAAGTCCCCTCCTTTCTGGTTCCACTCCCTTGGGAGGGGTTCTTGCTAAGGCAAGCGTCCCTTTGGGCCGAGCGAGGGGTGGGGTCGAGGGGTTCGGGGTGCTTCGTGTAATCAAACCTGTTCACTATTCACTGTTCACTGTTCACTGTTCACTATTCACTGTTCACTATTCACTGTTCATTACAAATGTTGAAATTAAAACTCTTTAGAACTTTCTTCAAGATTGGCGCATTCACCCTGGGGGGTGGATACGCCATGATTCCGATTATAGAAAGTGAGGTGGTTGACCGCCATAAGTGGATTGGGCGCGAAGAGTTCGTAGACCTCATAGCCATTGCGCAGAGCTGTCCGGGCGTGTTCGCCATCAACATCAGCACGTTCATTGGCTACAAGCTGCAACGCACGGCCGGTGCCATCTGTGCGGCACTGGGCGCTGCCCTACCCTCTTTCCTCATCATCCTGCTCATTGCCATGTGCTTCCACCGTTTCATGGACGTGGAATGGGTGGCAGCCATGTTCCGTGGCATCCGCCCGGCGGTGGTGGCACTCATCGCCGTGCCCACCTTCAACCTGGTCAAGAGTGCACGGCTCACACTCGAAACGTGCTGGATTCCCATCGTAACGGCGCTGCTCATCTGGAAGATGGGCATAAACCCCGTCTACATCATCCTCGCAGCAGGCATAGGCGGCTACCTCTATGGCCGATTCCTGAAACCCACCAACTAATAACGGAACGGGGGGGCCTAAATGATAAATGATAAATGATAAATAATAAATGATAAATGATAAATGACTGGGGATAGAAAGCGATGATTTATTTACAACTGTTCTATACATTTTTCAAGATAGGTCTGTTCGGATTCGGCGGAGGCTACGGCATGCTTTCGCTCATACAGACCGAGACGGTGGTGCACAACCACTGGCTCTCGTCGGCAGAGTTCACCAACATCGTGGCCATCTCGCAGATGACCCCCGGCCCAATCGGCATCAACTCGGCCACCTACTGCGGCTACACCGCCATTCACAATGCCGGCTACAGCGACGCCATGGCCATGCTGGGGTCGGCAACGGCCACCTTCGCTCTGGTGCTGCCCTCGCTGGTGCTGATGATTCTCATTAGCAAGATGTTCATGAAATACATGCACACCAATGCTGTGCAGAGCGTCTTCACCGCACTCAGGCCCACGGTGGTGGGACTGCTGGCTGCCGCCACGCTCCTGCTGATGAACGAAGAGAACTTCAGCACACCCGGCACCAATGCATGGCAGTTCTACATCAGCCTGTTTCTCTTTGCCGCCACGTTCATAGGCACCAAGTTTGTGAAGGTGAACCCCATCAAAATGATTGGCTTCGCCGCAGCAGCCGGACTGCTGCTGCTGTACTAAACAAAATCCGAACCGCCAAGCGATTCGGATTGTTTTTTACCTATATCGGCCATTAGGATGTAACGATGGTCTCGTCGGAGCTGTCGCTTACAACCGGTTTTGATTTTACGCGTGCGTGTTTTGAAGGAAACTACAGTTTGGCAATTTCTTCTAAAGAAAGACCTGTAAACTGTGCTATCTGTTCAGCCGACATGCCACTCGCTTTCATTTTGCGTGCAACGTCAGCACGACCTTCAGCACGACCTTCGGCACGACCTTGCATCAGACCTTTTTGCAAACCTTTTTGCAGGCCTTTTTGCAGACCTTTTTGCAGACCTTTCTTATGCGCTGTCTCCATGGTGCTGTAGTAGTCCCAATATTCCTTTTTGCTTTCTTCGTAGTCATACGGGGGTAGCAAGGGTGAAGCCATAATCTTTTGTTATTTTCTTCATCTCTTCATGGTCAGCTCCACGCTGAATACATTCTCTCATTGCCTGCTTATATTCAAGTAAGCGACGGATGGGGTTCATTCTTTTCGCTTCTTTCTTTTCCATAATCTCTATCGTTTTTAATACTATAAAACGCAAAGATAAAACAAAAAATCCGAACCGCCAAGCTATTCGGATAAAAAAAGTAATATTTACCCCTCCCCTTGGGGAGGCCGGGTGGGGTTATTGGGGGAGGCCGGGAGGGGGTCATGCCGGGTGGGGGTCACTCCTCTTCCGGCCAATTGACCAAGAAGAGCCGCTCGGTAGCACGGGTGAGGGCGGTGTAAAGCCAATGGATATATTCTAACCGCTCGCGACCCTGCACATCGGCGGCCGGCGGCATACCCTGGTCTACATACACATGCGCCCACTGTCCGCCCTGTGCCTTGTGGCACGTTACGGCATAGCCGAACTTCACCTGCAGGGCATTGTAGTAAGGGTCGTCGCGCAAATGCCTGAGGCGGTCGGCCTTCAGGGGAATGTCGGCATAGTCTTCCATCACCTTATTATATAATAGGTCTTGCTGTTCAGAGGTGAGGGCCGGAGCTTCAGAGGTGAGACTGTCGGTGATGACGGTGGTCTGCCACTCCCAGTTGTCGTAGTCGGGAAACTGCAACCACACATCGGCAAAATGAAACCCATACAGCTCGCGCTGGTGACGCACCCGCTGCACCCGCACGCGGTCGCCATTGGCAATAAAATCAAGGTTCTTCACTTTTTCCTGCGCATCGGAACCCTCACCCACATGCGTGGCCGCAGCCAGGTATCGGTTTTTCACCACCATGAGCATGTCGCCACTCTCGAGCAGTTCTTCGCGGTCGAGGATGGTGTTGCGGATGCCCATGTTGTAGATGTTTGAACGGCGGTTGCTGCGGGTGATAACCATTGTTTCGTCAATGCCCACCTCGCGATAGCTCTGTTGCAGGGCATCGATGAGTTCGTTGCCACTCACCCTTGCGATGTCGGCAAACCCGCAGAACCGAATCTTTGGCAAAAGGCTCAAGGCTTCGTCCTGCTGTTCACCCGCCTGCCGCACAATGGTGGCATTGAAGAGGATGCCGCTCTGCTCACTCTGCCTGACAACCTCGCTGAGGTCGGCCTCAACAGCCTCTACCCCCATCAGCCGCAACACGTCGCTGCTGAGGGCCGGTGAAGTTTCTTCGCCTATAGGCGGCAGCTGGGCACTGTCGCCAATAAGCAACAGCCGGCAGTTGCTGCCACTATACACAAAGCGAACCAGATCGTTGAGCAAGTCGATGCTGATCATCGAAGCCTCGTCGACCATGAAGAGCGTATCGCGGTTTGAGTTGAAATTCAGGTTAAAGTCGCCGGCAAAGGTTTTCTGCCGATAGATGCGGCGGTGAATGGTGAAGGCTGCGCAGCCACTGTTCATTGAGAACACCTTGGCAGCCCTTCCCGTGGGAGCCAACAGCACAAGCCGCTGCCCCACACGGCGCAGGGTGCGAACAACGGCACCTGCAAGCGAGGTTTTACCCGTGCCCGCTGAACCGCGCAGAATCATGCCCGACTGCTCGTTGCGACTGGCCAGGAAATGGGCAAACGTGGAGAGCACGGCACGCTGACCATTGGTGGGCGACATGCCAAACTCTTGGATGATAGCGTCTATGAAGTCACTGATACTCATCGGATAGTCATCGGATAGAAATTTCAATTGGTGCACAAAGATACAACGAAATTCCCAGGTTTCAGCTTTTTTATAGTACAAGAATCGCTCTTTTCAAAAAAAATTAGGTACATTTGCACAAAATAACAACAACCAATGAACGAAAACAACACCATAACCGACCAGCGGCTTGTGATTCGCGTGAGCCGTCAGTCACTGGCTTTCGCCGTGAGCAACCCCATTGCAGTGAACAAGGTGGAGTTTGAACCCTACACCGTGCGCAGCGGAATCTCAATGGCTGCCAACCTGCGAGAGGCGTTCAACGAGAGTGTTCTGCTGGGTCGCGACCTGCGGAGGGCTCAACTGCTCATCGATTCGCCCGTGCTGATGACCCCCATTCAGGAGTTCAACGCCGACGATGCCGCATTGCTCTACCACCATGCCATCACCGGGCAGGAAGGGGTGGAGGTGATGCACAGCGTGATTCCCGAGCTGAATGCCGTGGCTCTGTACAGCGTGAACCGCGACCTGAAGCTGGTGGTGACCGACCATTTCACCGACGTGCGCTGGCTACCCCTCATGCAACCTGTGTGGACGCTGCACCACAAACGATGCTTCACGGGCAACTACCGCAAGCTGTATGCCCATTTCCACGACCACCAGCTTGAGGTGTTCAGCTTCGACAAGAACCGGTTCCGCTTTTGCAACTGCTTCGATTCGAACCGCACCAACGACTCGGTCTACTTCGTGCTCTATGTGTGGAAGCAGCTGGCTTTCAATGCCGAAACCGACGAGCTGCACCTTTCGGGTCACCTGCCGGAAAGCGAAATGCTCATAGAACAGCTGCAGCGGTTCCTGAAAAAAGTGTACATCCTGAACCCGACGGCCGAATTTAACCGTGCGCCGGTTTCGCTCATCAAAGGCATGCCGCTCGACCTGGTTACTTTCTTCGCCCGCAAATAACATCCGTCTCATTCACAAGAAACATTCATGCGCATTATCACCGGAACATACAAAGGAAGACATTTCGACATTCCGCGCTCCTTTAAAGCCCGCCCAACCACCGACTTTGCCAAAGAGAACATCTTCAACGTGATGAACGGCTACGTAGACTTCGACGGAGCCACAGCACTCGACCTATTTGCCGGCACGGGCAGCATCTCGCTCGAACTGCTCTCGCGGGGATGTCGGCAGGTGGTGAGCGTGGAAATGGACCGCGACCATGCCTCGTTCATCCGCCAGTGTGTGCAGAAACTCAACTGCAAGAACCACATACTCATCCGGGGCGATGTGTTCCGGTTCTTGAAATCGTGCCATCAGCAGTTCGACATCATCTTTGCCGACCCACCCTATGCCCTTCCCACCCTTGCCGAGATTCCCGACCTGGTGTTTCACCACGATTTGCTCAAGCCCGGCGGCCTATTCGTTTTCGAGCACGGCAAACAAAACGAATTCGCCCGGCATCCCAACTATGTGGAACACCGGGCGTATGGCAGCGTGAACTTCTCGTTATTTAATCACCGTTCAGACATCATCCCTTGATAGATGCTGTCGGTTTGTTGGGCAATCACATCCCAGTTGTATTTGCTCATATCATAGTCTATCCGCTGTAGGGGCTTACTCATAATGGCATCCAGCTTCCTGGTCAGTGCATCCACATCTCCCACAGCATGGTAGCATTCCTGGGGCAGCCCCACCTCCAAATTGGCAGGAATGGCAGAAGTGATAACAGGTAACCGATAGCTCATGGCTTCGAGCAATGCAATGGGCAGTCCCTCGTGCGAGGAAGGCAGCGAATAGCACAAGGCATTTGTCAACAGCGAATGCAGTTTTCTGCCCCGGATGAATCCCGTTAGCACCACGCCGTTTTTCCTGGCCAGTTCCTTCAGTCCTCGCGAATAGTCGTCCTCGAAGTCGGTATCACCCGCCAGCACCAGTTTGATTTCTCCGCGCCCCTCTGCTTTCTGCTTTCTGCTTCCTGCTTTTGCAAAAGCACTAACCAGATCATGCAGATGCTTCTCCGGCACAAAGCGGCACATGCCCAGAATGTACCTTCCTTTCTCAATGCCCAGTTCTTCAAAGTACTCGGGGTAGTCGCAAAGCTCCGGCGCGGGCACCCCATTATATATAAGGTGTACCTGTTCCGTTCTGCCGCAACGCTCCGCAATCAGTTTCCTTATCACGTCGCTGATTACAATCACATGGTCGGCAAACCTGCAACCCATGCGCTCGCCAAGCTTCAGCATCGTCTTGGCTGCAAAGCCCCATTTGTCGCGGTCGTAGTCGGGTCCGTGATGGGTAAACACCACCTTCATGCCCAACATCTTGGCGTAAGGCACCAACAGTGCAGGCCCGATGGCGTGGATATGCACGATGTTGGCCCCCATCCGCTTCGCCTTGTTGATGGCCCGGAAGGTGTGGATGATGGCTTCGAACGATTTCTTTTTCGGTGTTTCCACATCCACGAGCTTCACCCCCTTCCATTCCGTGAGTGTATCCTGGGCATAGCTCTTTCTGCGAATCACCGTCACGTCTTCGCCCATTGCAGCAATTCTCGGGAACAGTTCCTCGCAGTGTGTTTCCACACCACCCATGATGTCTGGAATGCCCCGGGTACCAGTCACAACAATTTCCATCTTTTCAGTATTTCTTTAAAAGAAAATGCTTACCTTTGCAAGCGAAATGAAGAAATTGGTATCAGAAATAAAGGAATATCTTCAGTATGCAGGTATCGTGTGTTTGTCGCTGTTGTCGGCTCTGTGGCTTACAATATGCGGCAAGCGTTTTCATTGAATTTTTATATCCCTGTTGGTTTCGGCTTTCGTTGCCTCATAGCCCTGCGAGGCCACATCCGCATTCACAATATCCTCGCCGCGCTTGCCCTTCAGTGCTTCCTTCGAATCAGTCGACAGTCCGTTGTTGATGGCGGCGTTTGGGTCGTAGGTCGAGAGTTTGTCCAGTTCTTCTTTTGTCACCTTGCCATCCCGATAGTCTCGGCAAACGGGCAGTTCATACATCGAATACTTCATGCCGAGCATCCTCTTCAGCTTATGCTTCGCCACCCACATAGCCGGCGTGGCGATATACTTGTGCATAGCGGGACTCACCGAGCCAATCATCCAGCACTGACGGTCGCAGCAGCGTACCTTCCGGCGCACCTTCTCGGCTTCGGGCGAATTCCACAGCTCGTCCCACGTCTGGCGGTTCAGGTTACCCATCACCTCCTTGTCTTTTGTTCCGTTACACGGCATCACATCCCCGTAGGGGTCAATGAAGAACGTATCGAAGCTCATGTCGCAAGGCAGCAGACGCTTCTGACCGTAGATGTAGTTGATAAGTCCGTGATTGAAGTAAGCCCTGAACCATTTCTTCGGCGAGTTCGATTTCAGCAGTTCGTTCACCAGGTTCTCAAAGTTCTTCGCCACCATCGGCCGGTCGTGGATGATGTTGTTCGACTCCACGAAGTAGAACGAGTTGTGCAGCGAAGCCGTTGCAAACTCCATCCCCATTTCGTTTGAGATCTCATAGAGCGGAACCAGGTCGGGCGCATTTTTGTCCTGCACCGTCATACCGAAGCCCACATCCTTCATTCCCATTTCGCGCAGCTTCTTCAACGTTGTGTAACCCCGCTGGTAGCCATCGTTCAGACCGCGAATCTCGTTGTTCGTCTTCTCCAACCCCTCAATCGAGATGCGGATGCCAATCTGCGGAAACTCCCTGCAGAGGTCAAGGATTCTGTCAGTGAAGAACCCGTTCGTAGAGATGACTATGCGGTCGCTCTTCTTATACAGCTCCCGCACCACCTCTTTCAGGTCGGTGCGGATAAACGGTTCGCCGCCCGTGATGTTTGTAAAGTACATCCTCGGCAACTTCTTGATCGTCTCAATCGAGATTTCCTCTTCTGCTCTGCTCGGTGCCTTATATCGGTTACACATCGAGCAACGCGCATTGCATCGGTACGTCACAATCACCGTACCATTCAGTTTCTTTTCACTCATTATGTTTTAAGATTTTTGGATTCTATTCCCGATTTCTTTTAAGATTTTTGGATTCTACTCCAAAATTCTTTTAAGATTTTTGGATTTTACACCTTTTCTATTTATCTTTGCGGTCAAGTTGGAATATATATGATACACCGAATATTAGAAGACCGAATCAAGGACATCCTTGGACAGGGCAAGGCCATTGTCATCATGGGAGCCAGACAGGTGGGCAAGTCGACTCTACTTGAATCCATCTTCAGAAACCGTCAGGATGTCCTTTGGATGACGGGCGACGACATAGACATTCAGTCTCTGTTCCGCGACATGACTTCCACACGCATCAAGACATTGTTAGGCAGTGCCAAAGTGCTTGTCATCGACGAGGCACAACGCATTGCAGATATAGGACTGCGCCTGAAGCTCATTACAGATCATGTAAAAGGCGTACAGCTCATAGCCACAGGCAGCAGTTCGTTTGAACTGGCCTCAAAGGTCAACGAATCGCTCACCGGCCGTAAGCGTGAGTTTCGCATGTTTCCCGTCACATTTGGCGAGATGACAGTCCACGCCACACTGCTTGATGAGTTGCGACTCATTCCCCATCGCATGGTCTTCGGCTATTATCCCGAGGTGGTCAGCAGCCCAGGCGATGAGCAAGTGGTTTTGAAAGAGCTCTCCGACAGTTTCCTTTACAAAGATGTCCTCTCGCTCGACCAAATCAGCAAGCCCGACAAGGTCGTCCGCCTGCTGAAGGCACTGGCTTTTCAGATAGGCAGTCAGGTAAGCTATAATGAGGTGGGCCAGCTAATCGGACTCGACCCGAAGACTGTGGAGCGCTATGTCGACATCCTTGAGAAGTCATACATTATCTTCCGTCTGGGCAGCTTTTCCCGCAATCTTCGCAACGAGCTGAAAGCCAGTCGCAAAATCTATTTCTGGGATCTTGGCATTCGTAACATGCTCATCGGCAACCTATCGCAAGTGGAGAACCGCACAGATGCCGGTGCCTTATGGGAGAACTTTGTCATAGCCGAGCGGCTGAAGCGCAATGCCTACAATGGCAGCATCGCCCAGTGCTGGTTCTGGCGTACCCAGCAGCAGAAGGAGATAGACTATCTAGAGGAAGAGAACGGACAACTACATGCCTATGAATTCAAATGGAACGACAAGAAATCGTCAGTCCACGTCCCTGAATCTTTCACCAAGGCCTACCCCGATGCACAGTTTCAGGTTGTCACGCCAAGGAATGTAGACGAGTTCTTATTGTAGGGTCTGACATATTATTATAACACCTTGGTTTGATAGTATTTCATCAACTGCTCATAATAGGCTTCACTCGAATACCGCTCTTGCGCCTGCTGCGCGATAGCCTCATAGTCCCATGAGGCATCCCACATCATCTGAATCATCTTCTTCAAGTCCTCCACATTTCCACTTTCAAAAGTCATTCCATTGGAAACCATGTCTTCCCCATTTCTTTCGCTCCCCTCGCCTTTGGGAGAGGGATTGGGGGTGAGGTTTTTTATCAGTTCTGGTATGCCACCGATTCTGGCGCCGAGGACAGGAGTACCAAGACTTTGGGATTCTATGACAGTCAAAGGATTATTCTCACTCCATTCTGAGGGTAAGACCATAAACTTTGCCCCTTCTATGATCGGTCTGAAATCAGACCATTCCATCTGCCCAAGAAACTCAATGTTTGAATTATCATGATAGGTCTCTTTCAGCATGATTCTTAAAGGCCCATCACCAATTATTTTTAGTTTGTAGGGCAAATTGTTAGCAGCTTTACATAAGGTCATGAGGCCTTTCACCTCATTCACACGCCCCAGATATACATAATATTCTTTCTTTTCGAAGCAAGGGTTCTTCACCTTCTCCAGATCAATAAAGTTACAAAGCGCCCTAAACTTTTTGGCATCATATCCACCTCTTACTACGGTATCCATCATAAACTGAGATGGAGGCAGAAAGAGGTCTGTATATTCTTGCAACAGCTCTTTGTTCCACTTCTTCGCTTCATAGTAGCCAATCACGGAACCAATGATTCCCCCAGGCATACATCGATGTTTGATCACAGCTGCCTTATTGCTAAAACACTCCTCGCACCAACGATTTGCTCTCATGCAAGTGTAGCAGGGACAAACAAGTTTCGTGTCATGCAGCGTCCATACAACTCTGATTCCACGTTGATGAGCAACCTCTGCAATGACTGGCGACAACTGCGTATGTATATTATTTAGGTGAATCACCTCTGGCTTAAAGTCATCAAGCAGTGCGGTAAACTTCTCTCGTACCTCCTTCACACCAAATGGCCTTGTGAACGCTTTCAGTGCCGTCATTTGGCTAGGCCAATACTTACTCCATTCCGACGGTAGGTTCTCTGGGTACTGCATGGCAAACACAGCCACCTCATGTCCATGAACTTTCAGTAGCTGTTCAAGGTTCATGGTAACAATACAGTCGCCACCCCGACGGTAGTAGAATTTGTTGGCTAATAGTATTTTCATATTGATTCGTATCGATAGAGAAATTCTGGTAACTCTTTTTCGATGATTCTGATGTCATCTGCGAATTCAGGATGTCTTAGCCATTGTCTTGTACCATGAATAGAAATATCAGGATTAAAGTATTTCTTTGGATATACATGATGTTCTTCTTCAATACCAACAAAATCTAGAACCCTTGATCGCATTGAGTTATACTTATAAATCATGTCCTCAAAGTTTACATAGAGAATATTGTCGGATTTTTGTTTAGGAGGTCTAACATCACGATATGTTATGCAAAACTCATGTGGAGTTGACGGTAATGTGTGGTCTTTATGGAGTCTATGATGTAAATAAAGATCCCTAGGATCTCTATCTACAATAATGACTTTTATATCATTTACATAATTTATATAACGTTCGGGGTTAGTGGGAGACAACAACTGATCTAATACCACATAATCTATACTTGAATCAGAACCAACTAAGGCTTTGCAAAGGTCATCAATATATTTTTTTGTTTTTAATAAAAAATCTTCTCGAGTTAAGTCCACATGGAATGATGTTAACCATGGGAAATAATTATAATAAGATGGCTTACGAAAAATTGGAGGGGCTATTTTGGACCATGCTCTTTGTGCATAATAATAATAACGGAGAACAGGATTTAGCAACCAAATATCACCATGCCAATACCCCTTATATTCTATCTTTACCAAAGACTGTATATAGGAATACGATATCCTTTTCCATTCTTTCCCAAAGATTTTTTTATAACTTCTTTCCGTTCGTTCTACATATTGTTTATATCTTTTTATTGCAAAACCAGAATTAAGGCGGTGAGGATTTTCAATTAAATTATATTCCAAATCAGAAATCCCATCAGGATCTTGTAGAAGACGTGATTCCACCTCATATTTTCCTTGTGCAACATTATCGAATTCCCTAAACAAATCATCGATTACTCCTGCACCTGTTGCATGATAACCAACACAAGCAATTTTTTTCATAACAATTCTTTTATGGTTTTAACTAAACCTTCTCCAAGGTGAGTTTTTGCTTTCCACCCAAGTCCAGATATCTTGTTTATTGAAAAAACATTCTTTCTAACCACGTTATAACCTCTTTTTTCTTCCTCACTTGGTTTCCCCATAATTACTTCTTTACCTCCAATAGTAGCAATTACCTCTGCAAGTTCCTTGATAGTAATGACAGATTCTGAATCTGCTATATTATAAACTTCTCCTTGCTCACCTTTTAGCAAGATATACAGTAAAGCAGAAACACAATCCACCACATAACACCAGGATCTGAACTGCTCACCAGTACTTTTCATCACAATATCCTCACCACTGAGCACATTACGAATGAATTGAGCATAGACACGGTTATCCTGCTCTGTAAAGTATGGGCCATATGTATGGCAAGGACGCGCAATCACTACATCAACTCCATATTCTACAGCATAAGAAACACAAAGTGTTTCTGCAGCACGCTTTGAGGAAGGATAGCATGCACGTGGTGTCGTACAATTAACATAGCCACTATATTCTTCTGTAAACACTCTGCCATCTCCTTCGCCATAAACTTCTCCAGAAGAAACATACAAAAAGCGTTTCATGCCATGTAGGAGTCCATATTCAATTAAATTAGTCACGCCAATTATATTTGACTTCATAACTTCTACAGGCTTTTGTGCAAAATAACTCGGGCTGGCATTACTGGCCGCATGGATTATATAGTCAAAATGGATATCACATTTCAGAGGTTCCAACACATCATATCGAATAAAATGGAAAGCCTCTTCATTGACAAAGGCTCCTAATCGTTTCTTCGCTCGATCCTCATTCCTACCAGATGCATAAACATGATAATCCCTCTTAGGATTCATCATTAATGCCTCAACAAAGCAGCCTCCAATCAAGCCAGTCGCTCCTGTAACAAGGATATTACAACCAGACAGTTTACTCCACGGTAGCCCTGCTTGGAATATTTGCAGAATATCCTGTTGATATGCATTTACTTCAACCATGACTCCTTAGATGTATGCATCAATGCTTTTAGCATCTCTAAATCCTCAACAGTAGTAATTTTGATGTTTTTCTCCGAACCAGGAACAATATGCATAACCCGGTCTGTACCAAGTTCAGCTATTAGCGTACATGAAGCGACTGAATTTATGATGCCTTTCACCTTTGCTTCTTCATGGGCTGCTATAATGTTTTTTAAACGGAAAGTCTGAGGGGTCTGTGTACGGATAAGAGAGTCACGGGGAATACTTGTGGTAGTTGTAAATCCATCATCGCTTTCCAGTATGGCTTCACGACACTGTATACCCGTTATGGCATATCCGTATGCCTTACATATGGCTATATTTGAGGAGATGGTCTCTTGGGAAAGCAAAGGACGTACAGAATCATGAATAAGAACCAAGTCTTCATCTTGGCAGCCCTGTTCTTTCAAGCCATAAATTCCGTTATGGATTGACTCCATACCAGTTTCACCTCCTGGGAATATCCATTTCAACTTGTCAATGTTAAACTGATTTGCATAACTCTGTAAAACAGTTTCCCATCCTTTCAAACATACAACTGCAATAGCATCAATGTCTGGATGCTGCTGAAAAGCTTTCATCGTCCAAATAATGATGGGAGCACCATCTACATGCATAAATTGTTTAGGAATGTCCTGTCCCATACGGTTGCCAGAACCTCCCGCAATAATTAAAGCAATATTCATATTCGTAGTTGTTACTTATTTAACGCTTTGATATATAAGGTTATAAATTCATTAACAGTTTTGTCCCATGTCAGACAGTTTTCTATTTTATGTCGGGCAGCAATTTTCATGGACTCATATTTATATGTATTTTCAATCATATTGTGAATTTTGCGAGTCCATTCCTGTACATCCAGTTTATTGATAACAACTCCATCAATATCATTTTCGATTATACAATCACTTCCAGCTGTTAACGAAGATATTACAGGTAAACCAAAGTACATCGCTTCAAGAAGAACCATTCCATATATCTCATAAGACGATGGAAGAAGAAATAGATCGGCAGTCTTGTATAGTGACGGGAGTTGATCTTGTGACAATTTCCCTAGTTGAAAAATACGAGACTGAAGATGATTATTGGCAATTGACTGGTTTACATAATTAATAGAAGGCCCATCTCCTACCAATAACAAGACATATTCTTCTGGCAACTTTGTCATTATGTCAATTAAGAACAAGGGATTCCTTCTTGGTTCTTGTACACCAACATATAATAGCACTTTTTTATCTGTTATTCCTAAATCCTTACGCCAATCAATATACTTAGCATGTTCAAACTTCGAAATATCGAGGCCTATTCTCGTCAACACAACAGGTGTTTTCTTGAAACGTTGTACAAACTTTCCAGCCCAAAGTGTTTTGCCTCCAACACCATCCACATGATTCAAAACATATTTTCCAATGGTATAGGTCGCCAATAGCTCAAGTTGTTTCAATACTGTTTTTTGTGTCGTGTCATAGTTTCCTTGTATTGTTACTATTTTGCACTTATGCCGCATGCTCCACAAAGTATAATATAAACACATTGTAGAGGTGAACCCATTCATGTTAATAATGTCAGGCTTAATTTGGTTAAGTATTTTTGTAACATTTTGATGCCAACAAACTGCTTTATTCAATGAAAAGAATTTCACTTTATACACCGCTACATCTTTTTTCCCTTCTACTGGTATTTGCAGATGTTCCGTCTTCTTGTCCGGCGTAATAATAAAAGCTTCGTGTCCTTTGCGAATGAGAGCTTTAGCTAATCCTAATTCTTGACAATTATAGGTCTCTAAATTAACAATGTGCGTACTCGTTCTAACTATGACTATTCTCATTTTATCAATTTATTAACATTACTGCATATAGGATGGTTAACATAATAAACATCAACAACCCCCATCTCCGTTCCTACCCTTCGATGTTCTTTCTGATAACCAGCCATCACTAGTGACACTTTCCACCCGCTATCCGCAAGTGCTCTTGACAAGCCTAGCTCTTGACAATTATAAGTATCTATGTTAAGAACAGAGCCGCCGGTACGAACTATAACCAAATGATTCATAAGCTATATTTATAACATTAGTTCACAAATCTTCTATACCAATACCCTAAAAGCGGGATAGAGTAAAAAGCTACGGCTCAGCCTCCTCTAAGAATAATTGATATGTTAAACCATATTTCTCATGAATGTAACTGAGAATGTTGTTAAGTTGGATATCATTCTGTCCATCGTCACAGTTCTCCGTCTGGAGGCGTTGGTCATGCATGATTTGGACATTTAGAATAGAACAACTATGATTATCTACCAAATACACTTTCATCCCGCTGATGCGAACCATCGTGTATAACCACAAGTCGTCAGCCTTTGGGCATATTGTCATAAAAATATCCTTAAGCAGTATGTCCCTTGTTAGATTTTTAGCAGGGAACAGTGTACCACCACCACTGCCAAACGCAAGGCTTGAAGAAGGGTTATACTTTACCCCCCGCCAAGCACTATAAGGAGCTACTCCATTTTGTGTAAATGCTACTGTCTTGGCATACCTTGCAATTACTGTATTAGGGTGCTCTACATGGCTATTCCAGAGCTTTTCTATCATATTTGACGGATAAATAATATCGTCATCAACGGTGACAACATATTCATTCCTCGGATCTTGAAAAGCGTAGAAGTATTTTTTATGTGAACGAAGGTTCTCATCAACGAATACAATTTCCAGCCCATGACGAACAAGTCGCATGAGTGATTCAGGGAGTTCTTTTTCCTCAGTTGGAAAATCTACTTTAGATAGATAAAGTACAATTCTGTCAGCCATCTGTGACTGACGCAGAAGAGACTCTATCACCATCCATATCCTGTCAATACGAGCTGGGAACGATGTTAAAGAAACAGTCAGAAAATCCAACCCCTCTGATTTCTTCAAGTATGGCGTTCTAGTTATTTTAAAATATGCCACTAATACTATGTTCGCTAATGTGCGAATGCACAAAGAAATGAGTCTCTTACAGCCTCCTTTAAGACGGCGTTCAGAGAAAGTATATAGTTGGATGAAAAGAGATGTCGGATTCATAATAATATATTTTCGTTTGGTAATTAAAATGTATCACCATTAAACCATTTCACCCAGTCGAATTGATCTAAATATCTTTTTCCACTTATTTTATGCGGTAGCCAGTTGCTTAAAATTCCACATTCGATTTTGTTCTCAAACCCTTTGATATAAAAAGAATTCTTAATCTCTGGATATTCTATATGCGTAAGTAGAATCTTATTGCTTATCTCTAATCTGTCAAAATCTTCCATTTCTTTAACTGTACAACCATTCATCTCGGTGAACAAAACAAATAAGTTGTTATAGTTTACTCTTTCACATCGTTCATACCATTTATCTTTTGCATCATTTATAGATCCATAATGCATAAAATAAATATCGGCGTCAAGAAGTCTTGCTACTGGATAATTTACCCCCCAGCCAATAGGATAGAACACAAGTTCAGACGAGAGATATTCTCGCAAATTTTTTACAATTTTAATATAATCTTTAGAATATATCCATAAATTGACAAAAGGTGAATTGAAGCGTACACCTAAATCATGGCATACAACACCGCCGTTACATGTATTTGCAATAAGACTGAAATTTTTATTCAAAAGACGTAATCTATTCTTTTGATTTATCTTCTTTCTTCGTTTTGTGTTACCCCACTTGCTTATTTGTGCTAAAATTTTCATAATTGTCATGTTTTTAAATATGTGAACTTTGTATTTAAAAAGAGTTTCATAATAAGGATGGAGAATGCCCTAGGTGCTATTGTTATCAGATGAATTATAATACTAGCTACAGATGTCGATTTTACTCTCTTATTAAAAGGGTTAATGGATTCAACAAAACTCTTGTAACATTGTATACCTTTCAAAGCATATATTTTTAAAGTAAACTCCAAACACTTCTTATAATAGAATTCTCTAGCTGAAGGAACAAGCATTATGTCATTTTGCAAAGACATGACATCTAATATCCGCTTATAGCTACCAATGTTTTTCTCACCAAAGTTTTTGGTCATTATTGAGTCCTCACGAATTCTATATAAATAGGTTGGCTTATCAATGCTATATAAGGATTTCGCTTTCGACATTACAAGGAACGACCATATTATATCCTCATGAATGATTCCCTTTTCAAAAAACAAATTGTTTTTTATTAAAAAATCTTTACGAATAAGTTTGTTCCAAGCGGTTACAACAATCTTATTGCTATAGTAGCATTTATATATTTCAGACCCAAATAATTCATTCTTACCTATCCGATTTGAACAGATTTCATGTTTGGGTATTTTCTGATAGCTCGCTACAACGACATCGTATTCTTCGTGTGTGATAACATTTACGAATGTCTCTATGGCAATGTTGTCCAAATAATCATCACTGTCTAAAAATAAAATATAGTCACCTTTCGAATTTTCTATACCAGTATTACGAGCAGCAGATAATCCACCATTTTTCGGACGTTTTACGACTTTTGCATTCTTCAAGGATCCATCAGAAATATAACGGTTGATAATGCTTATACTATTGTCATTTCCACAATCATCGACAAAAATTACTTCAAAATTATTACACGTCTGAGATAAAAGTGAAATAACACAATCTTCTACATATTGTTCCACGTTATATACGGGAATAACAATTGATATCGTTCGTGTATACATATGTTCAAATTTAAAAATGCGTATCTTTTAGCGTAACGACACGTTCATTTTTTATAAGCCTATCTACTATTTTTTGTAATCTATCTTTGTAATGAGTACGGTCGTACAATTTATTTGATTCAATTATTATTAACAAATATACAAACAAGAACACCGAAGGAAATTGTGGAATAGAAGACAATGTATTAAAGACTACAAATCCTAACACCACAAATATTATACTAGGCATTTTGTTTTTATAGCAATAATATGCACATTCTGAAAAAAAGAAAAGATGTGAGATAACACCTATGAAGCCCTGATCAATCATGAGGGGGAACCATATAGACTCTGCACCCATTAGGTTATATTTAGACACTATGCTCCATGTAAAGCCCATTCCATTACCATATATAGGGGATCTCATCATTAGCATATTTGAAATTCGAAATTGATCATTCCTCATATCACTAGAGCTTCCTGCAACATAATCAGTTCTTACAAGTGATTGTAATACTTCATAAAAATAGTCGTTAACTTCATTCATGAAATATATATATATGATTATGACTGGGAACGCAAAACGGATAGTATTTGACTTCGGATTAGTAAATGCTAGGAAAGTTATAACAAATCCGACCATTGCTGAACGTGCACCAGAAAGAAATAGAATTCCTACACATAAGAAGATTACTGTAAATTTTATACTTCTCATAAGGCCCGTATTGAACTTTTTCCCGCATAATAATGCAACTGAAATCATCATAACAACACAAGCATTAGTAGTATGCATGGAAAAAAATGTTTGTGAGCGTTTAAAGCCGAAACGAATTTCTTTAATATAAAAATCTCGAATATATAGTTTTGAGTGATTAATAAAATCCATATAAGGATTCGATTCCGTAATTGTTTCATATATACCATATAACCCAATGAACGTTCCAAAAATCAAAAGATTTGTGAAAAAGAAATATAACGTTTCATTCGGCTGTCGTCTTAATAGACAATATAAAATGAACAAATCTGCATATAGAATTAAATTTCTAATTATTACACCAACAGAGAAAGGATTAAAAAAGAAAGTTATTAGTTGAGATACAATTAAAAGAAGTATTGAATTCTTAATAGGGAAATCTCTAAAAGGGTAGACTTCTTGGTTTAACAAGAAAAAAAAGATGCCAATAGCAGATACTTCATAAAACAGTGACTCCATAAATGAAATAGATACAGAGAACTGCATTAACAGAGTGGAATACACGATTAATATTATGAAGGTTTTTCTAAAATCGAAATAAAAACCTATAACAAAAAGTGCTAATATGAAACTAATCATATTTTAAGATGATAAGTGGTTTGTCAATGACCAGGAAGCTATTTGCATTTGTTGATAAAAATTACTTTTTGTTTCAACAAACGATATAGAACAATAATATTGTTCTTTATATACTTGATTTTCTGATAAAAGCTAATTTTCAGATATAGAATATCAAATAAAGAAAAAGACGTTAATATTGTTTTACATAGTCCAATGTCAATAAATGCTCTATGGGCTGGGAGATATGTATTATAAAGATAATGAATTGACATAAACAAATCGCGATACTCAGAAGAACATAGCAATTTCATAACTTTGTAATCTTCTGATATACGGCGGAGATTCATATTCATGACAGAAGAGTTATTAGTGACATTGTAATTGTAATTTCCACAATCTGTGATTACACAATATGAATTCGCCTTATCTACACATTTAATAACAAATAAAAGATCTTCCCCGATTTTGACATTTTCATCAAATCTAATATCATTCAGTATCTTTCTATTATAGAAACGTCCCCACACCTCATTATAATAGTTTAACGGCATAAACTTTATTAAATCAGGACGAGTGTTAATAAATATTGAATGATTAATTTCTTTATATCTACTACCAGAAGAGCGTGGAATTTGAATAATATCATAGAATTGAAAATATTTATTAACCGCTGACAAAACATCTTTATCAATAGTGTCATCAGCATCAACAAATGTTATATATACTCCTCTTGATAACTCAATTCCTTTATTCCGCGCAGAACTAACTCCTCCATTCTTTTTGTGAACAACCCGAAATCTACTATCCTTGTTTGCGAATTCATCACAGATATCTTTGCTGCAGTCTGTGCTGCCATCATCTACAAGGATGCACTCCCAGTCGGTGAAGGTCTGGACAAGGATGGAATCAAGACACTGACGAAGATACTGCTCCACGTTATAAACGGGAACAATGATGGATACTTTTGGCATGTAGGGAAAAGGGATACTTGTAAAGGGTCACTCCCTTGCGAGGTGACCTATAACAATACGAAATACAAATCAGGAATTAGGCAACTCCAGCATAATCAATCTTATGGGAGAATGAGTTCTTTTAAATGATCATTGATGTCATGAATCACAACTTGGTGCGAACTCGATTCCAAGGCAAATGCCTTTACAAGTTCTGACAGTTCACCATCCTCTAAATCCAACTTTTGCATGGGCCCCCTTTTTGGATAGATGGTAAGCAAAGCGACTACAGGCATATTCTTCAATACCATATAAATGAGACGGTATCCGTCTGCCTTGGACAAACGTTGCTTCTTGTCTGGCAATCTCAGTTTGATTACAATGGAATCATTGTCCATCAGAATCATATCTCGATTGACGCGAATCTCTTCAATCGTAACGTTCTGAAACGCTTTGCAAATCTCTGCAGGTACATTGGCATAGACCCCTCTCTTCACTTTGAGTAAAGCATCAAAAGCCTGTCTGAATGCAGATATACTGACAAAACGAATCATGCCTTATTGGAAAAGATATGCGAAATCAATATTGCCGACAGAAGCCATTGCTTGTTGCAACTCCTCGTTTTTGGGAGCATTGACCCGGAAAGTCCGAATGTCATGGTCAAGTTCTTCCAATTCTGCAATCTGTTCCCTCATACGCTCGTTGAAGGTTGAAAGATTACGATGTGAAAGGCTCTCACTTCGAAGCGCTTTCAATGTGCTAAGAACAATTTTCAGTTCTGGCCCAAACATACGGTAATCTTCTGCTGTAATAGTTGGGAACTCGTCGTGAAGTCTATCGATGAGTTTATCAACCTCATTGAGAATACGTGTCAGTTCACCTCGTCTCTCCACATAAAGAGGAGATGCTAAACGCATTCTGCGGTCAAAGCTTCTTCGGCCAATTCTGCATATATGCTGTGATATAAGAGTTGTCTGACACATAACGTCCTAAACATTTAGAGATATAAACAATGCAAAGTTACGCAATTATTCTGAATCGACAAAGGATTCTGATGAATAATTGTTTTCTCATGCTAATGATTCTTTCAGAAAAGCCAGAGATCTGTCCTTGAATTTCTCCAATTGTTTTCTGGCATTCTCATGAATCTGATATGAACAGCCAGGGGTGTATTCTTCGATAGACGAAATGAGGTTTTGCTCCAAGGAGAACATCTTTAGCAGAGATTGGAAGCGGGTCATGCCGCGCTCCTTGTTTCCAACGACCACGAAGGGCTTTCCACAGATGATAGAGAACACACAGGCATGGAAGCTGTCGGTCACGACAAACTCTGCATCCATGAAACCTCGGAGCCATTGCTCCAAAGGAGGCTGGATGCGCTCGCTGTTTGGCAGAAGCGTGTTGTCAATCTGCGAGTTTGTGTAGAAAGGTGTCAGGTTTCGCTCTCTGGCTATACGCTCTATGAGTTGTTGTTTTTCTGCATTATGATCAAGCACATAGCACATCAGATTGCCTGGGCTTTTTGGTGTGTTAGCCTGATTTACCAACCCTATATAATCTTCCTTTTCAAGAAGCATCGTCGGGTCTAATACGTGCCTGGCATCATTGTAACCTAACCTTGTCTTGCATAGTCCTACTGCCGAAGCTTCCCTGACGCTCACGGCATCGAACTTCGTCAACAGTCTTGCACATGCTGCCGTCTCTTCTTCCGTATATTCCCAGTCGTCAGTACCAAAGGAGGCTGCGTAGGCGACACGCTTGACTGCCCTGTCTTCGGCAAACTTCAGGAAGGCATTCTCAATGCCACAATGAAACATGCAGGTAAAGTAGCGACGACGCCACACCTGGTCGCTGCCCACGACAATTGTCTCAAGATTGTCTGGAACGTCGGTGGTCAGGTCTCTCACGATGCAGGTATGGATATACTTGTTGATGAATGCCCGTGTAAACTGCTCGCGCTCTTTACGCTCCCTATTCACCTTCTTCGGATCGTAGTAAGTGGCATTCTTCCTCAACAGACACTTCTTTGCCAGATACTTTCCCAGACGCAAAGACTGTCTGAAGGCAGTGCTATGCACATCACGGTCCTGGTCTATCAACACCACCTCATGCCCCATCCGCTCAAGAACAGTCTGCAGGGCGTATGCCTGCAAGATGCCACCATAGTTCGTATGCAGTGGCAGTGTAAGTATTCCAATTCTCATTTTCAAGTCACTTAAAAGTCACTAGTCAGGCAGCCAACATGTATCGTTGGATATGTTGCTCGGAACCGACAATCTATGATGGCATGCCTGCTAGTAGAGTATTTAAAACTGTTGTTCTAAACCATTAGGGGATGTCATTATTCTTTCATGCTTTGACTATCATCTTTAGATATGTGGCCATATCAGCAGCGTACACGATACATCCGTTTGTCTTAAAAAGCTCTGAGAGGACCATCTCTTGAGGAGACACAGGGACAGGAGACACAGGGATAGGTTCCTGTTTCATCACATGCGATATATCATGCTTTTTCCTATTCCCGTCAGTCTCTCCAACTGGCGCAGAGAAGCCCTTCTGCCC
>CACXFT010000054.1 GCA_902767045.1 uncultured Prevotellaceae bacterium | reverse complement strand
GAAGGTGAGGGATTCAAACCCCCGATACCCGAAAAGGGTATACCGGATTTCGAGTCCAGCGCGATCGATCACTCTGCCAACCTTCCTTTTCAAAAGCGGTTGCAAAGTTAAGAATAATTTTTGATACCACCAAGAAATTCTTTGAAAAATATAAGAGCAATATAAAAATAATCAATCAAATGAGAGTTTTGCCAACCTGTTTCTGATCTGTTCGACTTCACTTTTGCGAATAGCTAACTTGATGGAACAAGTGTTATCGAAGGTTTGGTCAATCACCCGTGGTTGCATTTCCTTCACAATGCGCATCACATCATTCATAAGCGGATAAGCAAAATTGTAGCAGACCACTTCTTCCACTTGACGAGTTTCAATCACAGCATGCGCGATGGCATCTGCAGCAGCTTCACGGTAAGCACAGATGAGTCCGCTTGTACCAAGATTGACACCCCCGTAATAGCGCACCACCACAACAAGAATGTCGGTCAATTCATTTGTGTTAATTTGTCCGAGTATAGGTTTTCCCGCTGTACTTGAAGGTTCGCCATCGTCGTTGGCTCTAAACTCAGTTCGCTCAGGTCCAAGCATATAGGCAAAGCACACATGCCGGGCATCATAGAATTTCTTCCGGTAGGAGGCCACAATATCCTTAGCCTGTTCTGCCGTTTCCACATGATGAGCAAAAGCGAAGAACTTGCTCCGTTTTTCAGAGTAAAATCCTTCGCTTGTTGCTGTTATGGTTTTAAATTCGTCGGTCATGAGAGCTTATGAATAACAAGTCCGCTACGCAGCTTTGGTTCAAACCAAGTAGCCTTGGGCGGCATAATCTTTCCAGAATCTGCTATATCCATAATCTGCTGCATGCTCACGGGATATAGTGCCAGTGCCATGCGCATTTCCCCAGTGTCTACTCTACGTTTCAATTCACCAAGTCCACGCAAACCACCAACGAAGTCGATGCGTTTGCTTGAGCGCAAGTCACCAATTTGCAGAATCTCGTTGAGGATGAGTCGGCTGGAGATGTCCACGTCAAGCACACCTATGGGGTCGGAATTATTGTAAGTACCTTCCTTAGCGACCAGACTATACCATTCCCCATCGAGATAGAGTGAGAACTCATGCAGTTGTGCCGGTTTGTAGATTTCGTTTCCTTTTTTTTCAACCTTGAAATTCTTAGTCAAAGCTTCAAGGAACTGTTCCGAAGAGAGTCCGTTCAAATCCTTGACCACCCGGTTATAGTCGAGGATGGTCAGTTGAGAAGCTTGGAAAGCAACCGCCATGAAATAGTTATATTCTTCATCCCCCCGATGATTCGGGTTCTGTTGCTGTTTCTCGGCTCCCACTAAGGCAGCAGCTGCCGAACGGTGGTGCCCGTCGGCGATATACAGCGATGGCATCTTTCTGAACTCTTCCGTGATGGTAGCAATGTCACCAGCATCGGCTACAATCCAGAATTGATGACGAAATCCGTCTATGGGTGCAATGAAATCATATTCGGGTTCCGTTGCTGCATAACGCATGATGAGGGCATCAAGCACAGAGTTATCGGGATAAGCAAAGAAGACGGGTTCAATGTTAGCATTGTTCACTCGCACATGCTTCATACGATCTTCTTCCTTGTCGCGCCGCGTGAGCTCATGCTTTTTGATAACTCCGTTCATGTAATCATCAACATAAGCACAAATGACCAGTCCATACTGCGTTTTACCGTTCATGGTTTGAGCATAAATATAGTACAAGTCTTGTTGATCTTGCACAAGCCATCCCTTATCCTGAAACTTCTGGAAGTTTTCAGCAGCTTTCTCATAAACGCGCGGGTCGTATTCGCTTGTTCCTACGGGAAAATCTATTTCCGGTTTAATGATATGGTAGAGGCTTTTCTCGTTGTCACCAGCTTCGGCACGCGCCTCTTCACTGTCGAGCACATCGTAAGGCCGGCATTCAACCTGTTCTACCAGCTCCCGAGGGGGTCGTAACCCTTTAAAAGGCTTAATGGTTGCCATACACCTTATTATATATATATGATTTCAATTTTACTTATTCACCTGGAAGCGAGTATCGCCATCTTTGAAGAAAGCGTTGATCTGACGAGCAGCGGCAATGCCTGCATTGATGTTGGCTTCGGCTGTCTGGGCGCCCATTTTCTTTGGTGTTGAGAAGTAGCGACCTTCAAACTTGCTAAACTCATCGTTGGCATCGGGCATGATATCAGTAACAAACTTCAGGTCGGTGCGCTCAGCCATGAGTTTCAGCAGTTCGGGTTCGTTAATCACTTCTTTACGAGCGGTGTTGACCAGTATGCCGCCTTTTTTCATCTTCCCCACCAAGTTGTAGTTGATACTTTGCTTGGTTTCGGGAGTTGCAGGAATGTGCAGCGAAACCACATCACAAGTTTCAAAGAGAGTCTCCTGATTTTCTACAGCATGCACGCCGGCCTCTTCTATAACACTTGCAGGGCAGAAGGCATCATAAGCATATATATCCATGCCAAAGCCTTTGGCAATGCGTGCCACGTTACGTCCCACGTTTCCGAAGGCCAGAATGCCAAGTTTCTTGCCAAGGAGTTCTGAACCTGCTTTTCCATTATAGAATCCGCGAACAGCCATCACAAGCAAGCCAAACACCAGTTCGGCAACAGCATTGGCATTCTGCCCGGGAGTGTTTTCAGCCACCACGTTATGAGCAGTGGCAGCTGCAAGGTCTATATTATCATAACCAGCCCCGGCGCGAACCACTATTTTCAGCTGCTTTGCTGCTTCAAGTACTTCGGCATCCACTTTATCAGAACGAATAATCATGGCATCGGCATCAGCCACAGCTGTCAGCAACTGTGCTTTGTCGGTATATTTCTCAAGCAAGGCGAGCTGGTTACCAGCTGCTTCAATTTCCTTGCGAATACCCTCCACAGCAGCTGCTGCGAAAGGTTTCTCGGTTGCTACTAATACTTTCATTATGTATTGTTTTTGAAAAACAGTGAAGAGATTAAACTTGACTAAGCCTTAGCTTCGAATTCCTTCATGCAAGCAACAAGTGCGTTGCAACCTTCAACAGTCTGTGCATTGTAGCACGAAGCACGGAATCCACCTACAGAACGGTGTCCCTTAATGCCCACCATGCCACGCTCGGTTGCAAATTCCATGAACGGTTTCTCCAATTCGGCATATTCTTCGTTCATCACGAAACAGATGTTCATCAGTGAGCGGTCTTCTGCTGCAACGGTACCTTTGAAAAGCTTGTTACGGTCAATCTCGTTGTAAACGATTTCGGCACGCTGCTGAGCCAGTTTGTCCATGGCCTCTACCCCACCCTGCTTTTTAATCCAGCGAAGGTTTTCAAGCGCACTGTAGATGGGCACCACAGGAGGTGTGTTAAACATAGAGCCTTTGTCTACATGTGTACGATAGTCGAGCATTGTGGGAATTTCACGCGGAGCCTTGCCCAGCTTCTCATCTTTCACGATGATGACTGTAACACCAGCCATGGCCAGATTCTTTTGTGCACCGGCATATATACAGTCGTATTTTGAAACATCAACCGGTCGCGAGAAGATATCGCTCGACATATCAGCTATCAGGGGCACGTTCACATCAAGGTCTTTGCGAATCTCTGTACCATAGATTGTGTTATTGGTAGTGATGTGCAGGTAGTCGGCATCAACAGGCACACTCCATCCTTTAGGAATAAAGGTGTAGTTGGCATCGGCACTTGAAGCAACCTCCACCACTTCACCAAAGAGCTTAGCTTCTTTCATGGCTTTCTTTGCCCACACGCCGGTGTTGAGGTAGGCAGCTTTCTTGATGAGGAAATTGCACGGTACCTGCATAAACTGCAACGAAGCACCTCCACCTAAGAATACCACTGAATAACCTTGGGGCACATCAAGGAGTTCCTTGATAAGAGCCATGGCTTCGTCAATAACAGCCTGAAAATCTTTTGTGCGATGGCTGATTTCCATCAGAGACAATCCGCTACCATTGAAATCGAGAATCTGTTTCGCTGTGTTCTCAATCACCTCGCGTGGAAGCATTGAGGGACCTGCATTGAAATTGTACTTTTTCATAAATACACCGTTTTTATAATAATATTAAACTTTTCTATTGAAAGACGTTGCGAAATTACGAATTTTAATTGGAACCACCAAATAATCTTCTTATTTCTTTGTTCTCATCAGCCTATCCACCTCGTCGAATTCTTTTCCCATATTCAAATTCAGATAGATATTGTATAGGGGCATAAGCCACTGTGAACTATCATCGGGTTTCAAGGCTCTGTAGCGCTGTAGATAGGGCATAGCCTTTTTGTAATTGGCTTTTATTTCGTTCTTTGTTTTAGCCGACTGCTGTAACTTTTTATTGAGTTGTTCAGCCCTGTTGTAATAAGCCAGTCCTGCATTATAATAGGCATCGGGGAAAAGGCTGTCGGCCTTGATGATGCGTTCAGAAACTTCCACGCACTCATTGAGTCTCGACAGGTTTAGCAATGCCGTGCTTTTTGCAAATAGAAATGTTTGCTTGGTGCTGTCGGCTTTGAGGGCCTCGTCAGAGATGGTTTCAACCTTGTTCCAATCGCCTTTTTCTCCATAATAGCTTATAAGTCGGGGAAAGAAGAAAGGAAAAAGCGGATAACGGCTAAAACCCTCTTGCAGTGTTTCCACCCAACGTGTGGTGTCGTTTTCAAGCTTATAGGTTTCAGCCAGATATTGCAGCATCAGACAGTAGTGGGTGGTATCTTTCAATGCCTGATATACATGATGTAGGGTTGCCTTGGGGTTCTGCAACTTATAACCGCAGAAAACAGCCCAATAAGCCGCTTCGCTGAGTTTATTGTCAGTTTCGGCATAGTTATATTGTTGGAAGAGTGGTTGCCGGGCACAGTCGAGATACAAGTCGAGAAGGTGGTAGGCATCTTGATATTTCTGTTTGTTGGCAAAGAAGATGCCGCCATTGTATAAATTAGGTCTGAACTGATGCAAGAACTCGGCATGCCGCTTTCGGTATACCGGTGCCGACTTTCCTTTCGAATTGGGTTTGGCATCGAGTGAATCGAACCCTTCGAGCACTTCGAACATCTTTCTAGTAAGCACAAACAGCTGGGCTGTGTCGTATTGCTGTTTCAAGTATAGTTTCTCGTTGCCTTGCTCATATTGTTTCTTCACGGCCTCGAAGAGCAGAAGCCAAACTTTTTCGTTATCTCTTTGGGTTGAGTCTGCAAGAATCTTTCTCATCGACTGTTCCGTCTGCTCCAGGTTTTTCCCACTTTTGATGTTTGCTTTAGCTTGTGAGATTTCCTTTTTCTGCGCAACAATATTCAATGAGCAAGCCAACAGAATTAATATGTATACAATCTTTTGCTTCATTCACTGTGTTTTTTGTGTGTTCTCCCCTCTATTTATCAAACATGTTATCCTTATTTACTTTAAAATCGAGAAGTTCAAGACGGGGAGCGCCTTGAACTTCTCGTTAACTAAACGTTACTTATTTTACCTTCAGTATTTCCTCCATTTCTTTTGTGCGTGGATCATCGGCACTATATACGAGGTAGTAGCACTGATAAAGCGGATAAGCCCAGTTAGCCTTCTCGCGGTTGGGGTCGATTTCTTTTGCCCGTTCCAGATAGCCTAACGATTCGCGATACATTTCTTTCTGCAGGTTGCGGTTGCCCTCGATGGTAGCAGCCTTAGAGTTGATGCAGAATCCGAGATATGTGAGCACCACGGCGTTTGTTCCGTCAATTTCGATACACTTCTTGAACGAATTGATAGGAGCATCCCAATCAGGTTTTTCAGCTGTGCTGGCCTGGTTCATCTCGTTTTGTCCTTTCAGGGCCCAAGCGGTATAGTTGTTGGGGTCTTTGGCAATTTTGTCGGCCACGAGCTTGTCAACCTCTTCTTTCTGGTTGATGCCCGAATAGAGGTTGCAGAGAGTACCGAAAGCAGCCTCGCTATCGGGATTCTTCACATAGAAATCTTTCAGTTCGTTGATATAGCGAAGCGTGTCTTCTTTAGACTTCAGGTTCGACTGTCCGATGGTAAACTTCAGGTTGATAGCATCTTTTGCCTGATTTGGATCCTGTGCAGCGATGTCGCAATATTTCAGTGCTTTGTCAAGCTGCTTGGCTTGATTGGCATAGAGTGCAGTGAAATATGCCACTTGTCCGATGTAAGAAGCTTCCGATGCTTTATCGACATTCAGGAAAGCATTATCGTCGGTATCGAGGAATGCGCCCCAATACTTCAGCACACCGGCCTGGTCCCCTTTGCCGGCAGCAGCATTACCTGCGCCAACAAGATTCACCCGAGCCTGCAGTGCCAGGTTGCGATTGGTTTCACCATAGCGTGGTTTCACCTTTCCCTTTGCATCGGGCATCTGGTCGTATTTCTCACATTCGATGGCATCGTTCACCAACTGATAAGAAGCCTCATACATAGCCAGGGTATCGTATGGCGTGGGGTCTCTTTTTTCAGCCACAGCCAACACGTTGGCCTGAATGATAGCATTCTGTGCATCAATGGTTTCCTGCGAAAGCTTCACCAAATGGTTGTAGGCTTTTGCTTTTTCAGCAGGCGAGACCAATTGGTCAACCGTTTGCTTCACCAGTGCTGAAGCCTCGGCATAGGTTTTGGCTTTCATAATTGCTTTCAGGGCTTCGCTGTCGCCAGCGAATGCGGCAGAGGTTCCAAAGACCATCAAAGCCGCAATGAACAATTTTTTCATAAGCTAATAAATTTTTTAAAGGTTCTTGTTATTCTGTTGTTTCTTCGTCAAAATCAACCATTGGAGCATCAGCGGGATGTTCTGCTGCATCGTCGGTATGTATGGGAGCCAACGATTGTGCAGAATCATTCTCTACCGACTCCGTATCCGACTGATTGATACGAGCTTCCATTTCAGAGCTCATCACTTTGCAAACGCTGGCAATCACATCGTTCTTTTTGGTTAGGTTGATGAGCCGCACACCTTGTGTTGCACGTCCCATCACACGCACCTCGCTAACAGCCATGCGAATAACGATACCACTCTTATTGATAATCATCAGGTCGTTATCGTCGGTAACATTCTTGATGGCAACCAGTCGTCCGGTCTTGTCGGTCACATTCAGTGTCTTTACACCTTTTCCGCCTCGGTTGGTTTTACGGTAGTCTTCCACCTGCGAGCGTTTTCCATATCCGCTTTCGCTCACCACCATCACCGTTTCCGTTTCGGCATCGTTCACCACAATCATTCCCACAACGGCATCGTCGCCCTCGTCAAGTGTCATTCCACGCACTCCCGTTGCCGTGCGACCGATAGACCGAATTTTCCGTTCGTCGAATCTCACGGCCCTTCCGTTGCGGTTTGCAATAATCAGCTCGTTGTGGCCATTGGTAAGACGCACGTCTACCACCTCATCCCCTTCAGAAATGTTGATGGCAATCACACCATTGGCACGCGGACGCGAGTATGCCTTAAGCAGCGTTTTCTTCACTGTTCCGTTCTTGGTGCAGAACACAATATAGTGCGAATTGATGAACTCTTCGTCTTCGAGTCCTCTTCCGCGCAAGCGCAGAATAAAGTTCAGTGAATCGTCGGGTTCAATATTGAGCATATTCTGTATGGCACGTCCTTTAGAAGTGCGGTCGCCTTCGGGAATCTCGTAGCATTTAAGCCAGAAACAGCGTCCCTTCTTGGTGAAGAATAGAAGCGTCTGGTGCATGGTGGCCGGACAGATATATTCTGTAAAGTCTTTGTCGCGCGAGCTGGCCCCCTTGGCTCCTACCCCACCGCGCGCTTGTTCACGGAACTCTGAGAGTGGTGTGCGCTTGATATATCCAAGATGGCTTACCGTGATAACTACGGGGTCGTTGGGATAGAAGTCCTCGGCATTAAACTCATGCTCGTCGGGAATAATTTCGGTTCGGCGCTCATCGCCATATTTTTCTTTCACTTCCTGAAGTTCCTGCTTCATCACTTGCTTACAACGCTCGGGATTGTCAAGAATTTCCTGCAAGTCGGCGATCAGTTTCATCAAGTCGTCAAACTCCTGGTGCAGCTGATCCACGCGCAAGCCTGTGAGCTGCGCAAGTCGCATGTCTACGATGGCTTTCGATTGCAGTTCATCCAGTTCGAAGCGTTGTTCAAGGTTGCGCTGGGCATCGCTCGGGGTTTTCGACTGGCGAATGATGTGCACCACCTCGTCGATGTTGTTCACAGCAATAATCAAACCTTCCAGAATGTGTGCCCTCTCTTGTGCTTTCTTCAGGTCGAACTTGGTGCGGCGGATGGTTACATCGTGCCGATGTTCCACAAAATACTTCACACATTCTTTCAACGTGAGCAAGCGTGGTCTTCCTTTAACAAGCGCAATGTTATTCACTGAGAATGAACTCTGTAGAGCGGTCATCTTAAAGAGTTTGTTCAGAATAACATTGGCGTTGGCATCTCGTTTCACATCAATAACGATGCGCATTCCCTGTCGACCCGACTCGTCGTTGGCGTTTGAAATTCCATCAATTTTCCCTTCCTTCACCAGGTCGGCGATATATTCAATCAGCTGTGCTTTGTTCACTCCGTATGGAATCTCCGTCACCACAATCTTATCGTGATGCTCGTCGCTTTCAATCTCGGCCTTTGCCCTGATGATGATGCGTCCGCGCCCTGTTTCATAAGCGTCCTTCACGCCCTGCAAACCATAGATGTAGGCCCCCGTTGGGAAATCGGGTGCTTTGATATATTGCATCAGTCCATCCGTGTCGATGTCGGGGTTGTCGATATAGGCACAACATCCGTCAATCACCTCTCCAAGGTTGTGTGTTGGCATGTTTGTTGCCATGCCCACCGCAATACCATTGCCACCGTTCACAAGCAGGTTTGGAATTTTGGTAGGCATCACCGTTGGTTCCTGCAGTGAGTCGTCGAAGTTGTTCTGCATGTCAACGGTATCCTTTTCCAGGTCGTCCATGATGTGTTCACCCATCTTTGAGAGTCTGCACTCGGTGTAACGCATGGCAGCCGCCGAGTCTCCGTCAACCGAACCAAAGTTTCCCTGTCCGTCTACCAATGTGTAGCGCATGTTCCAGTCTTGAGCCAACCTCACCAGAGCCCCATACACCGAAGAGTCGCCGTGGGGGTGATACTTACCGAGCACCTCACCCACCACGCGTGCACATTTCTTATATGGATTGTTGCTGGTGTTGCCAATGCCGAGCATACCGTAGAGAATGCGACGATGAACCGGCTTAAAGCCGTCGCGCACATCTGGAAGAGCTCGCGCCACTATCACCGACATGGAATAGTCGATGTAAGAGGATTTCATTTCCTCTTCAATGTTAATTTTAATGATTCTGTCTTGATCAATTGTCTGATTTTCGTCCATTGATGTTTATTTTGATTATGCTTTTATTTTTGTGCTCACATCGCCGAGAATGCCGTTTATTTTCGTTCTGAGCGAATTTGACATGACTTACAAGCTACAAAACTAATCATTTTTTTCGATTCTTGGAAACAATTAAAGCCAAAATATCGCAATTTTACGATTATTTGTGTTTTCAACACTTTTTTACCTTACTTTTCGTTGGTTTTCTTTGGCGAATTGAAAAGAATGGAGTACTTTTGAAGCAAATTTCAATTGTCTCTATGCAAAACATTTCCATAAAAAGGCCCACCTGCCAGACCGTTCTTGTAGCCCTTGCCATTCTTGCACTCTGCGCTATTGTGGCTCTCTACATGGCCTGGCATCCCTCCACGAAAAAGCTTCACAACAGCATTGCCATTGTAGAGGGGCATCATTATTTCCAACTGGAGATTGACGGGAAACCCATTGTTTTCTTCTCTTCACTCAATGCCGATTCTACCTTGGCAAACGTTGCATTATGTAACGACTCGGTGATGAACATTGTTCACCGCGAAACAGCTGTGTGGGTAGACAGATTCCCCTTGCTGCCATCGTGCAAAGGTTGTTTGCTCACCCGCAATCATGTAGACACCGTTGCTGCTTCTGCTGTTCCCGCCATTGTGGAGCGGGAGAAACATTTCCTCGACTCGCTCCTGCAACTCATGCAACGGGAGAAAGAAGAACTGGCTTACTATCTGAGGGTTCATGGTGTGCAAGACGAGGGTTACAACATGATTGCCGACTACAAGCGCGACCACGACCGCCGAGAACACTTGCTTCAGCGCACTCGGCAGCAACTGCTCGGCATTGGCAGTGGTGAGAAAGTTTCTATCCGAAGGGTTTCTTCCTATACCGCCTTATATAATAAGGAGGGAAAGCGTTCAAGTGTTCGCTGCACGCCTGTTCAGAACGATGAAGGGTTGCTGCTCATGCAAACCACCAACCAAACAACCCCCGAAGGTGCAAGAGCCATATTCAAACATGCCCACGGGGTTGCAGAGCTGGCCGGACGTGCCATTGCCGATTCGGTGGCAGTGCCGCAGCCCATCATCAATGGACATGGTGCATGGCGCTATGCCGATGGTTCTTATTACGAAGGACATTGGAAAGACGGAAAACGCCACGGCTTTGGTTTTTCGCTTTCAGAAGGCCGATTGCGGGTGGGCGAATGGAAAGAAGATCTTTTCAAAGGTGAACGACTTCTTTACACCAACGAGCGCATCTATGGAATTGATATTGCCCGATATCAACATGAACAAGGACGCCGACGCTATGCCATCGACTGGAAACGACTGCGCATCACACACCTTGGCACACTGAGCAAAAAGCAGATAAGCGGTTCGGTCAACTATCCGGTGAGTTTCATTTTCATCAAGGCCACAGAGGGAAAAGACATTCGAAACCGATATTATGCTGCCGACTATGCCGCTGCCCGAAAGCATGGTTTCCGGGTGGGCAGTTACCATTTCTTCTCCATCAAGTCTACGGCTGCCGAACAAGCAAGGAATTTCCTGCGCCAAGCCCATTTCAACCATGGCGATTTGCCGCCGGTGCTCGACGTGGAACCTTCAAATGCGCAAATCAAGAAGATGGGAGGCCCGGAAGCTTTGTTCAAAGCAGTGAGAACATGGCTCTCGTTAGTGAAACAAAAAACAGGAGTAAGCCCCATTCTCTATGTCAATCAGCAGTTTGTGAACAAATATCTGCCTCTTGCTCCTGACATCAAGCGCGACTATCAGGTGTGGATAGCCCGCTATGGCGAATACAAACCCGACGTTCGATTGGCCATCTGGCAGCTGTCGCCCGACGGACGTGTTCAAGGCATCAGGGGCAATGTAGACATTGATGTGTTCAATGGCTATCAAGAAGAATGGCAAGAGTTTCTGCGCTCCTGCTCTTTCACTTCTTCCTCTATCTGAGAAATGGGGCGTGTGCCGGTTATCATCGACTTCACCCACACACTCAGCACAAACACCACAACGGCGGCAACAGCTCCTATAACCCAGTTGAGCACCTCGCTGTCAAAGGGTGCCCAGTCGAGCACCACCACAGCCACCACCACCGGGAAAGCAAACAACAGCCAGTCGGCACCGGTGTTCATCTTGTAATTTTCAATAGCTTCGCGATATTCGGCGTTAGCCTCCAACAACTGTTTGCGATGTTGTGCCCAATAGGTTTCAAACTCTTTTTCTGTCATTTGATTCATTTCAATTGCTTCAACAAGAACTCACACGTCATGTGAGCCACTTCGGCATCCTTACCCGAAAACCCATGGTCTACTTTTTCCATGAGCGTTATCTTGCTGTTCTTGATTACATAGTGAAACCGCTCGCCATAAGTGTATGGCACAATGGTGTCCCAAGTTCCATGCACCACATAGGCAGCCCCCTTATAGGTTCGGGCAGTTTCATAGATGGGCAGCGTTTGGGCTATGCGGGCATATTCGCGCCCCAAGAAGCGGTCTCCGCCTACAGGAGCCCGTTCGGGCAAGTCATGGGGATTATACGTCTTTCCAAAGAGATAGCCACGCAAGGCATCGTCGCGCAAGGCCCCGGCCGGAGCTAATAACACCTCGGCTCGTATACTGCGCTTGCCAAGCTGGGCAGCAGTCATGGCCGTCACCACTCCGCCTTGTGAATGGCCAACCATGCCCACACACGAAACATAGGGCAGCTGGCTCACATAAGCATACACTTGCTTGGCATCCTCTATCTCGTTGAGCACGGTCATATCCTCGAACTTTCCCTCACTCCGTCCGTGACCATTGAAATCGAAACGAATGCTCGCCATGCCGTGCGCTTCCAGCGAGTCGGCGACTGCACGCAGCAACCCAGCCTCTTTGTCACCTCCAAAGCCATGACAAATAATCACCATGGGCACCTTCTTGCCATTGGCCATTTCGGGAACCTGAATCTCTGCCACCAAACGGCCTTTCGCTCCCTGAATCTCCACCTGTTCTTTCCGGGCTGAAACGCTGAACGACAGCATGAGCATCGCCAGCAACAACATTTGCTTTTTCATTGTTGATAGGTTGGTGTTAATAATGTTTTTTCTTTAGATGCAGCAAAGATAATAAAAATTGTTTAAAACAACGTGTGGCATGTAAAAAAAACGCTGTTTATTCTAACAAACGCCCTTTGTTGCCCATAAGAATAACATAAATAATCACGGGACCTCCCACAAGCGGGGTAACGGCATTCAGGGGTAGCATTCCACCGGTGGGCAATGCACACAACCAGTTGCATAAAAGGGCCACCACGGCACCGGTCAGCAGGGTGAGGGGCAGTAGAACTCGGTTGTTGGCGGTGCCCGTCATCAGGCGGGCCATGTGGGGAACGGCAAGACCAATGAATGTTACCGGACCGCAGAACGCCGTTGCCACGGCACACAGCAAGCCTGTGAGCAGAAGCAGGCAGTGACGCAAGCGCCGGGTGTTGATGCCTAAGTTCTGGGCATAGCGGTCGCCAAGCAACAAGGCATTGAGTGGTTTGATAAGCGCAAATGCCATGCACAAGCCAACAACGGTTAGCGAAACAAAAAGGGGTAGCTGCCGGAGCGACACACCACCGAAGCTGGCCATGCCCCAGAGCATGTAGGAACGCACCCCTTGCTCGGTGGCCAGATAGTTGAGCAGGGTGATAACCGACGATGAGAGATAGCCCACCATGATGCCCACGATGAGCAACATCACGTTGCTTCGCAACAACGTGGAAAAGAAGAACAACAAGCCCGTAACCAACATGGCTCCTATAAAGGCTGCCACCATCACTGCCGCAAACTCTCCGCCTTGCAGAAATTGCAACGAAACACTGCCCCCAAACAACAACATCACCACTGCCACACCAAGGCATGCGCCGTTGGTGATGCCAAAGACTCCCGGACCGGCGAGCGGATTGCGAAAGGCTGTCTGCAGCAACAGTCCGCACACTGCCAATGCCGACCCGCAAAGGATGGCTGTGCAGGCTTGCGGCAACCGCGTTTCAAGCACTATAAACTTCCACTGCGCGTGCTGAACCACACCTCCGGTGAGGATGTTCCACACATCGGAGAACGGAATAGATACCGACCCCATGAGCAGATTCAACACAAACAACACTGAAAGTGCCAATGCAAGGAAAGAGAACACAAGCATGTTTTTTCTCATAGTCGTAATAAAAGATGTGCGAAACTTAAAAAAAATCATCACTCTTGAACAGGGCGCAGATAACGAAGGTCTGACGGATTGCATGCATGATAGCACAACAGCCTGACATAGTCGGCCAACAGCCAGTCGGGACGGAAAGAAACTTCTTCGAAATAGGGCACGCGCAGACTGTTCACATAGTAGACACGCTTTTCTTGGAAAGCCCTCATCTGAGTGTAACCATGATGCTCGGCCGAAAGCATGTTATAGGTGAGCGGTTCCCGTCCAATATAGTTGAACACCCACACTTCGGCATCGCCCGAACGGTCGAGCACGGTTTCAAAGGCAAGGGGCAAGCTTCCGCTATGCTCGTCGGCACTCCAGGCATACACCCCGCCTGCATCTTGCAGCAGGCGACCCATGCTGCTCCTTCCGCCGGGCACATACCATGTTCCCTGCGTGAGCCGTTCGGTGAGCACCTTTCGATGGAGCGGTGCCTGAGAAGCCTTACGCATCAACTCGAGATAGTTTTTCTCTACCACCGAGAACAATGAATCGGCCTCATGCTCCTTTCCCACCAGCATACCATAGAACTTCATCCATTCGGCACGCCCAAGAGCCGAGGTTTCCATATAGTCGGCACACTCTATGAGCGGGATGTTCAACTTTTCAATTTGGCCATAGCCCCCACTGTTTTCAAATGGCGACAGCCAAATGGCATCTGCATCCAGCAAGGCCATGCGCTCAACGTCAGGAGCCATGGAGTTGCCGCAGTCAACAATGGTAACACCCTGCCGCTGAGGAAGGTTCTTACCACGCTCCACCCTTCGTTTCACTTCGGGCAGGTTCATATATTTCAGGTCGGCAACACCTGCCACGGCATCCAGCGCACCAAGCATCTGCAAGAGCGACGCATGCGCCGTGTTGAACACCACGCAGCGCTTCAAGGGCTTGCGATGGGTATACCTGCTGAGCACCCTGCCTTTGTGCCAAGGGTCGAGCAGAGTCACCTCCACCCTGTCGGCATAGCGCACCATTACCAGGTGCTGAGCATATTTCATGGGTATGGTATCGCCTGCATCTTCTGCACTACCGGAAGAATTTCCACCATCATGGCATGACAACAAAAGCAACAGCATTGCGGGAAAAGCAATATGTTGGAATAGTTTCATTTTTCATTGAAAGTTTCTATAAAGTGCAAAGTTAAACAATATTAGTGGAAGATGAACTTTAGGAGAGATTTTTTTTATATCTTTGCACCATGAATCAGTTTCAAAGAACCAAATTATTGCTTGGCAACGAGGCCATGGAACGGCTCAAGCATTCCCGGGTTATTGTGTTCGGTGTTGGCGGCGTGGGGGGCTATGTGGTAGAGGTGCTCGCCCGTAGCGGCGTGGGCATGCTGGCCCTTGTCGATAACGACCGCGTGAGCCTCACCAACCTGAACCGCCAGATTATCGCTCTGCACTCTACACTCGACCGTCTGAAGGTGGATGTGTTTGAAGAGCGCATACACGACATCAACCCCGCCTGCAAGGTAGAGAAATATCCGATGTTCTACCTGCCCGAGAATGCCAGCGACATAGACCTTTCTCACTACGACTATGTGGTAGACTGCATCGACACGGTGAAGGCCAAGCTCGAACTGGTGCGCCGCTGCCACCGGCTAAACATTCCCATCATCAGTTCAATGGGAGCGGCCAACAAGCTGAATTCCACCGCTTTTCGTGTATCCGACATCTCAAAAACATACATGGACCCGCTTGCCAAGGCGATGCGCACCACCCTGCGCCGCGAGGGTATTCAACATTTGAAAGTGGTGTTCAGCGACGAACCGCCTTTGCAACCCGTCATCGACGATGAGGAAACAAAAAAAGAGGCTGAAGCATTGGCCACCAACGGACGGCGCTCGCTTCCTGCCTCGTGTGCCTTTGTGCCTGCTGCCGCCGGACTTGTTATTGGCAGCGAGGTGGTGAAAGACCTCATCGTTTAGCACTGGTAAGAACGTAAAAGGTAACCTTTTGGGTTGGTACATGTCGCATGTAGCAATGCTATACACCACATGTAGCAATGCTACATGTGCCGTGTAGCAGTGCTACACGGCACATGTATGAAACCAAAACATATAGGTTTGGAGATTGAAAGCTTATCTTTCGTTGATGGGAGTATAAGCTTTGGGGTCGAGAATATTCTTATAAGCAGGTCGGATGATGCGTCGCCCTTCGAAGTTGAGCTCTTCTATGCGGTGAGCCGTCCAACCCACAATGCGTGCCATGGCAAAGATGGGGGTATAAATTTCCTGTGGCAAGCCAATCATTTCGTAGATGAAACCGCTATAGAAATCGAGGTTGGCGCAGGCAGGCTTACGGCTCTTGCGGTGCTGCATGAGGCACTTGATGCCTTCCTGTTCAATGAGTTTGAGAAATTCGTACTCATCTTCCCTACCCTTTTCTTTGGCCAATTCGCCTGCCAGTTTTTTCAGTTCCACGGCACGCGGGTCGCTCATGGTGTAAACAGCGTGGCCGATGCCATAGATGAGTCCTGACTTATCGTAAGCTTCCTTGTTGAGCATGCGCCGCAGGTAAACGTCAATCTCATCGATGTTTTTCCAATCGCTGATTTGCTCTTTCAGATGATGGAACATGTTGATAACCTTGATGTTGGCACCACCATGCAGCGGTCCCTTCAGCGAACCGATGCCGGCAGCGATGCTCGAATAGGTGTCGGTTCGTGTAGAAGAAGTCACGCGCACGGTGAAGGTAGAGTTGTTACCACCACCATGTTCTGCCTGAATGATGAGCAGCAGGTCGAGCATGCGTGCATCCAGCTCGGTGTAGTCGTCGTGCTTGAGCATGTAGAGGAAGTTTTCGGCAATGGAAGCATGCTCCTTGGGGTGACGGATATGCAGCGAGCGCCCCTGTTCGGAATGCCTGTAGATGTTATAGGCATAGGCGATGATGGTGGGGAATTTGGAAATAAGTTCTATGGATTGCCGCATCAGGTTGTCGCGAGAAATATCGTCGGGGTTTTTGTCGAAGCTGTACATCTCGAGCACGCATCGTGCCAGAATGTTCATGATGTTTGAACCTTCGAGGTCGATGATGTGCACAATGGTGCGGTGGTCGAGGGGCATGTTCTCGTTGATGAGTTCACGAAAGGCTGCGAGTTCCTCGCTATCGGGCAGTTCGCCCGAGAGCAGCAGGTAGGCAACCTCTTCAAAACCGAAGCGTTTTTCTTTCAACAGGGGCGAAACAAGATCGTCGAGTTCATAACCGCGATAAAACAGTTTACCCTCGGTTGGTTGCAGTTTCCCATCTTCGTCGCGTTCGTATCCCACCACATTACCAATATTGGTGAGTCCGACAAGCACGCCCGAGCCATCCTCGTTGCGCAATCCGCGCTTCACGTTATATTTCTGGAAGAGTTCGTTATCTATCTTGCACGAATTCTTCACCTGGTCGCTAAGTTTATAAATCAGATATTCTTTGTTCATGTTTGTGATGCATTGGCGTGATTTTTTCTTTTAAAGTTGCTTCACAAGTTGCGCTCCAAACTCCTGTGTTCCAAGTGACTGTCCGTTGTTCATGAAGCGGGCAAGGTCGGCGGTGGCCAGTCCTTGCGTGAACAGCTTCTCCATGGCATCTGTAATGAGCTGGGCTGCCTCGTTCCATCCCATATAGTCGAGCATCATCACGGCCGAAAGAATCAGCGACGATGGGTTCACCTTGTTTTGCCCGGCAATGTCGGGAGCAATGCCGTGAGTGGCTTCGAAGATGGCGTGGCCTGTTTGATAGTTGATGTTGGCACCGGGAGCAATGCCAATGCCTCCCACCTGAGCGGCGAGCATGTCGGAAACATAGTCGCCATTGAGGTTGAGCGTAGCTATCACCTTGTAGGCTTCGGGTTTGAGCAAGGCATTCTGCAGGAAGGCATCGCAGATGCAGTCGTTCACCACCAGTTGGCCGCTCTTCAGTTCATCGGCATATTCGCGTTCGGCCAGTTCGTAGCCCCATTTTTTAAATCCGCCCTCGGTAAACTTCATGATATTGCCTTTGTGCACCAGCGTAACGGTTTTCAGGTTGTGTGCCAAGGCATAGTCGATGGCACTGCGGATGAGTCGTTCAGAACCTTCTTTTGAAACGGGTTTCACCCCAAAGCCCGATGTTTCCGGAAACCGAACCTTTGTAACTCCCATCTCTTCGCTCAGAAAGCTGAAGAACTTCCGGGCTTCGGCCGAACCACTCTCCCACTCTATACCCGCATAGATATCTTCGGTGTTTTCGCGGAAGATGCACATATCCACCAGCTCGGGATGCTTCACGGGCGACACGATGCCATTGAAATAGCGCACGGGGCGCTGACACACATAAAGGTCGAGCGTTTGGCGCAGGGTTACATTCAAACTGCGTATGCCGCCACCCACGGGGGTCATGAGCGGTCCCTTGATGCCCACCAGATACTCGCTGAAAGCATCGAGTGTGGCTTGTGGCAGCCACTCGCCGGTTTGGGTGTGAGCCTTTCCACCAGCCAAAACCTCCATCCATTCTATCTTGCGGGTGGAACCATAGGCTTTCTCTACGGCAGCATCCACCACCTGTTGGCACACCGGGGTAATCTCGGCCCCCACGCCATCGCCCTCTATGAAGGGAACTGTCACTTGATTGGGAACATTCAGCTGTTCGCCTGTTTTCGTTATCTTTGCCATGTGAAATTAATTCGTCAACTTATTATAATTCAATGCGCTGCCAGCCTTAAACCAGGCTATTTGCAATTCGTTGTAGGTATGCTCGGCGAAGAAGCTCTCTTCTTCTCCGTTGGCATGATGGAGCGTGACGGTGAGCTTACTGCCGGGGGCGAAGTCGTTCAGTCCGGTTAGCGAGATGCGGTCGTCTTCGCGCACCTTGTCGTAATCGGCCTTATTCTCGAAGGTGAGAGCCAGCATGCCCTGCTTCTTCAGATTGGTTTCGTGAATGCGTGCAAAGCTCTTGGCAAGAATCACCCTCACGTTAAGGAAGCGGGGTTCCATAGCTGCATGTTCGCGGCTCGACCCTTCGCCATAGTTGTCTTCAGCCACCACCATGCTCGGCACTCCGGCTTGCTTGTAGGCTTTGGCAGCTGTTGAAACTTCCACATAGTGGGGTTCAGCCTGTTGTTCGGCATGGCCGCATACGGGCTGCAGCTTCACTTTGTTCGATTCGCCATTGAAGGCATTCACTGCCCCCATGAGCAGGTTGTCGGAAATGTTCTCGAGATGACCGCGGAAACGGAGCCACGGCCCGGCCATGGAAATGTGGTCGGTGGTGCACTTTCCTTGCACCTTGATGAGCAGCGGCATGTTAAGAAGGTCGTTGCCATCCCAGGGTGCAAAGGGTTCCAGACGTTGCAGACGGTTCGAATGTGGGTCTATAACAATCTCTTGAGTGTTGAGAGTGGAGGGCTGAACGTTGAGAGAGGTTTCCTCAGGCACTTCAAATCCACGGGGCGGGAAGTTGTAACCGGCAGGCTCGTCGAGCTTGACGGGTTGTCCTTCTTTATTTAATAAGGTGTCGGTGGCGGGGTTGAAATCGAGTCGGCCAGCAATGGCAAGTGCCGTTGTCAGCTCAGGCGAACCGATGAACGCGTATGTGTTGGGATTGCCATCGGCACGCCTGCGGAAATTGCGGTTGAAGCTTGTAACGATGGCATTTTTGCGTTCGGGCTCGTCAGTATGTCGTTTCCATTGACCAATGCAAGGTCCGCAGGCATTGGTCATGATGAGTGCTCCAATGCGCCGGAAGTCTTCAAGAATGCCATCGCGCTCGGCGGTGAGTCTGATTTGTTCCGACCCCGGGTTGATGATGAGCTGCCCCTTCACCTCTATGTTTTTTTCGTATGCCTGACGAGCCACCGAAGCAGCTCGGCACAAGTCTTGGTAGCTGGAATTGGTGCACGACCCTATCAACCCCACTTCAACGGCCATGGGATAGTCGTTGGCAGGACCTTTGGCTTTCATCTGCGAGATGGGGGTTGCAGCATCGGGTGTGAAAGGTCCGTTCAAATGTGGTTCCACCTTCGAGAGGTCTATATCAATCACCTGGTCGTAGAAGATGGCGGGGTTGGCGAACACTGCCTCGTCGGCACGCAGCTCGGCCGCATTCTGGCGTGCCATCACAGCCACCTCTTCTCGTCCGGTTTTGCGCAGGTATTCATCGGCCTGTTCGTCGAAGGGGAATATGCTGCATGTGGCTCCCAGCTCGGCACCCATGTTGCAGATGGTGGCCTTGCCGGTGGCCGAGATGGAACTGAGCCCGTCGCCAAAATATTCCAGTATGGCATTGGTACCCCCCTTCACGGTGAGCAGTCCGAGTATCTGAAGAATCACATCCTTGGGTGTAGCCCAACCTGAGAGTTGTCCGCGCAGGCGCACCCCAATGAGGCGCGGCATCTTGAGTTCCCAAGGCTGGGCGGTGAGCACATCCACGGCATCGGCTCCGCCCACGCCCACAGCCACCATGCCCAGTCCGCCGGCATTGGGGGTGTGGGAATCGGTTCCAACCATCATGCCCCCGGGGAAGGCATAGTTTTCGAGCACCACCTGGTGAATGATGCCGGCCCCCGGCTGCCAGAAGTCGATACCATAGCGAAGAGCCACGGAGTGGAGGAAATCGTAAACCTCTTTGTTGGTTTCGCAAGCCGCAGGCAAGTCTTTGAGGGCACCATATTCGGCTCTAATCAGATGATCGCAGTGCACACTGGAGGGCACCGCCACACGGTCTTTGCCGGCATTCATAAACTGGAGCAACGCCATTTGGGCGGTAGCATCCTGCATGGCCACACGGTCGGGCCGGAAATTCACATACTCCACTCCCCGCTTGTATGGTTTCGCTTGTTGAGCGTCATACAAGTGAGCGAACAATACTTTCTCGGCATAGGTCATTGGCCTGCAAAGCACTTGCCTTGCCTGCTGCACCTTACCTGTGTAGGCGGCATAGAACTGCCGCAACATCTCAATGTCTGCAATCATGATTATTCCTTAAAACAAACTTTCTGGGCACAAAAGTAACAAAAAAATTTCAAATTGTTACATGTTTGAACAATTATTTATGGTTTTAACATCAAATTGTTCGTTTCTTGCATATTCTTTCAACAAAAATTAAGCATCAAGCTGTGCGGCGGTGGGTGGAATGGGTTGGTTGGCACTTTCCTTCACTCCCAGTTCTTTCAGTTCGTTTGCTTTCTGCACAATGCTCTGCCTGCCGGTGTAGGCTTTGTTGTAGGCATCGTCGTAGTCTTTGTGAAGGGTTTCAATGTCTTTTCCCACTTTATCGAAACGCTTAATAAATTCGCCCACGCGCTTGAGCATCTCTTCGGCCATGTCGAACACCCGCTTCTGACTCTCGGTTTGGGCATATTGCCGCCAGGCTATTTGAATGATGCGCAAGATGGCCATCAGGTTCTGCTGCGATGTAATGAACACCTGCTTCTCGAAAGCTTCGGCCCAAAGGCGGGGTTCGGTGGCGAGCGCCAGCTGAAGGGCTCCTTCGTTGGGCACAAACATAATCACGAAGTCGATGGCACGGCGTGGTTTCTTGATGTAGCGACTATAGTCTTTGCGGGAAAGTCCGTTCATCTGTGTGCGTATGCTTCGAACCAGGTCGTCGGCAAACTTCTGCTTGAGTGCTTCTTCGTCGGTGTTGACATATTGATAGTAGGCATCGATCGACATTTTGGAGTCAATCACCACATCTTCGTTGTTGGGATAGTGCAGCACCACGTCGGGTATAAGCCGCCGGCCCTCGTCGTCGGTGCTCACTGCCTGCTGCACATCATAGTCGAACCCAAGCCGGAAGCCTTGCACTTCGAGCAGTTCGGTGAGCATGCGCTCGCCCCAGTTGCCCTGGGTTTTGTTTCCGCCACGGATAACGTTGGTAAGACGTGTTGCCGCGCTGTTGATGCGAAGGGTTTGTTCGGCCATTTGGTTGAGTTGCTGCGTGAGCGTGGCTGTGCTCTTGGCGGTTTCGGTATTGTTGGCATTGATGGCTTTCTGCAACGCTTCAAGATGTTGGCGGAGGGGGTCGGTGATGACCTTCATCGACTCAGTGTTCTGGCTATTCAGTCGGTCGCTGGTTTGCCGGAGCAGTTCGTTGGCAAGATTGGCAAACTGCTCTTGCACGGTTTTCAGCTGTTGTTGAAATTGTTCTTGCCGCAGCTGAAACTCTTTTTCGTTCTGTTCCTTGCGCAGGCGCACTTCTGTTTCGTTCTGCTGTTTGAGCAGTTCAACCTGCTTTTCATACTGTTGCTTGTTGGCATCAAGCTGTGTTGCCGTTCGTTCCAACTCGAGCTTGCACTCCATGAGCTGCGATTCCACGGCACGCCGCTTGCCGGCAAAAAACAACATGGCTGCAACCGCACCTGCAATTGCACCAATCACTAAACAAATTGCTTCTATCATGCTGGCAAAGATACACATTTTGCGGGAAAGCACAAAGGGTTGCTGAAATTATCTTGATTTTTAAGCGCGTTTCGGATTTTCTTTGTAATTTTGCGCATCGAACGAAATAACTAAAACAATAAACATGATGAAAAGATTCTTTACTACACTATGCACACTGCTCTTGCTTTCACAGGCTAACGCTCAAACAACATTTGCACGCGGGGCCGACGTGAGCTGGTGCACGGAAATGGAAAACGACGGCAAAAAGTTCTACAACGACAATGGCACCGAAACAGAACTTTTCGCCCTGCTGCAGCAAACCGGACTGAATGCTGTTCGACTGCGCGTGTGGGTGAACCCCGAAAACGTGTACGGACCTTGGTGCAATAAAGCCGATGTGGTGGCAAAGGCGAAAAGGGCAAAGGCTCAGGGAATGAACGTGCTCATAGACTTTCACTACAGCGACCGCTTTGCCGACCCCGGACAACAATACAAGCCTTCGGCATGGAGCAGCTACAACATGGAACAGCTGAAAACGGCTGTTGCCAACCACACCACCGACGTGCTCACGGCACTGAAAAACGAAGGCATAGAACCGCTGTGGGTGCAGGTGGGCAACGAAACCCGAACGGGAATGGTGTTCAACGAAGGAAAAATAGACTGGAACAAAACAGGGGCGGCAACCTGGAACGGATATATCGCCTTGAGCAATGCCGGCTATGAGGCGGTGAAGAGTGTGCTGCCCAATGCGATGGTGATTGTGCACATTGACCGTGCACCGGAAGACAATGCCTGGTTCTTTAACGCTTTCAAACTGTATGGCGGGAAGTTCGACATGATTGGCCTTTCGCACTATCCCGACTGGACCAACTGGAGCTCCGACAACACCAAAACGGCCAACAACATTAAAAGCTTGGGCAACACTTTTGGCGTGCCGGTGATGATTGTGGAAACGGGCTATTCGGCTTGGGACGAAGACCGCGCAGCTAATGTGATGGCCGACCTCTTCAGCAAAACAGAGAACCTTACGCAATGTGCTGGCATCTTCTATTGGGAGCCGGAGGTGTATGGTTCGTGGAAACCTGCGGCCTACACCACATGGGGGTGGAATGCCTACGACAAGGGAGCTTTCACCAACAGCGGCAAACCAAGCAAAGCTCTGAAAGTGTTTAAAGACGAAACAAGCGGCATTGAAAACCTGAAGCAAGCCGGCAATGCCATAGAAGCCATTAGCTGGTTCGACCTGCAAGGGCGCAAGCTGAACCAACCGAACGGAAAAGTGGTGGTGAGAAAACAAGGAAACAAAACCATCAAAATTATAAGGAGGGGTTAAAAGAGTGGCTCGTGTAACTTTACGCCTCGTTATATAAAAATGATATACCCAAAAAGAATCTCCATTTGTAGTTGCGGAAAATGGAACAACAAGCTTGCATGAAGTTACACGAACCACCCCTAACCCCTCCTTTCATAAAGTAGGGGTTAGGGGTGGTTCGTGTAACTACCAGCTATTCGGCCTTGAAAAGGTCTTTGATGCCGCCAATGGAACCCAACAGGTTGGTGGCTTCGTAGGGCAGGTAAACGGTCTTGGTTTTGTCGCCCTCGCCCAACTCGCGCATCATTTCTATATACTTCTGGGCCAGCAAGTAGTTGGCGGGGTTGGTAGACTTGCCAACGGCTTCTGTTATCACCTCAATGGCTTTGGCTTCGGCCTCGGCCACACGAATGCGAGCCTGAGCCTCACCCTCGGCACGCAGAATCTCTTGCTGTTTCTGGGCTTCGGCACGGTTGATGGTGGCTGCCTTCTCGCCCTCCGACTGCAAAATCTGCGACTGCTTTTCACCCTCGCTGGTGAGAATGGCGGCACGCTTGTTTCGCTCGGCCTGCATCTGTTTCTCCATGGCGGTGAGCACACTCTGTGGCGGGATAATGTCTTGCAGCTCCACACGGTTCACCTTAACACCCCACTTGTCGGTGGCTTCGTCGAGCACGGCACGCAGCTTGGTGTTGATGGTGTCGCGCGAAGTGAGCGTTTGGTCAAGCTCCAGTTCGCCAATGATGTTACGCAGCGTTGTTTGTGTAAGCTTTTCAATGGCATTGGGCAGGTTCGAAATCTCGTACACTGCCTTGAAGGGGTCTACAATCTGGAAATAGAGCAGCGCGTTGATTTCCATTTGAATGTTATCCTTGGTGATTACATTCTGACGGTCGAAGTCGTAAACCTGTTCGCGCAGGTCGATGGAATTGCTATAGGCATAGCGCCCACGCTGCAAAACAACAATGCTCTTGGCGGCATCGACAAAGGGAATGATGATGTTGATACCTGGTTCGAGGGTAGCATGATAGCGACCCAGTCGCTCAATAATCTTTGTCTCACTCTGAGGAATAATCACAAGCGCCTTTTTTGCAAAGATAACCACTAAAATGATAATGGCTATCAGAAAATAAGTCATGAAGTCCATAATGTTGATTGTTATTATAAAATTTAGGATTAAAGAATTAGTGAAGTATTTCCGGTTCAACGGTGATGATGGTGCTTTGGCGTGACACCACCTTCACATATTGGCCCACGGCAACAGCCAGCTCGCCGGCTGTCTGGGCTTTCCACACATCGCCATCGATGGCCACACGACCATAGCCGTTGGCTTCGATGGGTTCAACCACTTTTCCGCGCCGGCCAATCAGAGCATCGGCATTGCTCACCCTGTGCTGGTCGTTGCGGTGAAGCCAGCGCAAGGCAACGGGGCGAACCGTGAAGATACACACCAAAGTGAACACAGCAAAAATGAAGAGCTGCCAATAGAAATTGGCTCCATACGCTGCACACACAGAAGCACAGGCTGCCCCAATGGAGAAGCAGAAAATGAAGAAGTCGCCTGAAGTGAGTTCTGAAATCAAGCAAAGAACGGCTATCACCGCCCACATTTGCCAAAGGTGTTGTGCTAAAAACTCAATCATAGTGTTATAATTATTTCTTTACTGGTGTAAGTTTGAATCCTGTTCCTGATTTCTTTGAAGAAGAACTTTTAGTTGCCGAAGAGGTTTTCTTTTTGGCCGTGGAACTTTTCTTAGAAGAAGATGTCGACTGAGATGTGGAAGCCACCGGTTTGTAGTAGGTGAGCGCTTCGGGCAGATCATTTTGTATGGCCGCAATGCGCTTGGCATCCGAAGGGTGGTCGCTGAAGATGTCGCTCTGGTTGCCGCCGCCACTGGCTGCTGCCATGCGCTGCCAGAAAGTGACTGCCACATGGGGGTCGTAGCCGGCCATGGCTGCAAAAATGAGTCCCATGTGGTCGGCTTCGGTTTCGTGGTCGCGCGAATACTTCAGGTTGCGGAATTTGAACCCCGACTGGATAACGTTCTGTGCCAAACCGGTTACACCATCGCTCACGCCGGCTGCCTGCATCACACCGCCAAGCACCTGGGTGCCATATTGTTGCTTGATTTGATTCGACATTTGCTCGGCCGAGTGTTTAGCCACGGCATGGGCTATCTCGTGGCCAAGCACAATGGCAAGCGAGGCCTCGTCTTGCGTAACGGGCAACAAACCTTCGTAGACAACAATCTTGCCACCGGGCATGCAGAAAGCGTTCACGTTCTGGTCTTGCACCAGGTTGAACTCCCACTGATACTGACTGAGTTCGCTTTGATAGCCTTTCTCTTTCAGATAGGTCTCCACGGCCGAAGCCAGCCGCTGTCCCACACGTCGCACCATGGCAGTGTTGGCCGAGTTGGTAGACTTTTTGGCCGCCTGCATGTATTTGGTGTATTCTTGGGAGCTGAGTGAGAGAATCTCTGCATCGCTCACCATAAGATTTTGCGTGCGCCCTGTGATGGGAACCACACGCGACGTTCCGCACGATGCTGCTACCAGTGCAACAACAAGTGCCATCAAACAAATTTTAATTCTTTTCATTTTTTTATGTTAATCATTTAATTCTTCTGAAGTTTTAAAAGTCACTCACCCTCACCACCGAACAAGGGTAGACCCAGTGGTGGCAGCATCGGCGGTGGTAACCTGCACCACATACACACCCTTCCCCACCCCGCCGGTGCTCACCTGGTAGTGGGTTTGCCCGGCAGCGAGCCGATGTTCGGCAACACAGGTGCCTGCTGTTGTATAGAGGCGAACGCTGAAACCAGCTATGGGTGGCTGTTCGAAATGAAGCAGCAAATGGCCGGCCGACGTGGGCACTATGCTCACCTGCATGGGTTGGTGTTGAGTGATGCCATCAACCGACGTGATATTCAATATGTCGAGCAGGCCGCGATAAACGTCCACCTCGCCATAGCCATAATAATTATTGGGATATGTTAGTGTGGGGTCGTAATGCTTGCATGTGCGACTGAAAACAGACAGAACGTCTTCAGGGGTGAGCAGCGGGTTGGCCTGCAACCACAATGCCACTGCTCCGCCAAGAGCAGGAGAAGCCATTGACGTGCCGGCATTGCTGTTCCATGCGTAGGTGCGCCCGTTCCATTGGAAATGTTCCACATCGCTGCCAATGTCGTTGGCATTGGGGTTGTTTTCTAAATAGTAACTGCTGTAAGACGAAACGATGTTGGTGCCAGGTGCCATCACGTCGGGCTTGATTCGTCCGTCGAAAGTGGGACCCACCGACGAATAGTTGCCTCGCTGCCCATTGGTGCCCTGATTATATACATGCAACTGTCCAAGGTAGTTATAGAAATGGGTGCGATAGCTGGTGGCACCCACACAAATAACACCTGGAGCACTGGATGGCGAATTGATGTTGCAATATGAAATGCCGGCATCGAGCTGGGGATTAAGGTTGTTTCGGGTTAGATAGCCTGAAGAACGATAGAACTCCACATCGGCATTGCCCAGCAACTCTATCGACACGGCCCGGTCTCTACCAACTTGGCCAAAAGACCATACCACCATGTCGTAAACCATTTCCTGGGGATTATAGCAGGAGGGGTAGGCATCTACATAAAACACATACGGCACATCACCAACCAGCAGCGTATCAACAAAGCTGCTGTCTTCGGCTTCGAGCACTTGTTGGGTTGAAATGCAGAACGTGTCGGGGTGTTCAGAATAGACCACCGTGCGAATGGTGAACGCATCGCACGACTTGAGGAACGCTCCCACATGGTCGGTGGAGTTATACATGAACGTTCCCATCGACGGGGTATCGGCTGCTTTGTGGAAATAAGTTTTAATATGACCGGTATTGCCTGCCGACGACACAATAATTCTGCCTGGCCCCACAAGGCTGTCGAGCATCTGATAATAAAGCTGATCGTAGCCGAAGAAATCTTGAATACCCCCTTCGCTAAACGAGATGACGCATGGTTTTCCCACCGATTGGGCATAGTCGAAAATATATTTAAAACCAAGCGCATCGGTGGCATAGGTGTAGCGATACATCAGCTCTTCGGGTATGAGTGCGGCATTATTCGACGTGGCATTGGCCACCAAACACAGGTCGCTTTCAAAAGCCATGCCCCGGTAAGGCGAGTTGAAGCCGCTGCCGGCTGCAATTCCAGCGGTATGGGTTCCGTGGGTTTGGGTTCGGCCGTCGTAGGAGCAACCCAACTGCAGTAGGTCGGCTTGAGTGGTATAGTCGCGCCCAACAAAGAAAGCGCTTTCAAGGGTATCGCGCGAGAGCTGGTCCCACAGCCGACGTATGCGATAGTGGGTGCCGGTGGAATCGAAGAAGTTGGGGTGAGTAAGGTCGAACCCTAAGTCCATGATGCCCATAACAACACCCTTGCCGGTGTAGGCCTGGGGCAAGCCTTCGCCTGCATAGGCAGGCAAGGCATTGAGGTGAAGGGCGGTAGAATCCATGGTAATCTGCTTGCCGCGCTCAGCTTCAATACGCAGCACAAGCGGGTCAGCAGCCAACTCGGTCAATCGGTCAGAGGGTATATTGGCAATGGAGATTCCCCCTACCCGTGCAAGCTCACGGCATCCGTGCGAGGCCAGCACTGCGGCGGCATCGCCCTCAGCGCGAACAAAAGCGCAAACATCATGGTTGCGAGGCATCAAAGCGACTGGTGCATGGCGCTCTCGCGCATCGCGCAAATGAACAAGCCGGCGCAACATGGGCGAAAGCTTGCTCTCAATTCCGTTTTGGCTATATGCCAACTGAACGATTGCTGTGAATATGAAAAACTGTAACAGCCGCTTCATTGGAAATTGTTCTATAACAAGGATTACAGAACGCAAAATAACAAAAAAAAAATGAAACAGCCAAAAAAAACAGCAGGACATGCTCTAAAAGAGTTGTCCTGCTGCTACCTAAAACTATGAATTACCTAACGAAATTACTAACTTTCTAACTTTTTTCCTTTTTTATTTGTTTGAAGAGAAGTACTGATTGAGTCCGCGGTTGTTGAAGGTTACATTCAGAAGAGTCTGATACTTGCGGAACTGCTTGTCGTCGAGCACATAGCGCATGTAGGTGAGGTCCTTCTTCACGGCGCTGCGAACCATCTCGCCCTTTTCATCTTTTGATGCAGTGGAGGCATTCATCATCTCGGCGCAGAAAGTCTGGTGGATATCTTCCACAGCTTCCATCTGATCGAGATTCAGGCCCAGGCAAACAGCCAGTCTTTTATAATTCAAGCTCATGTCGTAAGCCTTCACATCGTTCACTACATTCACATTTTCATTCTCAGCGTATGCAAAAGTCATACTAAGCATAGCTACAAGTGTTAAAACAATCTTTTTCATAATCATTTTTCCTTTCTTTTAACTTTTCCCAAACAAAGCTGAATGAACAACTCCGATGGGCATCTGAACCTCACGGCCCTTTCTGTGTTTTACTTTTTGTTATCCTTTTGTCTTTTTGACGATGCAAAGGTAAGGCATATTTCAACACCGAACAAGCTTTTCGTAAAATTGTTTGCGTTAACAGCCCAAATCTTGACCTAAATCAAACCCTAAGCTTTCAACATGAAACAATTAATTCCTTTTATATAATAATGTATTACATTATATATATAACAACTTTTTCATTCACTCTATAACCGTTTTCTGCTTTTTTATTTGTACCTTTGCATTTTGTAACATACAACAAAACGCAAAAATGAGTAACATTGAACACAAGTACATTGCCTTGGCTTACGAACTGTTTGCCATTGAAAACAACGAACAGCACCTCATTGAAAAAACCACTGCCGAGAAGCCTTTCGGCTTTATCAGTGGATTTGGACTGATGCTCGATGACTTTGAAAAACAGACCGAACGGCTCAACATGGGAGATGAATTCGACTTTACACTTTCCGTTGAACAGGCATTTGGAAACTATGACGAAAAGCGCGTGGTGAACATCGACCGAAAGGATTTTATGCAAGAGGATGGTCGGTTCGACTACGAACATATATTCAAAGACGCTACCATCCCCTTGCAAAACGAAGAGGGCGACCGGTTCTGGGGAACGGTGCTGGAAGTGAACGATAACGCTGTGGTGATTGACCTGAACCACCCGCTGGCCGGCAAACAACTCAGATACAAAGGTGTGGTAACAGAAAGCCGACTGGCCACCGAACACGAAGTGCACCACCTGATTAAAATGCTCAGCGGAGGTTGCGGCGGATGCGGCAGCTGCGGAGGTTGCAGAAATGAAGAAGAAGGCGGCGATTGCTGCGGAAAACATGGCGAAGGCGATTGCTGCGGAAAACATGGCGAAGGCGATTGCTGCGGAAGACATGGCGAAGGCTGCCACAATCATTAAACCCTGCAAAAGATGAGCAACACTTTTGGCAAAATATTCACCCTTACCACCTTCGGCGAAAGCCATGGAGATGCCATTGGCGGTGTGGTTGACGGTATGCCTGCCGGCATTGAGATAGACACCGATTTCATTCAGAAAGAACTGAACCGTCGCCGACCAGGACAAAGCAACATTACAACCAGCCGCAACGAAGCCGACCGGGTGGAACTGCTCAGCGGTATCTTCAACGGGCGCTCCACCGGATGTCCCATCGGGTTTATCGTGCGCAACACCAACCAACACTCAACCGACTACGACAACATGCGCGACCTTTTTCGCCCGTCGCATGCCGATTTCACCTACTTCACCAAGTATGGAGAGCGTGACCACCGTGGGGGCGGACGCTCTTCGGCCCGCATCACCATCAGCAGGGTTGTGGCCGGTGCATTGGCAAAACTTGCCATCAAACAGTTGGGAATAACCATTCATGCCTTCACCTCACAAGTGGGCAACATTGCTATAGACCGAGACTACAGCCGCTACGACCTTAGCATAAGCGAAAAGAACGCCGTGAGATGTCCCGATGCTGAAAAAGCCATACAAATGGAGCAACTGATAAAACAAGTGAAAGCTGAAGGCGACACCATTGGGGGAATTATCACCTGTGTGGTAAAAGGATGCCCCGCCGGACTTGGCGACCCGGAATTTGGAAAGCTTCATGCACAGTTGGCTGCTGCCATGCTCAGCATCAATGCTGCCAAAGGGTTTGAATATGGGGAGGGATTCGATTGCGTAAACTCAAAAGGAAGCGAACAAAACGATATTTTCACTTCAAACAACCAGAGTGTATCGACGAAGACCAATCATTCGGGAGGCATACAAGGAGGCATCAGCAACGGACAAGACATCTATTTTAGAGTGGCCTTTAAACCGGTTGCTACCATTTTAAAAGACCAACAGACCATAAACACAGACGGAAAACCAACCACTTTCAAAGCACAGGGCCGGCACGACCCTTGCGTGCTTCCAAGAGCCGTTCCCATCGTTGAAGCCATGGCAGCGATGGTTATTTTAGATAATTTCCTTGCCAATAAACATGCTAAATTATAAATATTAAACTACGAAACATACTTTTTAACATATTTAAAGTTCGAATATGAAATAAATGTAGTATCTTTGCATCGGCTAACTGAGAGTTTGAGAAAATTCTTTGTTAGTTTAGTTAAGTCTAGTTTAGTTTTTGTGTTGGTTGAGGGCTGGCAAATTGCCAGCCCTCTCTAATTGATTTGAAACAACATGAAAGGGGGGAGAGGCTGATAAAACAATATCAACACTTTCAGCTAAATTGTCTACATAAATTGATGCTGCCTTGTTCTTTTTTTGTACTTTTGCAAAAACAAACAAAACAACTAACCTATGCACACAAAATCTATTGTCAACATGTTGCTGTGCCTTGTGGCTGCCACCACCTGGGCACAAGGCCCCAACAACACCGGCACCTATTACCGCAATGCCAATGGGAAAAAGGGGGCCGAGCTGAAAACGGCCATGCACAACATTATCAAAAGTCCGAACGTAACCAGCTACAAGGGACTTACCGAGGCTTACAAGAAAACCGACACCCGACCCGACGGCTTCGTTCGCGACTGGTACTCGAACACCACCAACTACAGGCATGGCATCGATACCGGCCAATACAGCAAAGAGGGCGACAGCTACAACAAAGAGCACACCGTTCCGCAAAGCTGGTTCTCAGAGGCTTCGCCCATGAAGTCGGACATTGTGCAGGTGGTTCCAACCGACGGCTATGTGAACAACCGGCGTGGCAACTATCCCTTTGGCGAAACCAACAATCCCACCTATCAGTCGAACAATGGCTACAGCAAACTGGGCCCATGTGCCACCAGCGGATACTCGGGAACGGTTTTCGAACCCAACGACGAAATCAAGGGCGACATTGCACGCATCTACTTCTACATGGCAACATGCTATGAAGACCGGTGCACCAACTGGGGACATGTGTTCTCGCAGGAGAAATATCCGGGACTTGTTTCGTGGACGCTGAACATGATGATGCAATGGGCGGCACAAGACCCTGTAGATTCCATTGAACATGCTCGCAACAATGCCGTGCAGGAGGTGCAGGGAAACAGAAACCCCTTTGTAGACTACCCGGGCCTTGAGGCTTATGTGTGGGGAGCGAAGCAAGATTCGCTCTTCAACTATGAACATTTCGATTCGGGCATCATCCCAACTCCTGACCCAGATCCTAACCCAGACCCCGATCCGGAACCGGAACCGAATCCACAACCCGACATCGACCCCGAAACTATCTATATATATAATAAGGTGGCACAGGCCAACGAGCTAACCACCGGCGATGGCTACCTGATTGTTTGCGAAAATGCCAGCAATGGGGCGCAGGCCCTCGCGGGCTACCTCACCAACAGCACGAAGGCACTGAGCGGAGTGGGCGTGACCATCTTGGGCACACAAATATCCACTTCTGTGAATAGCGCCGGCAAACCGCACGAACTCATCTTAGGAGGAACAACCAACAACTACACGTTCTACGACACTGCCGACAGCGTTTACATCGGGCTCAACAGCAATGGCAATGCCCTGCATCAGCTTACTTCCAACACCGAACAAGGGGCACACTGGACTATCACCCTGAGCAATGGAGTATGTGATATTCTGAACAATGGCTATGAAGACAGGTATCTGCGATACAACAACAGCAGTCCGCGTTTTGCTTGCTACACCAGCGGACAATATCCCGTGGTGCTCTACAAACGTGCTGCCACCACAGGCATTGTGGCATCGCAATGGCTCACTTCTGAGCGTGAAGAACAAGTTTCGGTTTACAGCATCGATGGCCGACGGGTATGTTCAGCCAATAACAAAAAAGATGCCCTTCGCCAGCTAACGAAAGGCATCTATATAGTGAACGGCAGAAAGATGGTTGTCAAATAATGACAGCCATCTATTTGCCAAGAGCTTTCACACCTTTGTGGGTGGGCACAACCGGGCGGATGGTGCCGTCGGGGTTAAACTCCATACGGTCGATGCACACCTCGCGATGATAGCCGGGTCCCTTGTCGCGGTCGATGAAATGCTTGTTGATGCGGTGGTAAACGATATACCACTCATCGGTTTCTGGCAACTGGAGCACGCTGTTGTGGGCTGTGCCATAGATTTCCTGTTCGGGCGACTGAATGAGCACAATGGGTTGCTGCGCCACGGTGATGGGACCGAGCGGCGATGTTGATGTTCCGTAGGCCACATGGTAGTTGGCAGCTCCGGTGTCGTCGACCGACCAGAGGAAATAATAAATTCCGTTGCGCTTGAACACATAGGGAGCCTCACGATAGGCATAGTCGGCAAGTGTTCCGCCTTGTGGTGTCATCAGCTTCACGGTTTCTTCCTTCACACTGAGCATATCATCGTTCAGCTCGGCACCTGCCATGTAGCCGTTTCCCCAGTAGAGATAGCTTTTGCCCGAATCGGGGTCGGTGAAAACGTCTACATCAATCTGCTGTCCGCCACGCTGTCCGGCTGGCCGATGGTCAACAATAGGGTACCCCAAGTCTTTGAACGGTCCTTCCGGTCGGTCGGCCACGGCCACGCCAATAGCCTTTCCATGCCCGGCTTCTCCCGAAAAATAGAAGAAATAGCGGTATTTGCCATCAACGAGTTTCTCTTCAATGGCCGGTGCCCATGCGTTGCCACTTGCCCAGCGAGTGTCGCGCGGCAAATTCAGGCACTGTCCTTCGTATTGCCACTGTGTGAGGTCGGCCGAAGAAAAGCAGGTATAGTAACTGCCGCCCCACCCTGCCACGCCGTCGGTGGTGGAATAGATGTAGTAGCGGTTGGTGAGATGGGAGTACATCACTTCGGGGTCGGCATGGAAGCCTGCAAGAATGGGGTTACCACTCCACTGTTGTGCCTTTGAAGTATTAACCGACAGCAGCAGACAGCAAGCCAACATGCTTTGTTTTAATAACTGTTTAGTTTTCATTTGATTCGTTAGTTGTTAGTTCTTTTGATATTCATTTATTTCACTGTCCCTCGCGATAAAAATCAAGTGCTGCCTCTATTTCCGCTTTTGTGGCCGTTTGGTTGATTTTGAGGTCACCCACATCGCCGAGCAGGGTGAAGTTGATGATGCCCGCGGTGTTTTTCTTGTCGTGAGTCATCAGTTCGAGCAATGCAGGATAGTCGTCGCAGGTGAAGTTGAAACGTCCGTAGTTCTCGTGTATGAAGCGAACCGTCTGTCGAAGCTTTTCCGTTGGGAATCCCACCTTCGTTGCACTGAGGTATAGCTCGGCAACCATTCCGTATGCCACAGCATGCCCATGCAGAATGGGGCGGCCGCTTCGCATGGCAAACGATTCGAAGGCATGCCCCATGGTGTGCCCCACGTTGAGTGCCTTGCGCAAGCCATGTTCCAGGGGGTCTTCTTCCACAATGCGCTGCTTCACTGCCACCGAGTCGGCCAACATGCGCTGAAGCTGAACAAAATCGGGGTTGGCAAGATTGAAGTTGAGCAGCTCGGCCCACATCTTATCGTTGCTGATGAGCCCGTGCTTGAGCATTTCGGCATAGCCCGATTTGATGTTTTCGACATCGAGCGTAGAAAGAAACTGAGTGGATAGAAACACCACCTTGGAATTGGCAAATACACCCACTTCGTTTTTCAATCCGCCGAAGTTCACACCTGTTTTTCCCCCCACACTGGCATCAACCATGGCAAGCAAGGTGGTGGGAATGTTGATGAAATCGATGCCCCGCTTAAAGGTTGATGCAGCAAAGCCCCCGAGGTCGGTAACCATGCCTCCGCCGAGGTTCACCATACACGAATGGCGCGTGGCTCCACCCTGTTGCAGGGCTTCCCATACATGGGCAAGCGATGCCATGTTCTTATTAACATCGCCTGCCCCTATGGTAACAACTATTGCATGTTGCAGACATGCAAACTGACTGACCAACGGCCAACAAAGCTGCCGGGTTGTTTCATCTGTTAAGACAAACACCCGGTCGTAATCCACTTCGCTGAGCGCAGCCTTTAATTCTTCTGCAAGATTCTGCGATATAACAACACGCTGTTTCATGAACGTATGGGTGCTGAGTGGATTATTCTGCCCGGTCGTCAACGTTATCGCCCTTTGTGGGAGCAAGAGTGGCTTCGAAGTCGGTGAAGCCGTTGCTAACCAGTATATTATACCACTGAATAAGTTTCTTGATGTCGCTATCGTGAACGCGGTCGCGATCGAAGTTGGGCAGCACCTCGGCAAAATAAGCCCTCAGTTCGGCCGGCGTAGCCTTCTTGTAATTGAGCGAAGATACTTTGCCCTGCTCTTTCTCGCCTAAGCTCTTGAGCACTTCCCACAGGGGCACGTCGTCGGTATCGGTGAACATGGCAATGTCGCCAAGACTTGTGATGCGGTCGGTAGCAAATGCCGGCATGCGTTTCTTTGCTTCGTCGATTGATTCCACAATGAGGTTCATCTTACCACGACTCACCAGGCGATACAGCCCGGGTTTTCCTGAAATTGAGAGAATTGTTTCCATTGATATATTCTTCTTGATTGAATGAGTAAAAAAATAAAATAATATTTGCTTGTTAATTATTGATGAAGTTGGGCAATCACTGCATCCACTTCACTTTCTATATTTGTTTCGCCATCGTTAACGATGATGTAGTTGCAACGGCTTTTCATTTCCTCTTCGGGCATCTGGCGCATGATCCATTCCTTAGCTTTTTCGTAGCTGATGCCATCGCGGTCCATCACCCGCCTGGCACGAATCTCTATGGGAGCTGTAACGCCAACCACAAAATCGCATGGCACACGTTTGTTGAAACCGCTCTCGAAAAGAATGGCACTTTCGAACCATTCATAACCCGAGCTGAGAAAATCGGCCGCCACTGCAGGGTGAATGACCGCGTTAACGGCCTGCTTGTTTTCTTCCGACGAGAGCAGGAACCTGGCAAGAAGAGCTTTCTGAAGCTTTCCTTCGGCAAAAAGCTCAGGGCCAACAAGCTGGCACAACTGCTGTTGCAACAAACCAGATGTGCGCATGAGCCGTTTGGCTGCCGCATCGCAATCGTAGACACGAATGCCTTTGGTTTCCAAGAAACGGCAAACAAACGACTTGCCACTTCCAATTCCTCCTGTGAGTGCTACAATCATTGCTGTTCTATTAGATAGTCTACCTGACTGAGTTCAAGCCACGCCTTCATCACCATTGGTGAGAAGGTGCGAAGATGCAGTTCACATTTCTCTGAGGGATTCTTCTGTATTTTTAAATAGTCGGCTTCTACCCGAAACATTTGTGCATTGATGTTGTTCAGCATGCGTGAACCACATGTGTAGCGTACCTTCACACGCGAAGGGAACGTTCGCAGCACACGGCCCTCTGGCATATTCACAGCAATAACGGGCACCTCCACCGTTTTCTCAGTAAGAATATCGGGGTAGAGCGCCATGCGCACCTCGCTGGGAACCACCTTCACACCAATGGGTTTCTTAAGCTTCACATTCCTCTTCACCGTGTCCTGGAAATTAATAATGTTCAGGTCTTCGGTTGGTGCTGCCAGAATGGTGTCGAGCTGTTCCTTGCTGGCATAAACGGTAACCGAGTCGGGCCAGAAGCTGGTTCGAGCCAAATAATAGCTTCCGCCGGGGTCTACAGTGCCTGCCAACTCCACGGGAACCCGCTTCGACTGTCCGAAGTTGAAAAAGAAATCTAACTTGTCGGGCTTTACCGAAACAATTTTTGTAGAGGTTGACAACTGACTGTAAAGATGTCGCTGGAAGTCGGCCATAGGCACGTTTCCCTTTCCCGTCTGCCTGTTGGCGTAGACATTGAATGAGACTGTTACCGGCCTAATCACATCGCCATAGAGATATGCCATCAGCGAATAGCCTTTGTCGCGCAATGTCACCTTCACCGTGTCTTGCAGTTCTGTGGTGAGCACCACATTCTGTGGCACGCCCACCATCTGAACAGGCACGTTCACTTCCTGTTCATAGGTTTCGTTGAGCGTGAGTATGAGCCAGAAGGCCGAGCTCAATGCAAGAAACGACAAAAAAACGAGGAAGTCCTTGTTCACAATCGAGAGCAAGAACTTCCTGATTATTCTATATGTCGGTTTCGACTCGAACATTATAATCTTTATATGTGGCGGTTTCGACTCGAACAATTATTTGGCCTGCATTTGAGAAGCTTCAGCACTGGCAAACACATAGTTCTTATCGACCGTGATGATGACACCACGGGCAATTTCCACTTCCACTGCGTTTTTTTCCAAGATAACCCTGCGCACCACTCCATGCACGCCGCCGCCGGTAACCACATTGGTGCCTGCTTTTATAGAATTTTGGAAATTGCGTATTTCTTTTTGCCGTTTTTGCTGCGGGCGAATCATGAAGAACCACATCACAACAAAAATTAAAACCATCATCACCAGGAAGCCCATTGAACTTCCGCCCTGCTGCTGTGCAGCCATCACAAGTGTTGTCATATTCGATATTGTTTGTTTTTAGCTTAATTATTCACTTTAATTCTTAACGCTCTTGGGGTGCCATTTGCTTGAGCAGTTTGCCCGTGCGCACCAAGTGGCGTGCAATGGTGTCGAGCATGCCGTTGATGTAGCCCCCGCTCTTGAAGGTGCTGTAGAGCTTGGCCAGTTCAACATATTCGTTGATGGTCACGCTCACGGGAATATTGGGGAAGGTCATCATCTCGGCAATGGCAATCTGCATGATAACCACATCCATGTATGCCAGTCGGTCGAAATCCCAGTTGCGCGATGCCTCGCTCATGTAGCGCTGGTAGTCGTTGGCATTTAGAATGGTAGCCCTGAAGAGCCTGCGGGCGAAGTCTTTGTCTTCCTCGTCCTTATATTCGGGCAGCAGTTCCTGATGTGTTCCGTTCTTGGGGTCGAAGCGTTTGATGGTCTTCAGCACGAATGTGTCTACCACCTCCTTGTCGTCGTTCCAATAGAGGCTCTTATCTTCCAAGATGGCATCGAGGTCTTCATTTTCCTGAATCAGCTGCCTATACAGTTTCCGCCACAGCTCGCGATCGGCCTCATAGCTGTCGTCGCTGCTCTGCATGTATTCCTTGTAGGCTGCTGTATCTTCAATCATATTGCACATCTTGCGCACAAATTCGATATTGTCTTCCCAAGTCTGCTTCTGTCCTTGGGTAAACTCACCGAGCATTTTGTTTTCTTCAAGCTGAAGAGCAAACTTGTTATCGGCAAACTTCGATGAGGGTATGGCCATTCCCTCTCGCTCAGCTCTCTGAGTAAGCACTTCCACCCTGTGCCTTTCTTCCCTGGCAATGGCTACAATCAGGCAAAGCAGATAGTTATAAAGGTCGTAAGCCTTCGACAGGCTGAAGAGCAACTCTTTTTCTGCATTGTCGATATTCTTATTACCATTCTGATAATAAGCATAGGTTAACTGCACAACTTTAATTCTTATCAATTCGCGATTAATCATCCCTTTATACAAATATAAATTGGTGTTTCTTTCTTCTTTACGAATGCAAAAATAAAGATTTTTCGTAGAATACACAAGCAATAGCACCATTTTCTATGCTTTTTTGCAAATTTTCTTGTTTTCCTTTTCCTGTTTCGTTAATTTTTCATACCTTTGCACCGCTTTTTTGAGCACATCGTGTGATGGCGAATTAAGAAGCAAGTGATTTAACAACTTAATTTAGAGTAACACAAATTTATTATGAAAGAATTTGCACTTACCGGTCAGAAGCGTGAAACCGTAGGAAAGAAAGCTTCTAAGATGATGCGTAAAGAGGGTCTCGTTCCCTGCAACCTTTATGGCGAAGCCGTTGAAGACGGGAAGCCTGTGGCAATGGCTTTTGCTATTCCCATGGCCGACCTGCGCAAGGCTATCTACACTCCCGAGATTTATCTCATCAACCTCACCATCGACGGTCAGGCTCACAAGGCTGTAATCAAAGAGATGCAGTTCCACCCGGTTACCGATGCCCTGCTCCACATCGATTTCTATGAGGTGAACGAAACCAAGCCCATCACCATCGGCATTCCCGTTAAACTCAATGGTCTTGCTGCTGGTGTGCGCAATGGTGGTAAGCTCAACCTCTCTATCCGCAAGATTAACGTTACCGCTCCTTACAAGCAGATTCCCGAGATTCTGAACATCGACGTTACTAACCTCGAGCTTGGCAAGAGCATCAAGGTGGGTCAGCTCAGCTTCGAGGGTCTGCAGATTGCCACCTCTCCCGAGGTGATTGTTTGCTCTGTGAAGGCTACTCGTGCTTCGCGCTCGGCCGCCGCTGCAGCTGCTCAATAATATTTGATTCGAATTTAAAGAATGGATAAATACTTAATTGTGGGACTGGGCAACCCCGGCGACGAATATGCCGACACCCGCCACAATACTGGCTTCATGGTATTGGACGCTTTTGCTAAGGCGTCCAATATTGTTTTTGAGGATAAGCGATATGGGTTCGTTGCCGAAACTTCCATCAAGGGAAGGAAAGTGTTTCTGCTCAAACCCACCACCTTTATGAACCTGAGCGGCAATGCCGTGCGCTACTGGTTGGGCAAGGAGAACATCGACCAGCAGCGCCTGCTTGTTATTTCCGACGAGGTGGCGCTGCCGCTTGGGGCATTCCGCCTGAAAGCCAACGGCTCTAACGGCGGGCACAACGGCCTTGGACACATTCAGCAACTCATAGGCCAAAACTATGCCCGACTGCGCATGGGCATTGGCAACGATTTCCCGCGCGGCATGCAAATCGACTGGGTGCTGGGCCACTATAGCGAAGAGGAAAAGCAAACGCTTCAACCTGCCATAGACACGGCGGTGGAGATTATCAAGAGCTTTGTGTTGGCCGGCATCGATGTAACCATGAACCAGTTTAACCAAAAAGGCAAGAAAGGCTGATGGATTCTACTGCACGAATTGACAAATGGCTTTGGGCGGCACGCATCTTCAAAACGCGCTCTATTGCTGCCGATGCCTGCAAGAACGGGCGCGTTTCTATCGCGGGGGTTTGCGTGAAGCCTTCGCGACCGCTGAAGGTTGGAGAGGTTGTGGATGTGAAGAAACCGCCTGTTACTTACTCGTTTCGTGTGCTCAAACCTATTGAGCAGCGCGTGGGGGCCAAGCTCGTTCCCGAGGTGTATGAAAACGTTACCGACCCCAAGCAATACGAACTGCTTGAGATGAGCCGCATCAGCGGATTCGTTGACCGTGCCAGGGGCACCGGCCGACCCACCAAGAAGGAGCGCCGCGCACTTGACGCTTTCGCCGACCCGATGCTGTTCGGTTTCGACGACGACGACAGCTTCTTCGATGATTAAGCTGCAACAGGCCTTCTGGTCTTTTCAATAAGCCAGCATCGGATTGAAAGCGTTCTCCCAATGTTCTACTTTGGGAACCCCTTCATCTTTGTTTCCAACAATGGTAATCAAATCGAATCGCATCTCGTTATTGATGCGATTCATTTTCAAATAAGCATTGGCAACATAACCAATGCTTTTTATTTTGTCGCGTGTAACGGCCGTTTCTGGTGCTGCAAGTATGTCTGTAGTGCGAGTCTTCACCTCTATGAACACGATGGTTCGCATGTCGGGCGTAAGGGCAATGATGTCTATGTCGCGGTGTTTCCAATGCCAGTCGCGCTCTTTCACAAAATAGCCTCTCTTAGTGAGGAAGGCAACGGCCATTTCCTCTCCCCATTTTCCTAAATCGTTATGCTCTGCCATTGGTTTCTTAAATTTTGCTTATATCCACATATCCGTGCATTACGGCATAAATGGTGAGGGCACTCACACTCTTCATGCCGAGCTTTTCCATGATGTTTTTCCGATGGGTGATAACGGTGGTTAGCCCTATGTTGAGCTGGTCGGCAATTTCCTTGTTGATGAATCCCTGCACAATGAGTGCCAGCACCTCAATCTCCCGGTCGCTGAGAATCTTTGCCTGCAGCACCTTGGGCATTGGCGGCAGGTTTTTGCCATGGGCATGTGCATGTTGTTCAAGCATGAGAATGGAGCGCACCAGTTGTTCTTCAGGCACGTTGATGCAAAGACTGTGAAAACCGGACAACTGTGCATTAGGGTCGGTAGAGGTGGTGAGCACGATGGTTTTCATGCGCCGCTCAGAAAAGAACGCCCTGTTCTCGAGCACGATGGCCACGGCCGCAAAAAAATGCACATAGCTGTCGGGGTTGGCATTGGTCAGGTCGGTAAACGACCCGAACATGTCTACCTGCATAATCGGCAACACATTCTGCAGAATCTGTTTAAGCCCCAACATGGCTAAGGTGTTGGAGTCAACAATGGCTATTTTCGGGCGTCCGCCCATCATGGGTCCGTTCATCGAGTGCAAAGTTAATCATAATTTATAAGAAAAAAGGAGAAATAACCAATTATTTCTCCTTTTTCTTCAATTATTTCTGTTTGATGATACTTTTCACGGTTCCCCTGTCAGTGTGTTTTTGTTCCAGAATCGGCGTGTAATGTCGCGAAACGTTTCTTTTTCCCTTCGATAGAGCCGCTGGTTGGTGGTAGGCTCTTTCAGGGCACCCAGGTGGGCAATGTAAGGTCCAATCTTGATGTAGTCGAAGTCGGTTTTGCACACTGTAGAGGGCACGCGCAACCTGCCGCTATACCATGCCACTTTATATTGTGGATAATGTTTGTGGATGTATCTTGCCAATCTATTCACAGAAAGCGGGTCGGCATCACCCCCCATGAAACAGATGCAGCTGATGTCTGTTCCATATTCGGCGGCAAAGCGGTCAATCACTTGTTCATCGAGCGTTTCACCAATGTCGGCCCACAGATACTTGCTGTGGCAGCCCGGGCATCGGCATGGACAGTTCGAAATGTTGATGGAGAGCGTCACCTCGTCGGGAATTTCCTGAAAGACAACGCCCGTGTTCACATATTTCAACATGCAACACCCCCGCACACTTATGCTTCCACCAGGTTATATTGCTTCTGTCCGGCATAGAAACGGCGGTGAGCTTCTTCCTGTCGGGGTTGTGAGAAGTTAGACACCCGTTTCAGGTAGCCGATGATTCGAGTCATGTAATCAACGTTCTTCGAATGACAGTGGGGGCACTCTTTCAGGTATCGCTTGTCGATATGGCCGCAATCGTTGCAGATGGTGTTTGGAATGTTGAACGTGAAATAGTTGCATCCTTCCTTGGCCGCCACGCACAGCAACTGGCGGTATTGCTCTTTCGAGAGGTGTTCTTCCAGGTTCATGTGCAGAGCCGAACCACCGGTGAGATGTTCAATGTAGGGTGCGCCATGCAGTTTAAACTTGTCGATGATGTTGAGCGAATCGTCTTCCACCACATAGAAATAGCTGTTGTAGCAGTCGCGGGGCACAAAATATCCGTCTTCCCTATCCCACTTGGCATGCTTCACTCCCACGTTTTCGGCCGGAATCATCTCGCAGTTAAAAAGCACGTCTTTGCTTCTATACTGTCGGTTCAGTTTTTCCACTATGCCAAGAATGCCCTGCACGAAGGAAAGATACTTGGGGTTGTCGGTAATTTCAATTCCCATGAACTCGGCCGCCTCCACCAGTCCGTTGATACCGATGGTGAGGTATTGCCTTCCAATGTTGATGTATCCTGCATCGAAGAGTGGTAACATGCCGTGGCGTTGCAGTTCCTTCAGGTTTTCGTTGTAGGCGAGTTGCACCTTGTGGCACAGGTCAATCACTTCGTGCAGATATTCTTTGTAGTCGAGCTTGTTGTTCACGGCATACTGCACGCAGCGGTTCAGGTTCACGGTGAGCACACTCTTTGAGCCGGTTGAAACTCCGCCTGCTCCGAGCGTATAGCTGAAGCCGTTGTCTTGAATCTCGTTGCGCAACCGGCAGCACGAGCTCAGCGAGTCGGCATTGTCGCTCATATAGGTGAAGAACGAGTGCCCCTGTGCATACATCTCGGCGGTGAAGTCGGCCCATTCCTTATCCATGCAGTCGCCATCCTTGGTGAGCAGAGCCATGGTTTCAACGGGGAAGGTGAGCACCGTTTTGGTGCGTTCTTTGTTGAACCACTTCATAAAGCGTTTCTGCAACCACGAGAGTCCCTCCCAGTCGGGTCTGCTGCCATCGGGGAAGAAGAACTCACCGAAGAGGCTTTCGAAGTAGAACCGGTCGTAGTAGGCCACATTCCAGAACACGGCCTGATAGTTGCGTGCTCCCGTGGGCTGGTTGATGGAGTATACAATCTGTTCGAAGCAGTCGGTAATCATCTTGTCGATGGTGCGCCTCTTGGTGGAGAGGTCTACCACCTTGTCTGCTTCCTTGTAGTATTCGCGCCCATATTCCAGTCCGATAAAATAGTTCAGATACATCAGGAACTCAGGTGTTGCACAGGCACCAGAGAGCATGCTCGACACCATGAACACCATGTTCACGAATCCTCCGCAGAACGATTTCAGGTTTGTGGGGGCTGTTGAGTTGCCGCCGATGGAAGTTGTTCCGCCAATGAGCCACGGATACATGGTGATGGAGGCACAGTAGTTGGCCAGGCTTGTTTCGTCGTTCTTATATATAAAGTGGTGTGTGAGCTTGTCGATATATTCATCGGCGAGTTCTTTACCATACATTTTCTTGATCCGGTCAACGAGCAGTCGGCGGTTCAGTCTGATGAAGCTCTGCTTGGGCAGTTCGCCAATGAGTGTTGCAATGTTTTTATGCTCCACGTTGGCATTGGCATCGAACTTCGAACCCGTTGCAGCGTTCGAGGCATCCACATAGTCTGAGAGGAATTTCAGCTTTTCGAGTGTTTCCCTGTCTTCGGTATGCTGCTGCCGGTAGAGCATAAACGATTTGGCCACGCGATAATAATTTTCGCGCATCAGGGCCTCTTCCACCTGGTTCTGAATCTCTTCCACCTTAATGTCGTCGTGAACATTCAGGTGACTCAATATTTTCGACAGCGAACCCAGGTCTACAGGTTCGTCTACAGACTGGAACGCCTTGATGATGGCGTTCATGATTTTGTCGAGCGAAAAGCGGTCTTTCTGCCCGTCGCGCTTGGTGATGGTAAAGTTTTTTATTTCCATTTTCTTTTCCTTTTTGGGAAACTTTTACCCCGAAGATTTTCAAAAAGTTTCCCGTTTGGGAAAACCTTCTGTGTTGTTGTTGGTTAAAGTGTTTTCTGTTTTGGTTGTCTTTTCGTGTGCAAAGATAAATCAAAAATACAAAACCGAAAAAGAAAAAGAAGAAAAAATAACCGCGTTAACATACATTAAGAAGAGCGGGGGCGTGTTCTTTGGCTAACACGCATCCATGTTCCAAAAGACCGCTTTCAGCGTTCCCGAAAGCGGTCTTTGAGGATGCCGAAAGCGGTCTTTGAGAGGGCCGAAAGCGGTCTTTGGGGATGCCGAAAGCGGTCTTTGGGGATGCCGAAAGCAGCCTTTGGGAAAAAGCTTTGATGCTATTCCCACTCGATGGTTGCTGGTGGCTTCGACGAGATGTCGTAGCACACGCGGTTCACTCCCCTCACCTTATTAATAATTTCGTTGGAAACCTTGGCCATGAAATCGTAGGGCAGATGGGCCCAGTCGGCGGTCATGGCATCGGTGGAGGTAACGGCTCGCAAGGCCACGGGGTGTTCGTATGTGCGTTCATCGCCCATCACGCCCACCGAGCGCACGGTGGAGAGCAGAATGGCTCCGGCCTGCCATATTTTACTGTATAGTGTTTTCCCGTCGGCATCGGTATATTCTCGCAGTCCGCGAATGTAAATGTCGTCGGCATCTTGCAGTATGCGCACTTTCTCTGGTGTGATGTCGCCGAGTATGCGCACGGCAAGTCCTGGTCCGGGGAAGGGGTGCCGTTCAATCAAGTGCTCGGGCATGCCCAGCTGTCGGCCTACGCGCCTCACCTCGTCTTTGAACAACCATTTCAATGGTTCGCACAACTGCAGGTTCATCTCTTTGGGAAGTCCGCCCACGTTGTGATGACTTTTAATCACCTTTCCCGTAATGTTCAGGCTTTCAATGCGGTCGGGATAGATGGTTCCCTGTGCAAGCCAGCGCACAGCCCCTTCCTGTTCTCCCTTGGGAGCAGTGTTGATGATGGCCTTGGCTTGTTCGTTGAATACCTCCACAAAGTCGCGCCCTATGATTTTTCGTTTCTGTTCGGGGTCGGTAACTCCGGCAAGGTCGGTGAAAAACTTCTTACTGGCATCCACGCCAATCACGTTCAGTCCTAAGCCCTGATAATCGTTCATCACCTGTTGAAACTCGTTCTTGCGCAGCATGCCATGGTCCACAAAGATGCAGGTGAGCCTGCTGCCGATGGCTCGGTTGAGCAACACGGCTGCCACGCTTGAGTCTACTCCGCCCGAAAGCCCCAGAATCACCCGGTCGTTGCCTAATTCCTTTTTCAGTTCAGCTACGGTGGTGTCTACAAACGAGGCAGCGCTCCAGCCCTGCCGAGAACCGCAGATGTCTACCACAAAGTTGCGCAGCAGCTGTGTGCCCTGGAGCGAGTGAAACACTTCGGGATGGAACTGCACGCCATAAACGTTTCCTTCATTAGCAAAAGCGGCATACTTCACATCGTGTGTAGATGCAATCACCTTGAACCCTTCGGGTATGGCAGTGATGGTGTCGCCATGGCTCATCCACACTTGCGAATTTGGTTCGAATCCTTTAAACAGGGGATTGTTGGTGCACACTTCGGTTAAATGTGCACGCCCATACTCGCGTGAGTCGGCTTTCTCCACTTTTCCTCCCAAGGTGTGTGAAATAAACTGCGCCCCATAGCAGATGCCCAGCACGGGCAATCGCCCGATGAACTGTTGCAGGTCTACCTGGAATGCTTCCGGGTCGTGCACACTGAAGGGCGAACCACTCAGAATGACTCCAATCACCGTGGGGTCGTTGGCGGGAAACTTGTTGTAAGGAAGAATTTCGCAGAAGGTGTCTAATTCGCGCACGCGGCGACCAATGAGCTGCGTGGTCTGGCTTCCAAAGTCCAGGATAATAATCTTCTGTTGCATATAGTTATAATTTTTATTAGTTGACAAGTTGACGAGTTGACAAGTTATTTGTTTACGAGTTGACGAAATCTTCGGCTGCGGCGAGCGAGTCGAGCTTTCCCACGTCGAGTATTTGCAGATTCTCTTTGATGCATCCGAAGATGCGGGTGCGATGGCATGTTTGCAGATAGAAATCCATGATGCTAAAGCGTTCGGGAAACTTTTCCATCAGCTTGAACAGGCGGGGCGAGAAACTGTGAATGCCCGAGAAAGCGAACAGGTTGAATGTGCGCCGGGCAGTGCTGCCACTGTTCAGTGTGAGCTGAAGCTTTTCCTTGTCGAGTTGGGCCTCATCGGGATGTTTCAGCCATTCATACGGACTGCGTATTTCTCCCGTTTCTATGTTCACCCATCCCATCAAGCGCATGGCATTGTCGAAGATGAGGTAGCGCTTGGTTCTGCGCCGACTCACCAGCAGCACAGCGTCTTCGTCGGGCAGGTGCTGGCGCGAAAACCAGTCGTAATCTACATTGTCGAGAATGTCTACATTGTGAATGAGAATATTTTCGTTGGTATCGAACAGCGGAGCAGCCTTTTTCAGTCCGCCGCCCGTTTCAAGCAGCTGTTCGCTCTCGTCGCTGATGGTCACCAACTTTCTGAACGTATCGTTTTGCTGCACATGCGTGATAATCTGTTGTGCAAAATGATGTACGTTCACAACAAACCGTTGGTAGCCCTGCGCCTGCAACCGCAGGATTATTCTGTCGAGCAGGGGGCGCGCTCCAACGCTCACCAACGCCTTCGGCATGGTATCGGTAAGGGGTTTGAGCCGGGTTCCTAAGCCCGCGGCAAATATCATTGCTTGTTTCATGGGGCAAAGTTACGAAAAAAGGTTGTAACAAACGAGCAATTTTCGAAGATTAACGCAGAAAGCGCGTAAATAAAAGGCAAGACGGGGAAAAACGAGGAAGTTCAGTTTTAGGCTGAAAGCAAATTTGGGAGGAATAAAGAAGTAGTTAGGTTTCTTATCCGTAACCCGCGAGACGGCCTTGGGAGTCAGTTAAACTTTGTTAATCGGATAGACAAGATGGGGCATAATAGCGCACCTCTCACCACCCGTTTCTGATTCCGCAAACTGCTATATTTTGCATAGCGTTGGAACCAACAAAAGATAGTAGTTTTGCATCGTCACAAGACCAATGTACCCTATCAAGTGAAACTGATGGATGTCCCCTTGCAGATTATTGAGCGTTACAAGCACCTGCAAGATGATAAGTTCGTATTCGACAAACTCAACTATTGGTCTATCTGCAAGAAGTTGAAGAAGGTCATTGCAGTCTGCGGGATAGAGAGGCAAATCAGCCTGCATTGCGGGCGCCATTCTTGGGCCACGCTCGCCTTATCGAAAGGCATGCCTATTGAGAGTGTGAGCCGTGTACTTGGTCATACGAACATCGTCACGACTCAGATTTACGCCCGTATCACCTCTCAGAAGTTGAACGACGACCTGACAATGCTTGGCGACAAACTTAACAAATCATTCAGTAACATCAAAATGGCATAAGATTATGGAACAGAG
>CACXFT010000053.1 GCA_902767045.1 uncultured Prevotellaceae bacterium | reverse complement strand
CATGGGCGAAGACGGGGTGATGGGGTAGATAGCTGCTACCTCCGAGAACATATAGCTCACATGAGCCGCAGCCTCGTTACCATCACAAGTGATAAACTTTTTTTCTTTAGCCATTTGTTGTTTAGATAGATAAATGAATGTTTATTTGTTGTTTCTTTAACTTTGAGCTTGTTTGTTAATACAGGAATCCCAATAGCCAGAGCGGAATGAGATTGTCTTTCCCCACTTCGGTGTTGTAGCGGGCATATATGGTGTTGGCATCAAGGTGATTCTTTGGCATGTCTTGTGCGTTGCAGATACGAAACCGTTGAGTGCCGTCTACGATGTAGTCTATGTCGTGGTTGGCCTGGTTCACCGTGTGGTCTTTCCACAGCGAGTTCACAAAGAATGTTTCCATGGCATCCTGCCGGTCAACGGTGTTGGGATATATGGCATACATCAGGTTCGAGTTGTGGAGCATCACCTTCGATGGCTTTTTGGGGAAGTCTTCGCCAACGGGGTAAATGATGTTGATGAGGCGTGCATCAGCCAGATATTTGATGTAGTTCATCACCGTGGCCCTGCTGGTTTCAATCTCTGTGGCATGCTGGCTGATGTTGGGAGTCTTTGGCCTGCCCACGGCCAGCTGGTAGAAGAGTTTCTTGATTTTGGTGAGATACTTCAAGTCAATCTGCTTGATGAGCAGAATGTCAACCTCGGTCATCATGTTCATGGTTTTCAGCAGATTCTCTGAGAAGTTCCGCTGCTCAAGAAAAAACGGGTAGAAGCCATGGTGAATATAGTCTTGGAAATAGTGTTGCGGCCTCACGCGCGGTAGTATTTCCTTGATGATGTGTTCGTGGTTGCAGAGAATGTCGTTGAGTGAATAGGGGTGAAACTGGTTGCCTGTTTTCAGGTTCACAAATTCGCGAAACGAAAACCCTCTGAGGTTGTATGATTTTACAATGCCGTTGAGTTCGGGGTTTTCTTCTTTGAGCCGCATCACGCTCGAACCCGTGAAAACAATTTTCAGCTGCGGATAGAGGTCGAAACACTGGCGCAGTTCTTTACACCAGTCGGGTTGCTTGAACACTTGGTCTATGAGCAAAACCCTGCCGCCATGTTTCACAAAGTCGCCGGCAAAGTCGGCAATGCCACGTTCCTGAAAATAGAAGTTGTTCATGTTCACGTAAAGGCATTGGCGGTCGTCGGTGTCGAAATGCTCTTTGGCATATTGCAGCAAGAAGGTGGTCTTTCCCACACCGCGGGTGCCCTTGATGCCAATCAGCCGGTCGTTCCAGTCAATCTCATCCATCAGGTTGCGACGAACCGGAGCTTCCACATGCTCAACAAGGTATTTATGTGTGCGAAAGAATGCTTCCATTATGTTGTTTTAGAATTCGGGATAGTTTAATGAATTGCAAAGATAACATTAATTTCCAAAACTGCAAAAAAATTCGAAAGAAATGACTACCTTTGCACCACTTTTTGGTTTGAATTTTAATAAATACGATGATGAAACTTCATGTTTTCAACCCCGAGCACGATATATCTTTAGCAACCAACGTTTGGCCTTTCACGGCTCCGCATGCGGCCCGCCGGCTCAGGGCCGACCTTGGCTTCTTGCCTGCGCTGTGGGCCGGGCCTGCCGACTTGGTGCTGGTGCCCGATACTGAGGCGGCGCTCGAGAGTGTGCGGCACCTGGCTCGCTATGTAAAAGACGTGGTTTTTGTTTCCCCCGCCGACCTGGGCTCTGTTGACAAGCAAATGCTCAGTGGCATGGAGGTTGATGTGTGGGGATGGGACAAGGCCATTGCCCATGAACTGCGAAAGCTGGGCTTAACGAATGTGCCTTCAGACCAACAGCTCTCACTCATCCGCAACGTGAGCAGCCGGGTGTGGTGTGCGCGCAATCTGCTGCCCCGCTTGCTGCACGGCAATGAACAGCTGGTTGGTAAGGCCGTGTGTATCAGTTCTTTTCAGCAACTCGATGAACAGATGGTGAAACCAGAACCCTGCGTGCTGAAAGCTCCTTGGAGTTGCAGTGGGCGGGGCATCAGGTATATCTCGAGCGAGGCCGACTGGAACCGCAATCTCTCATGGGCACGCAATGTGATCAGACAGCAGGGCGCACTGATGGTGGAACCATATTATAACAAGGTAGTAGATTTCGGTATGGAGTTTGTGGCGCTGGCCGACGGCTCCGTCAGCTACGAAGGACTTTCGCTGTTCAAAACTGTTGGCGGGGCTTATGTGGGCAGTGTGCTCGCATCGGAAACCGATAAGCTGCGCATGCTTTCAAAATATGTTGGGCAGAAACAAATAGAGCTTGTTATCTCGTTGATAACAAGCTCTATGCATGGTGTGCTTCAAGAAATTTACGAAGGGCCGTTCGGCATCGACATGATGGTGGTTGCCATGGGCAATGGCCGGTTGGCCCTGCATCCGTGTGTTGAGTTGAATCTCAGGCGAACCATGGGACATGTGGCACTCAGTTTCGACTGCAACGACCAGCTGCCCACGCGCCTGATGCAAATTGCCCTTACCGACAAATATCGGCTGCGCGTTTCGCTAACCGGCGAGAACCTCATCAACAACTCTATCCTCTGAAAAACTTGTTTGCGGCGGTCCAAAACCTTACGTTTTGGTTTCGTACATGTGGTATGTAGCAATGCTATATGTCCCGTGTAGCACTGCTACATGCCCCATGTAGCAATGCTACACGGAACATGTACGAAACTAAAACATGGGTGTTTTAGCTTCAAAAGTTCGTTTTTTAGTGGGCGTGACGGTTGGGTTGGCTTCCCAAACGATGCTTTCTGTGTTGCCAAAGCAGGCTTTTGAGGTTGCCAAAGACCGCTTTCAGCAACACTGAAAGCGGTCTTCTGCTGACCGATTTGGGTTTACTGTTTTTGGCAGCTCAGGAACTCCTCGGCTCGCTGCAGGTCTTCGGGGGTGTCGATGCCCACCGTTTCAACGTTGGTGATGCCCACCCGAATGCGATAACCGTTTTGCAGCCAGCGAAGCTGTTCAAGACTTTCGGCTTTCTCTAACGTAGACTGTGGCAGCTTGGTTACTTCGCTGAGCACCTGTGTGCGATAGGCATAAAGGCCAAGGTGTTTCAGAAAGGGGAAATGCTGCAACCATTCTGCCTGCTCTTCGCCGCGCACAAAAGGAATCACGCTGCGCGAGAAATAGAGCGCAAAACCTTGGTTGTCGGTTACAATCTTCGGCGAATTAGGGTTTTCTGCTGCCTGCATGCTCTCGAAAGGTTTGCCAAGGGTGGCAATCTGTGTTTCGCTGTGGTTGAAACATTCGCACAGCGATTCAATCTGCGATGGCTGAATGAAAGGCTCGTCGCCCTGCACGTTCACCACAACGTCCCACTCGCCGCCAATCTTCTCGTAGGCTTCCCAAATGCGGTCGGTGCCGCTTTTGTGGTTGGGCGAGGTCAACACCGCCCGGCCGCCAAACTGCTCAACCGTTGCAAAAATGCGCTCGTCGTCGGTGGCCACATACACGTCGGTGATTACCTTCGACACCTGTTCGTAAACTCTCTGAATCACCGGCTTTCCGCCAAGCATTGCCAGCGGCTTGCCGGGAAAGCGCGTTGAAGCGTAGCGCGCCGGAATAATTGCTATGTATTTCATGTTCATTCTAAAGTGAGTGATTCGCTATCTTGATGTGTGCCACCCTTCGATGAGCACATATTTCTTCTTCATCATTCTGTTGTAGATGTTTCTGAGCCAAAGCCGGTGCAACGCGATAAGCGCCCCTCCGATGGTGAGCATCAGCATGTAGGAAACCGTTTCGCCGCACAGGTGCTGAATCAGGTTCACAAACAGCAGTGGAACGGCCAGCGTGCCCAGTTGGGCTATCACCTGAACGTAGTTGTTTTCCAGTCCGTTTTTGCTCATGAGCTTGGCATTCAGGGGCAGCGTGGTCTTGTTGTAGACTGCCATTTGAAACAAAACAAAATATTGGAAACCGGCTGTAAAGATGCCATAGGAAACAAGCATCAGCATCGACCACTTGCCATTCGCCACCAATGGCAGCATCAGCAGAAACGGAACAACCAGCAGCACGCTGTAGAAGATGTATTTCGCATGGAGCAGCCTGAGGATGTTTTCGCGGTGCATCATCAGCTGGTCTATGTAGTTGCCTTCGTAGCTCATCACCTTCAGCAACATCATAGACCCGTAGATCAGATAGTTGTAGATGCACCAGAAACTTTTCATATACGGGTTGTCGTAGACTTCGGTGAACAGCATGAGCACTGTTAGCAAAAGAATGATGGAGGTGGCAAAGATGAAACTCTTTCGCGGGTTTTTGTTGCGCAAGAGCGATTTCACTTCTATTTGCAGGTATGTGCCCATTTCGCCGAAGCGTTCCAGAAAGTTCATCTGTGCCACGTGGTGAAGGGTGGTTGTTTCGCTCTTTGAAAGTTCGGCAAAGATATGGTGGTATTGCACTTGTCTGTTCACAAATGCCAGAAGGCAAACCAGCACAATGGCACCGAGCAAGGCGAGCGGATTGGCATTGTTAACGGCTGTGCCCATCAGTCCATAGAGTTCAAACATATTCTCCCATCCTTCGGCCTTTCCTGCCTGAAGAATCACCGGCATGAACACAAGCGCATAGAAGAGTAGGGGAACGGCCCAATAGAGCATCGACTTGTTGATGAGTGTGCGCACGATGGCATACCATTGGCTGTTGGCAACAATCAGCAGCCAATAGAACAACAGAAAGTTCAGCGACACGGCGATGCCTTCGCTGAACACAACCGACATGATGGTGTAGGGCACCAGCAACCAGAACCAAACCAAGTTGCCCCACGAGAGCATGCTCGACAACACAAACGATTCGATGCAGGCATGCCGCGGAATGGGCAGCAGCAAATAGGGTTTCATGAGCTGCGCCGGTGTTTGCTGGGCAAGAAAGCGGATGAGGAAATCAATCGTGAGCAGGTAGGGGGCAAGGGCAGTCATAAACTCTACCGGCATGATGGTGCGGTCGCTGTTCACCAAAAGTGAGAACATCAGGGCAAATCCCATCAGGTAGACAACCATGATGGATGAAGAAATGATGACAATCCACTTGGCCACTTGGTTCTCACTGAAGTTGAGCGCCCGTTTCTCGGCCAACCGCCTGTGATGCCGCAGTTCTATGTAAAGCCTGAGCCTGTTCATCGCAAGTCGATCACTTCAGAGTTTGGAAAGTCTTTGGCGTTGAACACAAACACACGGTCGGCCTGGTCTTTGGCCTGAAAGCTGGTAATCTTCAACGTTGTCCAGTTGCTGCCCTGCCGCAGTTTCACCTCCGTGGGCACACTGGTTTTCTTGTTCACGGTGATATACATCTCCTGCACATTGCGCTTTTTGTTGATGGCCGTCAGGTGAACCACATGGCTGTTTCCTTTCGTTGTCATTGAAAGGTTGAAGCCACTCTTATACATGGTTATAAACTTATAGGGGTTCATGGCCGCCTGTTGCGATTCGGTGGGTGTGGTCACGTTCACCTCGTCGGTGGCTTTCATGTAGGTCCATTGAGTTTGTCCGTTGAACCAGATGATAGCCTCCCCTGTGCGTGCATTGAATTTGTTGCCTTTGATGGCGATGGTTCCCTGAGTGTTGCCATATTTTGGACTTGCCAGTGAGAAGGTGGCATAAGCCCCACCTTTGCGCCCGACAATGCTGGCAGCCTTGTCGAGCACTTTCTTTGCTCCGGCAGCATTTTGGGCATGGGCACCCACAGCCGTGAGCAACACTATGAGTAGTGAAAGAATAATCTTTTTCATCATCTTAAAAGTTGTTATATCATTTATCATTTATCATTTATCATTTAGCGTAGCGCCTCATTTATCATTTATCATTTATCATTTATCATTTAGCGCCGCGCCGCGCCGCGCCTCATTTATCATTTAGCGTAGCGCAGAAAGCAGGTTGTTGAGCGAGTTCTCGTCGGTGATGAGCACATCGCGGGGCTTTGCTCCGTTGGCCTGTCCCACAATGCCTGCTTTCTCGAGCTGGTCCATCAGTCGGCCGGCGCGGTTGTAGCCAATCGAGAAGCGGCGCTGAATCATGCTGGTACTTCCTTGCTGGGTTGTTACAATGGCGCGTGCAGCTTCTTCGAAGAAGGGGTCGAGCGAATGGCTGTCAACCTGACCGCCACCTGCGCCACCGCCACCTTCGTCGGCATTGGGTTCGGGCAGTTCCATGGGTTCCACCGGTCCGGGCTGTTCCTGCACATATTTGGCTATGCGCTCCACCTCGGGTGTGTCAACGAATGCACATTGTACGCGCACGGGGTCGTTGCCCACCAGCATGAGCATGTCGCCACGCCCCACCAGCTGGTCGGCACCCTTTTGGTCGAGAATGGTGCGCGAGTCTATTTGCGACATCACACGGAAGGCCATGCGGCCGGGGAAGTTGGCTTTAATCGTGCCGGTGATGATGTTGGTGGTGGGTCGCTGTGTGGCAATAATCATGTGTATGCCCACGGCGCGGGCCAGCTGTGCTATGCGGGCAATGGGAAGTTCCACTTCCTTGCCGGCTGTCATAATCAGGTCGCCAAACTCATCAATCACCACCACAATGTAGGGCATGTAGTTGTGTCCCTTGGAAAGGGGAAGCTGGTGGTTCACAAATTTCTCGTTGTATTCTTTCACGTTGCGGGCACGGGCCTGTTTGAGCAGGTCGTAGCGGGTGTCCATGAGCTTGCACAGCGAGTTGAGTGTACGCACCACTTTGCTCACATCAGTGATGATGGGTTCTTCTTCGTTTTCAGGCAGCGTGGCCATGAAGTGTTCGGCAAGGGGCGAGTAGATGCTGAACTCTACCTTCTTCGGGTCTACGAGCACCAGCTTCAGTTCGTTGGGATGTTTCTTGTAGAGCAGCGATGTGATGATGGCATTCAGGCCCACCGACTTACCCTGACCGGTGGCACCGGCCACCAGCAGGTGCGGAATCTTGGCCAGGTCTACCATGAACACGTCGTTGGTGATGGTTTTTCCCAGTGCAATGGGCAGTTCCATCTTGGCTTCTTGGAATTTCTTGGTGTTCAAGATGCTTTCCATCGAAACGGTGTACTTGTTCTTGTTGGGCACCTCAATGCCAATGGTTCCCTTGCCGGGCATGGGGGCAATAATTCTTATGCCCAGTGCGGCAAGGTTCAGGGCAATGTCTTTCTCTAAGTTCTGGATTCTTGAAATCTTTACACCCGGTGCGGGAGTAATTTCGTAGAGCGTGATGGTGGGGCCCACCGTGGCCTTAATGCCCTTGATTTCCACGCCAAAGCTGCTGAGCACTTCAATAATTCGCTGGTTGTTGCTCTTCACTTCGTCCATGTCGATGTTCACCTTGCCCCCGTCGTCGTATTTCTGCAGCAGGCTCAGAGGCGGGAACTTATAGCTGAGGAAAGGTTCGCGCGGGTTGATGGGTGTGCTCATAATCTCGTCAACAGTGGGGCGCTTTCCCTTGGCTTTCTCGTCTTCTTGGGCAACATCCACCGTAAGGGGTGGCTCGGTGGGGGTGGCTTGCTCGTTGCTTTCCTTGGGACTGTTGTCTTCAGGCATCTCCGTGAGGTCGAGCACGGGCGACGGCTGCTCAGTTTCTGTGGCTTGAGCGGTAACAGTGTTTACTTGGTCAGGTGCAGCCGCGATTGCCTCCTCTTGCTGATCGGTTTCGTCGCCGTTCTCTTCGGCCTTGGCGTTTAAGCTGTTGGTGAGTGTGAATTTAACTTTTGATGTGAGGTATTTCACCGGGTTGAGCGATTTTCGAATGAGGTCAATGGTTTCGGCGCTCAGGTAGATGAGGAAGATAAGGGCAGCCACAATCAATATGGCGGTAAGCCCGGGAGGGCCAACCACATTTTCTATTTGCTGAACGCAAAACAAGCCGTGATTGCCTCCGGCGTTATAGACCTGCTCTCCCATCAGCGGACTCAGAAATTTTGCAAATGCCACAGAACACCACAGCATGGTGATGGTTAGACTCAGGAACCACTTCAGCAGGTTCACCCTGTAGATATTCATCAGCCACAGTCCGACCAGCGAAATGAATACGGGAATGATAAACGCCGGCAACCCGAAGTTTGTTGTAATCAGATAGTATGACAACAAAGCACCTGCCGACCCGCAATAGTTCTGAAACTCGTGCTTGGTGTTGAGCCATTCACCGGGCCTGAGGTCTTCTAAAAAGCTTTGGTCGGCTGGCCCTGTGCTCAAATAAGAACACATGGCAATGAGCGTGTATACAGCCAAAGCCAACAGTATGGTGCCTAAAACGAAATCGGTTGTTTCGTTGTTGAATATATTCTTCATGCCGACCGCTTCGCCAAAGTTTTTGGGCTTGCGCTCAGTCTTTTTCTTTGCCATAAGTTTCGCGTTTTTGATTTTTCCATGCAAAAATAGTGGAAAATTCTCACAAACCTACAAGTTTACCAACTATTTTTTATAATTTTGCATTTTCATTGCGATAAATCAAGATGCTCAAGACTATTTATAACAAATTTAACAAGGCCGATATTGCCAGTTTGCCCATTGAAACCTTTCCGGGAAGGATTGTTGTGATTATGAGTGAGGGAGAAACCGAAAAGGCGGTGAGATATCTGCTCTCACAGAATATTCTTGGCGTTGACACGGAAACAAGGCCGTCGTTCAGGCGTGGAGAGATGCATAAAGTGTCGTTATTGCAGGTTTCATCGAAAGACATCTGCTTCCTTTTCCGCCTGAACATGACCGGCATAACACCTTCTATCAAACAATTGTTGGAAAATACCGAAGTGCCAATGATTGGGCTTTCGTGGCACGACGACCTCGCTTCGCTCAAACGGCGTGCCAACTTTAAGCCAGGCTACTTCATCGACTTGCAAAGCGTGGTTGGAAAAATTGGAATTGAAGACTTGAGCCTGCAAAAGATTTACGCTAATTTGTTTGGAAAGAAAATAAGCAAACGACAGCGGCTCACCAACTGGGATGCCGATGTACTCACCGATAAGCAGAAAGTTTATGCGGCCACCGATGCCTGGACGTGCATCAACATTTATGAAGAAATTAACAGGCTTGTTGCTACGGGCAACTACAAACTGGAAGTGATTCCTGAAATTCAAATCAAAGAACATGACATATAAATCTGTTTACCTGAAACGTGGAAAGGAAGAGTCGCTCAAGCGCTTCCACCCCTGGGTGTTTTCGGGTGCCATACACCATGCCGATTCACATATTGAAGAAGGCGAAGTGGTGCGTGTGATCACTGCCGATAACGAGTTCATCGCCGTGGGCCATTATCAAATTGGCTCTATTGCCGTGAGGGTTTTGTCGTTTCGTGATGTTTGCATCAACCAGAAGTTCTGGCGCTCACGCTTGGAGTCGGCACTGCGCATGCGCATAGCATTGGGAATTGCCGATAACCCCCTGAACACCACATACCGCCTGGTGCATGGCGAGGGCGACAATGTGCCCGGACTGGTAATCGACTGCTATGGCAAAACGGCTGTTATGCAGGCTCACAGCGTGGGCATTCATGTGTGCCGACAAGAAATTTGTGAGGCTCTGGTGCAGGTGATGAATCATCGCATAGAGAATGTATATTATAAGAGCGAAACAACATTGCCCTTCAAAGCCGAACTGGGACAGGAGAATGGTTTCATCTATGGGGGAAGCGACGAAAACACTACGCTCGAAAACGGTCTTCGCTTTCATGTTGACTGGTTGCGCGGACAAAAGACGGGGTTCTTCATCGATCAGCGCGAAAACCGTTCGCTGCTCGAAAAATATGCTGCCGGCAAAAGTGTGCTCAATATGTTTTGCTACACGGGCGGCTTCTCGGTTTATGCCATGAGAGGAAGGGCCGCCCTTGTTCACTCCGTTGACAGCAGTGCAAAAGCCATAGACCTCACCAACAAAAACATGGCACTGAATTTTGCCAACGACTCCCGACATCAGGCTTTCTGTGAGGATGCTTTCAAATATCTTGATGCAAACAGTCAGAAATATGACCTCATCGTTCTCGACCCGCCGGCTTTTGCCAAGCATCGCGCCGCCCTTCATAATGCACTGAAGGGCTACACCCGACTGAATGTGAAGGGGTTCGAAGCTATAAAAAAAGGTGGGGTGTTGTTTACCTTCAGTTGTTCGCAGGTGGTTACCAAAGATAATTTCCGCAATGCCGTTTTCACCGCAGCGGCGCAGGCTAACCGCAAGGTGCGCATCCTGCATCAACTGCATCAGCCTGCCGACCATCCCGTGAACATCTACCATCCCGAGGGCGAATACCTCAAGGGACTGGTGCTTTATGTAGAGTAACTGCTATGGAAAACAAGGCGGCCAAGCAGTTTCTGCACAAATTATCCGGTTTCATCGAATCGCATGAACTTCTTTCTGTTCATGACAAATATCTGGTGGCTCTTTCCGGTGGTGCCGATAGTGTTGCACTTTTGTTGGCGCTATGTGAGCTGGGATATCAGGTTGAGGCTGCTCATTGCAATTTCAACCTGCGGGGTGAAGAGTCTCTTCGCGACGAGCATTTCTGCCTTGGCTTGTGCGCTGCAAAGAATATACCGTTTCATCGCATTCACTTCGATACCCGCGCCTATGCCAGCCTACATCATGTGAGCATGGAAATGGCGGCAAGAGAGCTTCGCTACCGATATTTCGAACAACTGCGCAACGATTTGGGAGCAAGTGGCGTATGTGTGGCTCATCATCAAGACGACCAGGTGGAAACGGTTATCATGCACATGCTACGGGGAACGGGCATTAAGGGACTCACTGGCATGCACCCGCGCAATGGCTTTATTTTGCGACCATTGCTTGGTGTGTCTCGGGCTGAAATCGTGCAGTTTCTTGGTTCCATCAACGATGTGCAGTCGGGTGGGAGAGGGCAACGCTTTGTTACCGACAGCAGCAATCTTGTTGCTGATGTCATGCGCAATAAAGTTCGATTAGAGGTGTTGCCTATGTTGCGCACATTGAATCCGTCGGTAGATGCAGCCATTGTTTCCATGGCTGAATACATGGACGGCGCTTCCAAGGTGCTTGATGAAACCGTGCAGAATGCCATCGCTCAATCCCGCAGGGGCAATGGTGTGTATAGTCTTCAGCTGCTTCGACGTGGTTCATCGCCCGAACTGCTTCTCTTTTCGCTTCTCTCCGGCAAAGGCTTCACCCCGGCACAGGTGAAACAGATTGCGGCTTTATCGAATGACCGCAGCGGAAGAATGTGGAAGAGCAAAACTCACTGCGTGACTGTGAATAGGGATGAACTGATAATTAAAGAATTAGATAGTAACAACTTGGCACATTGCAGCCGTAGTCTTCGCATTCCTGAAGAGGGAACTTATGTTTTTTCACCAGCTGTGAGGTTTCGTGTTGCGATGGTGGAGCGTGGCTGCGACTTCTCCGTTTCGAAACAACCAAACATGGCCATGCTCGATGCCGCATCTGTTCAGTTTCCGCTTACCATACGCCATGCTGCCACCGGCGACCGCTTTGTTCCTTTCGGCATGACGGGAAGCAAGCTTATTAGTGATTTCTTGACCGACCGCAAAAAAAGCATCTTTGAAAAACAAAAGCAGTTGGTGGTGACCTCTGCCAACGGAAGCATTGTTTGGTTGGTGGGCGAACGAACCGACAACCGGTTCAAGGTTTCGCCCGATACAAAAAAAGTGCTCATCATCGAATGTGAAACCATTCAATAACTCTCGCCCCCCCCCCCGCACCTACTTATAACTCACTTGTTGGTATCCAACCAATCGGTCGGTGCGGTCGCCGTTCCCTCTATAATAGACGAGCGCCTGATATTGGTTTTCGGTTTGGAAAAAGCTACCTTCCGTTGGCAGAAAGCGGGCTATGCCGTCGTCGTTCAAAAGCAGATATTGGTATGAATAATACCCCAGCTTCATGCTCACAACCGCCGTGTAGCATTCTTCCTGCTCATCGTACTCCATTTTGTAGTTGTCGGTAAAAGAGTCGTTGGTCCAGGTGCCGTTCAGGTATACGTCTCCATTCTGCCTGGGCACTTTCAGTGTGAAGTGAACAAGCACATATTCCGAGGTGCGGTCGTTTTCATAATTGTCGCTGTTGCGAAGGTAGAAAGCACCATTGGCATCCTCGTCGTAAACATAGTTGGGCCGGGGCTCGTCGGGCCACAGATAAGCATGATAGGCACTTCCGTCCCATTCCATCGTCTCTATTCCCAACCCCGTGTCGTGGGTGTCGAGCATCTCAAATTTACGGTATTCATTGCCTCCCTCAAAAATGAGTTCACGGCAATGACTCCATTGTGCACCATCGGCATTCAGGAATTGCGGCTTGGGTAAAAGGCGCACATCGTCCCACCGTCCGTTTTGAAGCACCATCGTTTGCAGTTGACGCTGAAAATCGGTAACCCTGATGCCCCGGCCATAATTCATTTGCAGAGAAACTTGTTGAAATCGGCCGTTGATGCCCATGTCGGTATTGGGTGTTACGTTCAGTGATACACCCACAACGGGTTCCACCACCATGAAGTAAACCCTAAGCACCTCTTCATTATTGTTGTTCTCATCGTAGATGGTAACGCGGTAGTTGCCGCTCAGTTTCAGCCGGCAACGCTCGTTGGGAATCTTCAGTTTGTAGTGGGTATACAGCACATTGGTGTTGATAGACTCTTCTAAGTTGTCTAACGAGATGCCGTCGGCAAACCCCTCCATGAAATCGCTTGCAAATAAATCATCCGATACTGTCCAGTCGGCATCACAATGTTCCACCTTATATATATAACGGTGGTACTCGTGTGTGAGATCGTCAAACGCTATGTTGATAACCTTATCGCCATGGAGTGTTATCACTGGCATTTGCAGCCAGTCGGTTCCGGCTACCACTTGAACCGAAGCAATGTTCGGGTTGAGCACTTCGTGGCGTTGTGCCAAAGTGTGCACTGCATGAAGTGCATATATTAATAAAAAGACTGTCCATTTCTTCATGCGGCAAATATAGAGATTTTTTTACGAACAGCAAAAAAAACAGGAAAAAATTTGGCGGTTAGAGAAAAAAAACATACCTTTGCATTCGCTTTTGCCGATATGGCTCAGTTGGTAGAGCAACGCATTCGTAATGCGTGGGTCCCCGGTTCGAGTCCGGGTAT
>CACXFT010000052.1 GCA_902767045.1 uncultured Prevotellaceae bacterium | reverse complement strand
TCTCGTAGTCCCCTCCTTTCATAAAGGAGGGGTTAGGGGTGGTTCGTGTAACTTCACAGACCCCCAACCCCCTAACTTAGGGGGCTTAGACAGACCCCCCAACCCCCTAACTTAGGGGGCTTAGACAGACCCCCAACCCCCTAACTTAGGGGGCTTCAAAAAAACAGGGAAACTCGCACTCACGGCGAATTTCCCTGTCGGTTTTCAAATTAGGATATTAGCGAGACTATTCTTCGGTAACTTTATAACCCCACACGGTGATACCGGTGTTTTTGTCAAGTGCACTGAAAGCAGGCACCTGGGTATTGTCGGGCTCTAAGGTCTGGAGTGTGATCACGCCCTTGTAGGTGTTGCCACCCAGTGAGAGTGTGATGTAGCTCTTGCCCTCTGTGATTGACCATGTGCCGGTGCGGGCACCGCTCACGGTTCCGTCGGCATTCAGCACGATGTCGATGGGTGTTGCCAATTCCTTAGTAGCGTTGTCGAGCTTGTATCTGTGGATGAGCAGCTTGTAGTTGCCGGGGATGTTGGCAGTGGGAATAATCTGCTTGGTAGCAATGTCGGCTGTCTTGGCCACCTCGCCGGTGTACTCGAAGGGAGCTGCAACTAACCAGTTGTCTTCGTTCAGGTAGAGCTGGTGAACGCGCACCTGGTGACCTTCGGCCTGATCCTGGAAGCGGGTGTGGTAAACAACGTAGGCACGACCGTCGGGAGCTGCAATCACTGAGTTGTGACCCTGCGAGCGCTCGCTCCATGCACCAACAGCCTGACCGCCCCATTCGCCGTAGGCACCGAAGATGTTCACACCACGGTTGCCATCGTTGGCATTGGCACCGAAGTTGAGCAGGTAGCTGCTGAACACTGGGCTGCTGCCCTTGCTGTCAACATACGGTCCGTCGGGATTCTCAGAGCGGAACACGCGCATCTGGTAGCCGCCGGCAGCATCGAAGCCGCCATACGACATGAACAGCCAGTAGTAGCCACCGATGTATTCGATGTAGCTGGCCTCACCCGAAGCGTAGTAGCCGCCGGCAATCTTCTTGCCGAAGTAGGCATCGGAGGTGTCGTTGGTTGCGTAGCTCACGGTGTAGTCGCGCAGGCCGGTGGCCTCGTCAAGTTCGAGCATGAAGATACCGCCGCTCCACGAACCGTAGCTCATCCACAGCTTGCCCTGCTCGTCGTAGAACACGCAGGGGTCTATGCAGTTGGGATAGCTGGGCTTATCGGTGGTGGCCCAGGGTGCAGCATAGCGTGCGGGCAGCGCCTGCAGCGAGTCGCCGTTGTTGATGGCCAGGTGCAGGTCGGTCTCCTTATAGTTGTCACCATCGTAGAAACCGCTGATGACCACCGGAGCCTGATAGGTGTAGGGACCGGTGATGTAGTCGCTGGTGAGCAGCACGATGCTCGAATACCAGGCATCGCCGTTGATGCTCATATACATGCACCATTTCTGCATGGCTTTGTTATAGATAACATCGGGTGCCCACATGTTGCCGTCGATGTTGTAGCTGGCATTGCCCTTGGCCGACCATGCCATGGCATTGAAGGCGGGCAGGGTGTAGGTATGGCCATTCTGGGTAACGCTGGTTACTTCGGGTTCGGTGAAGGCCACATCGTTGCCCACGCCGCTCACGCCATTCTTGCCCCAGGGCACGTTTACGGTGCTCCAGGACATGAGGTTGGGCGACTTGGCTACGGCACGGTGAGAGCCGAAGATATAGTACGACCAAGAAGAGGGATCGTAAACCACACTGGGGTCGTGGACGACGACGCGCTGCAGGTTAGCCGGGCCCAGCACCTGTGTGTCGCTCACAACAGGCGTGCTTACCTGGGGAATAGCAGGAATCGACTTGTCGGGGTGATCGTCGTCGCTACAACCTGTAGCGGTAGTGAGCAATCCCACGCAGGCGGTTGCCATCATCCAGTATTTGATATTTTGCTTGTTCATAATTTACTATGATTGATTTAAGTTTTGTTGACTTGATTTGTTAAAGAACGCGGCTTACTCGAACACAAGATGTGAACCTTCGCAAGTGAAGCGGAAGCGGAAGTCGTTAGCGTCGATGGGGCTGATGCCGGTGTAGTTCTGGTGGTAGGTGACACCGTCGTTGCCAACGATTACACACTTCACATTGGCACTTGAGCCGTTGTTGGTGACAGACACCGTTACCAGGGCTTCGTCCATGGCATTGTGCCATGCATCCCAGTCACGTCCATTCTCGATGCTTGCTGTGGCAACGCCTTCGTAGCTTGCTCCCCAGCCGTAGTTGTCGGCACGCATCACAGCGTATTCGCTGTTGTCGGCTTTGGTGAGCACCACCAGGAAGTTGTTCCAGTTGGTAAGACCGTTTGTGAAGTTCCTGAACCGAGTGGTGTAGGTCATGCCTCTCGGAACGGTGATGTTGGTTGAATGTGCAGCCCACCAGCCTGTGGAGTTGTCAATTTCGCCAAGAACATTGTCAAATTCCAGGTGGCCTTTCTCAATGGTGAAGCAGAAGTAGAAGTCGTTAGGATCAATTCCGCCAATGCCTGTATACTGTTGTGTATAGGTTTTGCCGTCGCTGCCCAACATGACAGCCTTCACATCGGCTGTTCCATCGCCATTGTTGGTAATGTAGGTGGTAACCTTGGCTCCATCCATGGCTGCCAGCCATGCTGCCCAGTCACGTCCTTCTTCGAAAGAAGCAGTGGCAATGCCGTCATAGCCAGCGCCCCATCCGAAGTTGTCGGCACGCATCACGCCATATTCAGTTTTATCTGCCTTGCGAAGCACCACCAGGAAGTTGTTCCAGTTGGCTGCACCGTTGGTGTAGTTGGTGAAGGTGCTTACAAAGGTTTCTTTTGCACCAACTTTGATGTCGTCTGAGAAGGCTGTCCACCAAGGAGTGGTGTTGTCAATATTACCAACAACCTTGAACGACGTAGGCTCTACCACCTGGAAGGTGCCCACGGCAGTAATCACAGAGTCGCAGTTCTCGCCTTTGTAGGTTTTGTTGTAGATGGCAAGGAAGCGCTGTTCGCCCACCTGACTCATGTTGGTGAGCAGCTGGATTTGAAGCTCGCTGGCCGATACCTCTTTCGTTACTTCCTGCTCGAACTGTATGGTGGCAGTGAGGTTGGCAATAGCTTCGGCGAAGCTGGTTCCCACGAGCACCTTCTTCGGCAGGTTGTTGAACGTCATCGACAGCGGGTTCTTGTCTTCTGCCGAAGTGAAGCCGCCAATCGGTTCGATGTTCGACTGCAGGAAGTTGATGCACGAACCCTCGGGAACCAAGAAGGCACGCATCTTGGTGTTGGCTCCGTCGGCATTCAGGTTCTCTAACTTAGAGGGCTGCAGATAGGTTTTCGTTACGGTTCCGTTGGTAATCTTCACCATAAAGGTGTCTACCTTCGAACGGTCGATGGTGAGCACCACGCGGCCACCCAGCTTGTCTACGCCGGCATCGGTGTCGGAACCAAAGGTGAGGTTACTCTCCACCAAGCTGCGGTCGATATAGTCGCCCCACTCAGAGTTACCACTGGGTTGGTTGTCGAAACGGATGGCACCATACTCTTTGTAGTTGGCAGCACCGCGGTCTTCGTCGTTGCAGAGAATGAGGGCGAAGTTCTTGTAGGTGTTGGTAGCATTGGGGTTGATGCTCAGGTTGAACACTCCGTTCCACTTTTCGCCTTCGTCAATCTGATAGTACTTAGAGAACTGTTGCCACCAGCCGGTAGAGAAGTCGGCTGCACCAACGGTGTAAACGTCTTCCTCCATGCCTACGAGCTCTTCCTCGCCGCCGCCCTTGCTGTTGGCGATGGAGTCGGCTCTTTCAGAAAGCCAGTCGGGGGTAACCAAGTTGTAGAGGTCACTGCCCTCACAGCCTGTCAGCAGCAGCAGTGCAAAGACTGCCGAGCTGAACACGGATGTTATTTTATTGAGATTTTTCATAATCTACTCTTTTTTTTACTTTTTATTTTTTACTATTTCCCTTGTTTAGAGGTTCACCACGGGATGTATTGTCCAGCCTTTGCTGCGGAACCACGAAGCGTTGCTCGAGCTGTTGTTGGCCGAGTTGCCCACCAGGTTGGGGTTGTCGTTGAGGGTTCCCTGGAAGATGGGCAGGAACTCGTGGCCCTGCACGTATGTATCATACGAACTCTTCGAGCAGCTGCTGTAGTCTACGGGGTCTTTCGGGGTGTAGGTATATTCTCCTTTGTCGTAGTTGGCCTTGGTCCAGAAGTTCACAGCGGCGTGCTGGCGCAGCTGGTCGAGACGGTCGGCAGCATAGAAGAATCCCCAGCGGATGAGGTCGAAGCCACGACCAAACTCACAACCGAACTCCTTCGGGCGCTCCACGTTGGCAATCTGTTCGAACAGCTTGTCGGCGGTGTTGAACTTGCTTTGGTCGAGGGGGCGCAAGCCGGCGCGGGCACGCACCTTGTCGATCCACTTGAAGGCATCGGCAGTGGGACCGCTGATTTCGTTCTCACACTCTGCGGCACGCAGCAGCACGTCGCTGTAGCGCATCAGGCGCAGGTTGATACCGCAGTGCAAACCTTGTACAACCTTGTCGTACATGCCGGTGCGCAGGTTGGTGTTCTTGGCAATGGGCAGACCGCCAAAGCCGTTGTTGGTGACAACCATGTTGTCGGCAGTCATCTTGGTCGTATAGCATACGTTGCCATAGCCATTGGCGGGGCCGTTGTCCCAAGCGGGCTCGTAGGTGCCCACCGTCCAGTAGAGGCGCGGGTCGAGCGAACCGTCGGTAGTGGTTTCGGCCTTATAGAGGTTGTAGAGCCAGGGAGAAACGGAGAGGTCGGCCCAGCCGCCAAAGTCGCCGGGGCCATAGTTACTCTCGATGGCGTGGCCCTGTGTGGCGTTGGCACTGGTGTTCACCGGTGTCCACTCGTCGTCGGTACCCTGCGACTCAAGGTCGAGGAACTGCACCTCGAAGATGCTCTCGTCGTTGTTCTCGAAGTCGGGACCTTCCTGGAAGTTGGCACCGAAGTTGTCCATCAGCTTGTATTCGCCATAGAGTTCGTTACCGCCGTCGGCAGCACTCATAATGTTCTTCAGCACCACGAGGGCTTCGCTGTATTTGTGGCGCATCATCAGTGCGCGGGCATAGTAGCCGGCAGCAGCACCGCTGGTGGCACGGCCCTTGCTCCACTGGCCGCCTTCTGTTTTGGCGGGCAGCAGGTCGATGGCTTCCAAGAAGTCTTTCTCTACCTGGTCGAGCACGCGCTCGTACTGTGCATTGCCGTCTGTATCGCCCTCAGCATGGTTAGCGGCATAAAGACCATTGAGTGTAGAATACTGGCTGTAGTCGGTGATGAGGGCAGGGTTCTGGTAGTAACCGGCCAGGTTGTAGTAGGCCAGTCCGCGAATGAAGAGAGCCTGACCCTTGATGCGCTTGAGGCGGTCGGAGAGCGAAGCATTATCTTCGCCCACACGCGAGAGAATGAAATTGGTTACATTGATGGTGTAGTACCAGTCGCGCCACGACCACTGGTTGATATCGTCGGTAACAGGGTCGTTCATGTCGTCGAAGGGCAAATACCACACCTGTGAGGAATTCCACACCTCATCGGCGCGGGTCACATCTATATTATATCCCACGCGTGCGTAGGTGCCCTCCATGCGGATGTGGTTGTAGCAGGCGATGACGCATTCTTCAAGGTCGTCGACCGAGTTGCCGAAGTTTGCAGTTGTCTGCTCGTTGGGGTTGTCGAGTTCCAACTTATCGTTGCACGAGGTAAGTGTGCCGAGGCCCAACATCAGGGCAAGTGAAAATTTATATAGTTTCATATAGTTCTGTCTTAAATTGATGTGTTCAAATGATTCGCTTAGAACGACAGCATCACACCGCCCATGAAGGAGCGTGCACTGGGATATGAGCAGAAGTTAACACCCGGGGAGAAAGTGCCTCCGGCATAGTCTACATTGTAACCTTTATACTTGGTGAAGGTGTAGACGTTCTGAGCAGAAATGTAGGCACGCACGCCAGTGATTACGCCCTTGAACCACTTGTCGGGGAAGTTGTAGCCCAGTTCGATGTTGGCAATCTTCCAGTAGGCAGCGTTCTGAATCTTGCGCGAGCTGAACAGGTCGTTCCAAGCCAGCGTAGCATTGCTGCTGTAATAGGTGCGGGGCACGTCGCTGATGTAGTTCAGTCCGTCGGCGCTCCAGCGGTTGGCACCTGCCAGGTTGGTATCTTTGTTGCCGGGACCGTAGCAAGAGTTCAGGGTGTTGTAGATGGCATCTGCCACATGGTAGTTGAGGGCACCGTAGGTGGAGATGGCCAGATCGAAGCCCTTATACTCTAAGCGGGCACTGATACCGAAGTTTACCTTGGGGAGACCGCTGCCCAAATCAACCTGGTCGCTGGCATCCACACGGCCGTCGCCGTTGGTATCGTAGTACCAGCAGTCGCCCACGTTGGCTCCTTGCTGATAGGTCCAGCCACCCTCGGCAACGAGGTCGGGAGCGTAGGCGGGGTTGGCCTGCTGCTTGGCAATCTCGGCATTGTTGTGGGTAACGCGGCCCAGCTCGTTCAGTTGGTTCATCTGTTCTTGGTTGCGGATGATGCCGCCGTACTGCCAGCCATAGAACTTACCCACTTCGTCGCCCACCTTAGTAGTATTAGTTCCACTGGTGTAGTTATCGGTGCCAATTCCAAGCGAAGTAACCTTGTTCTTCAGCGTGCTCAGGTTACCGCTCACCTGCCACTTCAAGGGGTGGTCGTTGTTGCGGTAGGTTGCCGAGAACTCGAAACCGCTGTTCTCCATCGAGGCGGCGTTCATGGTTACGCTGGTGTTGGCAACACCGGCATTGGCGGGTATGGGCACATTGTAGTGAAGTTCTTCCGACTTGTTCTTATACCACTCAACAGTGAATTCCAAGCGATTGTTGAACATGGCCAGGTCAATACCCACGTTGCTGGTTCTCTTGCGCTCCCAGGCAATGTTGGCATTCACGAAGGTAGAGATGGCCGAACCCGTGATGGGCACATTGCCAAACGAATAGGTCATGTTGTTGCGGGCAAGGGTGGCAAGGCGGGCATAGTTGCCCACGGCAGCCTCGTTACCCAGTTCACCATAGCTTGCGCGAATCTTAAACATGTTCACAACGTTCAGGTCGATGGGGAAGAATTTCTCCTTGTCGAAACGCCAACCAACAGATACTGAGGGGAAGGTTTCCCAACGGATGTTCTTGGCCAGACGAGAGCTACCGTCGCGACGGAGCACTGCCGAGAACAGATACTTGCCATCGTAGTCGTAGTTCAAACGTCCGATGTAAGAAGCAATGCCGTGCTGGCCTTCAGTTGAGCTGGAGTAGCGGTTTGAAGCATTCTGCAGCTGCAGGTAATAAGGCTCCGAGAAGTTGAGACCCCATCCGTTGAGCACGTCGTCATGCTCTTCCTGATAGGTTTGGCCAACCACTAAGTTGGCATGGTGCTTGCCGATGGTGCCATCGTAGGTGAGCGTGTTCTCGATGAGGAAGTCGCTATACATGCGCGAGTTCTTGTCGAGACGCTCGTTCGACTTGTCGAGGTACACACGGTTCGACTGAATCCATGCCGACACCCAGGTCTTGTCTTTTGCGTAGGTCTTGCTGTAAGAGAGGTTCAGCTTGTAGGAAAGCTTGTGGTTCTTGCTGTTGAGGCCAAGCATCTTGAGCAGGTCAACGTCGGCCGAACCGGTGGCCACCACGCGGTCTACGATGGTGTTACGCGTGAGAAGATTGTTGTACAGCAAGGGGTTCCTGGCAGAGATGTCACCATGAATGGTGTCGTAGTAAGTTCCATAACCATACGAGTCGTAGTTATAACTGCTGGCAGAGCCTACCATGTCGTCGAGCACCCAGGTGTTCTCATCGTAAGCTTTAATAGTGGGTTGCATGGTCAGGACGTTTTCGAGAATAGGGACGTTAGCCCCGTACAAGCCTTGAAGAAACTCTGGGTCGGTATTAGCTCTGGCCATACCGTCTTGGTCGGAGTGAGAGTAGACAACGCTGGTGCGGAAATTGATGAACTTGGTTTCCATGGTGTTGTTCACACGGGCGGTGTAACGCTCGTAGTTTGGTCCGGCACCCTTCAGTGTTCCCGACTGCTTGAAGTAGTCGAGACCTACATTATAAGTATTGTGAGCACCACCGCCGCTGAAGTTCACGTTGTGGTTCTGGCGAATACCGGTTTTGAACACTTCCTTGAACCAGTCGGTGTTGGTGTTGTCCATGAAACGATACTTGCCCGTTGTGGGGTCGAGGCTGTAACCGCCGGCCAGAGGTGTGTTGGAGTTGGCGCAGGCCTCACCCAGATACTGGCTGTATTGGTTGGCATCCATCACGTCGTAGGTGTCGCTGGGAATCCAGTCTACACCGAAGTAGCCTTTATAGTCGACCTTCAGGGGTTGGTCTTTCTTACCGTTCTTGGTGGTGATGATGATCACACCGTTAGCGGCACGAGAACCGTAGATGGCACCTGCCGATGCATCTTTGAGCACCTGGATGGTTTCGATGTCGTTAGGAGAGAAGTCGCGGATGGTGGTTCCCATGGGCACACCGTCGATAACGTAGAGAGGAGCGGTGCTGCCGAACGAACCGATACCACGAATGCGCACAGAGGGGTCGGCACCGGGCTGACCGTCGGAGGTGATTTGCACACCCGACACCTTACCTTCAAGCATGGTGGAGATGTTGGAGTTGGAAACGCGTTTCAGCTCCTCGGCGTTCACAATAGATACCGAACCGGTGAGGTCGGCCTTCTTCTGAGTACCGTAACCCACCACAACCACCTGGTCGAGCACGTTGTCGTCGGATGCCAGCTGAATCTGGCCAAGGTCGGTGCGGCCGTTCACGGCCACTTCCATTTCCTTGTAACCGATGTAGCTGATAACAAGGGTGCCGTTGCCGGCAACATCTACCGAGAAGTTACCATCGAAGTCGGTAACAACTCCCGCCTGCGTGCCCTTCACCTTGATGGTGGCACCAATGAGGGGCTCTCCCTCTTGGTCAACGACCTGGCCGCTGACCTTGATGGTCTGCTGCGTCACAGCGGCCATGGCAGGAGTGGGACTCAGTGTGAGCCCACCCATGGCACCCATGCACAACATGACAGAGAACAATACTTGTTTTCTCATTGCATTTTTGTTTAGTTATTAGAATTTAGTAAAATTATTGATAGATATTTGTCGCAAAGGTAACATTTATGGTAACATTCGGGGTGGACAAAATGATATTTAGGGTGGACAAACCTATATCTTTTAGGCTTTCTATCCACTTTTCCCCTCTTCGGTGTAGGTGCTTGGCGATTGTCCGTAGTGTCGGCTGAAGCAACGCGTGAAATACTTCGGGTCGTTGAAGCCCACCTTGAAAGCTATCTCAGAGATGTTGCGGTTGGCAGAATTTTCCAGCAAAAGCTTGCGGGCAACGTTGAGCCGATAGTTGCGGATGAACTGTCCGCTGCTCAGGCCGGTGTCGGCATTGAGTTTTTTCGACAGCAGACTCTTGCTCATGCCCAGGGCTTCGGCCAGCTCGCTGATGCCGAAGTCGCTGTTCATGTAGTTTTGCTCCATGATGGCGGTGGTGCGCTCTAAGAAGCTCTTCTGTTCGTCGGTGTTTTGGTGTTTGGTTTCCTCGGTGCTGCGGTGAACGCTCTGTTTCACATGCTGGTGGTTGTCGAGCATGTTCTTGATGCGCTGTTGCAGCATGTCGGGTGTTTCCTCTTCTTCCAGAATGCGCATCACGGGGGCAATAAGTTTTTCGGCTTCGTTGCGGCGCAGCCAACGGGCCTGTAGCTGATAGAGCCATACGGTTAGGCCAGCCAGGGCGAGGGCTAAGAGCAGAATGAACCACCAGGTTTTCCAGAAATAAGGCTTCACCACCACTTCAATGGAAATGGTGTTTTCTTTTTTGTCGTTTTCGCCGGTGGTGAAACTCACCTCAAAGGTATAGCGGCCGGGGGGCAGATTGGTGTAGCGTGCAGCGTGTTCGCCTGGTTTCAGTGTGTTCCATTCTTTCTCGAATCCCTTCATGCGGTAGCGATAGTGGCCATGGTTTTCGCCGGTATAGCAGAGTGAAGAAAACTCAATGGCCAACGATTTCACTGCTTCGTGGATGCGGATGGTTGAAGCTTCGCTGATGTCGGCATCGAGATAGCCGCTGCCTGCCATTGCTTCTTGGTTGTCGACGGTGAGGCGGGTGAAGGTGAGGTGGGGTGTTTGTTCGGCATGGTTCTCTCCTTTTATTTGGGTCACTCCGAGCATGCTCCCTAAGTAGATGTTGCCTTCGGGGCCCGCAATGGCAGAGTTGTAGTAGAACTGGTTGCTGAGCAATCCGTCGGTGCGGCCATAATTATTAAATGTACGCGTGCGAGGGTTGTAAACCGAAAGTCCGTTGTCGGTGGTTATCCACAGGCGTTCCTGCTCGTCTTCTACGATGCCTTTCACAGCGTTGTTGGCAAGACCGTGGTCGGTGGTGAGCACGGTGAACAGCTCTTTTCCCGTCTTCGGGTCGACGCTGCGCCGGTAGAGTCCATATCCGTTTGAACCCAACCACAGGGTGCCGTTGCGTGTTTCGCAAAAGCAGGTTATCTTGTCGGTGATGTTTGATTGTGGTTGGTCGAGTTTATTGCGCAACCGTCGGTAGTGGTAATAGCCTTTTTGGTTGGGCCCTTTCTTGAGGTCTACAACGCACACACCCGTGATGCACCCCATCCAAAGTTGTCCGTGGCGGTCGATGTGTGCTCCAATGCAACCTCTTATTTGCTGATTGCCTTCAAAGGGGACAGCCATTTTTCGCGTGAGGGTGTTATATACAAAGATGCCCTCGTTGCAGCCCACCCACAGGTTATGGGTGTGCTTGTCGTAGGCCAGGGCCCCAATGTAGCTGCATTGTGAGCGGAAAGGCTCGGGCAGTTGCACTGGGTTGATGGAGGGATGGCCGCTCAGGGAGGTAACGTTCAGTCCGCCGCCCCAGGTGCCAATCCACAGATAACCTTGGTTATCGGGGGTTAGTGCCGAAACTGTGTTGTGAGAGAGAAGAGAGTTGTGTGTGTTCCAGTGTAAAACGTTGCCTTCGGAATCGCGCCTGCTCATTCCACCGTCTACCGAGCCAACCCACAGGGTTCCCGTTGCATCGGCATACATGGCATTCACGGGTGAAAGATGGTTAATGACCGATACGGGGGGGGGTGAAATTAGAAAGGATGAGCGGGCGGGGAGAGATTTTCACGATGCCAGCCGTTTCGGTGCCCACCCAAAGTTGTCCGTTGATGTAGGTCATGCAATGGATGAAGTCGCTTGGCAGCGGCGAATGGGTGTTGTTGCTCGACCAGGAGAGAAAGGTTTGTTCGTCGCTGTTCAGTACGGCAATTCCGCGTAGTGTTCCCACAAGCAGCTTTCCGGCAGTGCTCAGTGCAAGCGATGTGGTGAAGTTGTGTGGCAGTGAGCCTTCATTGTCGGTGTGGTGATAGCTTTGCAGGCTACGGGAATAAAGATGGTAGGAGAAAAGTCCGTTGTTGGTGGAAATCCAAACGGTGTTTTCGCGCTTCAGCATGGCGGTAACAAAAAGGTGCTGAAGCGTGCGCAGGGAAGGGTCTATTTCGCGTTTGAGCAGTTTGTCTTTGTCGGGCAGCAGTCGGTAGATGCCGTAGTCGACGGCGCACCACACCGAGCCGTTCCTGTCAATGTCGGCAATGGCAATGTCGGGGGTGTTGTTCTGGTATCGGCACGACGAGATGGCAGCCACTGCTCCCTGTTGGTTGAATTCGTAGCGGAAGATGCTGTCGGTGGTTATTTGCCACACGGCACCCTTCGAGTCGCAATAAACCTTGGTGCTGGGTTTGCGGAGCTGTCGTGAGATGTCGGTGTTGCCGTATTGGGGCACCACGGGTTTCATGGTGTGCAGGTCTACAACCGTGGTGTATTCGTCGTAGGCTATCCACAGGCGGTGGTGTGTGTCTTCGGTGATGGCTTTGCACGCCACGCTGTTCACTTGTGGTTCTTCTTCGTTTCCGCTGCCAAAAGGGAACCGGCGGAAGCTGTAGCCGTCGTAGCGCACCACTCCGCCTCCGTAGGTGGAAATCCAGACAAAGCCTTTGCTGTCGGCAAACATCTGGTTCACGTTGTTGTGTGGCAGTCCGTCGTCGAGGTCGATGTGCGAAATCTGGTAGAGCTCTAACTGCAGGTTAGCGGCAGCGCATGGCGCTGCGCTAAATGTTAAATAGTAAATGATAAATGATAGAAGCGCTGCGCTAAATGTTAAATGATAAATGATAAATGATAAATGCGAAACGCTATAGCAGAAAGCAGAGGGTTTCATCGGCGATATTCTTTACTCATGCCATGCGGACGGATGATCTGTTCGTCGGGTTTGGGTTGGCGGTGCTGGTATTCATAGATGGTGGTGCCCACCACATAGAAGCGTTGCAGGAACTCTTCCTTGGTTCTCTTCCACCTGTTGTGGCTCCAGAGCCAGAACTCAGGGGCGCGGCGTATGCTCTTCTCCAACATCTCGAAATAGGCATCGGTGATGCTGAACTCGGGCATCTCCTTGGGCTTGCGGGTGATGGGAATGAACTCGGCTTCGTAGTAGCCGCGGCGTGTGCGGCGCACGTCTAAGTAGAACACGGCATTGTCCATGCGTCGGGCAATGGCTTCTGAGCCCGAGAGCACCGGTGTGTCGGGGTGGGAGAGGAAGGTGCGCCAGTGGTGCATGTTGCGCCAGAAGGGAACCTGGTCGGCAATATAGCCGATGATGGTGGGGCGCTTCTCGGCCCGCAGGCGAGCTAAGTAGCGCAGTGTTTCGGTCATGGGAATGCACACCCCGCCAAACCGTTCGCGCTGTTCCAGGAACAGGCGGTCCATCTCTTTGTTTTCCAAGGGATGATAAATCTGTCCGCACTGTCCTTTTGCCGATACCCATAGCGGCAGCGAGGTTATCCACTCCCAGTTGCAGTAGTGACCCAAGTAGACGGCGCACGACTGTCCCTCGTCGATGCACTTGTTCACGGCATCCACTCCACGGAACACCATGCGGCGGCGCATCTGCTGCTCGCTCATGGTGCGCAGCTTGAGCGTTTCCACAAAGTAGTCGCACAGGAAATGGTAGAACCCGCGCTCTATCTGCCTAAGCTCTTTTTCCGACTTCTCAGGAAACGAGGCGGTGAGGTTCTTGCGCACCACCTTTTTGCGATAGCCCACGCAATGATACAGCAACAGGAAGATGCCGTCGCTCACCACATAGAGCACGCGCAGCGGGAGCAGCGAGAGCGTATACCAAATGGATAAGACAATGTAATATAGTAGTTTCATAGTTAGTTTATTAAACTTTCGCAAGTGAATATTCATTCATCAGATGATGCCATAGGCATCAGATAGGGGTAGCCAGCCATTCCTATGGCTGGAAGGGCGATAGGTGTGGTTTATTGGGCGTGCCTTTAGGTACGCAACGCAATCCGCCTGTTCACATGTGTTGCGTACCTAAAGGCACGCCGTGAATGGTGGATCCATTTCCTCCAGCCATAGGAATGGCTGGCTACCCCTATCATGCCCCGC